>JAEUOX010000151.1 GCA_016790475.1 Rhodoferax sp. | reverse complement strand
CGGATCAAGATCCTGGTCAAGGCCGAGGGCGAGCGCTTCACGCGGGAGGTCGAGGAGGAGTACGCGCAGATCGTCGCGCAGGACGGCGCCCCGCACACGATCACGCAGGCGGAGTTCGACCGCGTCGCCGCGTCCTTCGTGCCGCCGGTCCGCGGCGGTGAAGGCGGCGCGCCGACCCCGCAGCGCACGCTCAGCGCCGCCGAGCAGCGGGACTTCGACCGCTGGCTGCAGCAGAACGTCGCCCCGCATCGCGACCCGGCCCTGCGCGCCGTGACGCTGTCCTTCAAGCGGCCGGGCTATGCGCCGGGCGACGCCACCGCCGACCAGCTGGACCTGGCCGCCGACCTGGCCGAGCGCTTCAGCGCCGGCGAAGCCCGGGTGTCGCATGACCAGAACCTGGTGCTGCCCTGGGTGCGGGCCACCGAACTGCAGGCCCTCTGGCGGGTGGCCCGCGATGCGGGCTGGGCCCGCGCCAACATCCGCCTGCTGACCGACATGATCGCCTGCCCCGGCGGCGACTTCTGCGCGCTGGCCAATGCCCGCTCGCTGCCGATCGCCCACGCGATCACCGAGCGCTACCAGGACATGGACGAGCTGCACGATCTGGGTGAGATCGACCTGCACATCAGCGGCTGCATCAACTCCTGCGGTCACCACCACAGCGGCCATATCGGCATCCTGGGCGTCGACAAGGACGGGCAGGAGTGGTACCAGATCACGCTGGGCGGCTCCGATGGCTCGACGCTGAGCGGCGCGGCCACGCCGGGCAAGGTGGTTGGCCCGTCCTTCGCGGCGGCGGAGGTGCCCGACGTGATCGAAGCCCTGCTGGACACCTACCGGGTGTACCGCACCGGCGCCGGCCAGCGCAGCGAAACCTTCATCGACACGCTGCGCCGCGTGGGCCCGGACCCGTTCCGCAGCGCCGCCAATGGCGCCCGCCGCAGCACCGCGCGCACCTCCATCCCCCAGACCATGGAAACCGTCTGACCATGACCCGCCCGATCCACCTGCTGACACCCGGCGACCACGTCCCGGCCGACCCCGCCAACCCGGCGGTCCTGGGCCTGGCCAACGACGCCGATCCGCGCACGCTCTCGCTGCAGGGCGTCACCCGCGTAGACCTGCACTTCCCGAAATTCAGCGACGGGCGCGCCTTCAGCCAGGCCTTCCTGCTGCGGCGGCGCCTTGGCTTCACCGGCGAGATCCGCGCCACCGGCGACGTGCTGGTCGACCAGGTGCTGCAGATGCAGCGCTCCGGCTTCGACAGCGCCGTGCTGCGCGCCGACCAGGACGCCGGCGTGGCACGCCGCCAGCTGCAGCGCTTCGACGGTTTCTACCAGGGCGATGCGGTGGTGGTTGCGCCGCGCTTTGCGTCTGCGTCCGCATGAGCGCGATCGCGCTGCACGCCCGCCCCAGCAAGGACTTCGACGCCCGACTGACCCGGACCCGCGCGCTGCTGCGTCACATCGTCGGGCGCTTTGCCCGCGCCGCTGGTGACGCCCACCCCCCGGTCACGCAGGCGTCGAGCCTGGGCGCCGAGGACATGGTGATCAGCCACCTGCTGGAAGATCTGCGGCTGGATGTCGACATCTTCGTGCTGCAGACGCAGATGCTGCACCCGGAAACCGACCAGCTGCTGGCCCGGCTGCAGGCGAGTTCCCGGCTGCCGGTGCGGGTCTACCAGCCGCAGGCCGAGTCGGTCGTGCAGTTCGTCGCCCGCGAAGGCGACCGCGCCATGTTCCGCAGCATCGCGCTGCGCAAGGCCTGCTGCGGCATCCGCAAGATGGAGCCGCTGGGCCGCGCACTGGCAGGCCGCCAGGCCTGGATCACCGGGCTGCGTCGGGAGCAATCTGGCGCGCGCGCGGACGTGCCCGCCGAGGACACGAGCGACCCGGCCATCCTGAAGGTCAATCCGCTGGCCGACTGGAGCTGGGGCGACGTATGGCACTACATCGCGCAGCACCATGTCGCCTACAACCCACTGCATGACCAGTTCTACCCGAGCATCGGCTGCGCGCCCTGCACGCGCGCCATCAGCCTGGGCGAAGACTTCCGCGCCGGCCGCTGGTGGTGGGAGGACGAGGCCGCCAAGGAATGCGGCCTGCATGTCGCGGGTACCACGCCGATCTCTTCACGTCAGGAAGCCACCGCATGAACGCACGCACCGAACCGGGCCTGCTGGCCCAGCTGAACAACCAGCACCTCGACGCGCTGGAAGAGGAGACCATCTTCCTGCTGCGCGAGGTGGCCGGCGCCTTCGAGCGCCCGGCCCTGCTGTTCTCCGGCGGCAAGGATTCGCTGGTGCTGCTGAAATGCGCCGAGAAGGCCTTCGGCATCGGCCGCATTCCGTACCCGCTGCTGATGATCGACACCGGCCACAACTTCCCGGAGGTCACAGAGTTTCGCGACCGGCGCGCTGCCGAGCTGCAGGCCCGGCTGATCGTGCGCAGCGTCGAGGACTCGATGGCGCGCGGCACCGTGCGGCTGGCGCACCCGGGCGAATCGCGCAATGTGCACCAGTCGGTGACGCTGCTGGAGGCGATCGACGAATTCCGCTTCGACGCGCTGATCGGCGGTGCCCGGCGCGACGAGGAGAAGGCCCGCGCCAAGGAGCGCATGTTCTCGCACCGCGACAGCTTCGGCCAGTGGCAGCCGAAGGACCAGCGCCCGGAACTGTGGAATCTGTTCAACACCCGGCTGCAGCCCGGCGAGCATTTCCGGGTCTTCCCGATCTCGAACTGGACCGAGCTGGACGTGTGGCAATACATCGACCGCGAGCGCATCGCGCTGCCGGCTCTCTATTACAGCCACGCACGCGAGGTCGTGGAGCGCAAGGGCCTGCTGGTGCCGGTGACGCCGCTGACGCCGGCACGCGCCGGCGAGACGGTCGAGGTCCGCCCGGTGCGATTCCGCACGGTCGGCGACATCACCTGCACCTGCCCGGTCGCCAGCCTGGCCGGTAGCGCGGCGGAGGTCGTCATCGAGACGCTGGCCACCGACATCAGCGAGCGCGGCGCCACCCGCATGGACGACAAGACCTCCGACAGCTCGATGGAAAAACGCAAGAAGGAAGGATATTTCTGATGCAAGCCACCGCCCTGGCAGCGCGCCCGCCGGCCGCCGAGGACACCCGCCCCGCGCTGCGCTTCATCACCTGCGGGTCGGTGGACGACGGCAAGAGCACGCTGATCGGCCGCCTGCTGCTGGACAGCCGCAGCGTGCTGCAGGACCAGCTGGCCAGCGTCTCGCGCAGCGGTGAAGTCGACCTGGCGCTGTTTACCGACGGCCTGAGCGCCGAGCGCGAGCAGGGCATCACGATCGACGTGGCCTACCGCTACTTCTCGACGGCCCGGCGCAAGTTCATCATCGGCGATGCACCGGGCCATGAGCAGTACACCCGCAACATGGTCACGGCCGCCAGCAGCGCTGATGCCGCCGTCGTGCTGGTCGACGCCACCAAGCTGCCCTGGGCCTGCGATGCGGCGCCAGACGCCGGCCAGCATGCGCTGCTGCCCCAGACGCGCCGCCACACGCTGCTGCTGCAACTGCTGCGCGTGCCATCGATCGTCGTCGCGATCAACAAGCTGGATGCGGTGCAGGACCCCGAGCGCGCCTTTGCCAACATCCGCCAGGCGCTGCGGCACTTTGCCGACGCGGCCGGCATCCCGCTGGTGGCGATCGTGCCGATCTCGGCGCTGCATGGCCAGAACGTGGTGGGCGCCACCCAGCCGGGCTGGTGCGCCTACCACGGCGACAGCTTGCTGGACCTGCTGGAGGGCCTGCCGGCCACCGCACCCGAGACCGAGCAGGCACTGGCCTTCCCGGTGCAATGGATTGACAAGCAGGCCGCGGCCAGCCACACCGACAAGGGCCGGCGCATCTTCTGGGGCCGGGTCGCCACCGGCCGTCTGCGGGTCGGGCAATCCGTGACGGTGCTGCCGGGCGGCAAGACGGCGCAGGTGGCCGAGGTGCTGGACCATACCCGCGTGCCGGGCGAGGTCGTGGCCGGCCGCAGCGCCGGCATCGTGCTGGACCGCGAGCTGGATGTGTCGCGCGGCGACTGGCTGCTGGAAGCGGGCGACGCAGGCCAGGTGTTCCAGCCGGCCCGTCAGCTGGACTGCACCGTGGCCTGGCTGGACGACGAGCCGCTGGTCCCGGGCCGGGTCTACTGGGCCCTGCACGGCCACCGCTGGATCAAGGCCCGTGTCGAGCGCGTCGTGCACCAGCGCAATGTGCACACGCTCGCCGAGGAGGAGGCCGGCACGCTGCAGGCCAACGCGATCGGCCGTGTCGTGCTGCAGTTGCATGAGCCGATCGCGGCGCTGCCCTTCCGGATTTCGCGCGCGCTGGGCTCGCTGGTCCTGGTGGACACCGCCTCGCACCGCACCGCCGGGGCCGCCCTGTTGTCTTGATGGGCATCAAGCAACCGCGCTGCCCGAAGGGCCGGCGCGGCGGCCCCGCTTCTGAAAACCCATAAAATCCCGGCTTTGCACCCACCCCCAAGTAGCCGCCAAATGACCCACACCGTCACCGAAGCCTGTATCCGCTGCAAATACACCGATTGTGTGGACGTCTGTCCGGTCGACTGCTTCCGCGAAGGCCCCAACTTCCTGACGATCGACCCGGACGAGTGCATCGACTGCGCGGTGTGCATCCCGGAGTGCCCGGTGAACGCGATCTACGCCGAGGAAGACGTGCCGGCCGACCAGCAGCACATGACCCGCCTCAACGCCGAACTGGCCAAGCTGCCGACCTGGAAGAGCATCACCAAGCGCAAGGCGCCGCTGCCCGATGCCGAGGAATGGAAAGACAAGACCGACAAGCTCAAAGAGCTGATCCGCTGACCCCCATGGATGCAAACACCCCCCCGGCCGTGCTCGACACGGCCCTGGCGAATGACGCGCCTGCGTCCGCCGCCCCCGGCGAAGCCATCGAGACCGACGCCGTCATCGTCGGCGCCGGCCCCGTCGGCCTGTTCCAGGTCTTCGAGTTGGGGCTGCTGGAGATCAAGGCCCATGTGATCGACTCGCTCGCCTACCCCGGCGGCCAGTGCGTCGAGCTCTACCCTGACAAGCCGATCTATGACATCCCGGCCGTGCCGGTGTGCACCGGCCAGGAGCTGACCGATTCGCTGCTCAAGCAGATCGAGCCCTTCGGCGCCACCTTCCACTATGGCCAGGAAGTGACGGTCGTGCAGCCCCGCGAAGACGGCCGCTTCTTCGTGCAGACCTCCAAGGGCACGCAGTTCATCACCCGCACGATCTTCATCGCTGCCGGTGTGGGCGCCTTCCAGCCGCGCACGCTGAAGGTGGACGGGCTCGACAAGTTCCACGGCAGCCAGCTGCACTACCGCGTCAAGAACCCGGACGACTTCGCCGGCAAGAACCTGGTCATCGTCGGTGGCGGAGACTCCGCGCTGGACTGGGCGCTGGACTTCGTCAAGGACAGCCCGCACAAGGCCGAGAGCGTGATCCTGGTGCACCGGCGCGACGGCTTCAAGGCCGCACCGGCCAGCGTCGCGAAGATGAAGGAACTGTGCGACGCCTACGAGATGCAGTTCATCGTCGGCCAGGTCACCGGCTTCGAGGAAGCGGGCGACAAGCTCACCGGCGTCAAGGTCACCGGGTCGGACGGCATCACCCGGGTCGTGCCGCTGGACGTGCTGCTGGTGTTCTTCGGCCTGAGCCCGAAGCTCGGCCCGATCGCCGACTGGGGCCTGGACATCGAGCGCAAGCAGCTCAAGGTCGACACCGAGAAGTTCTCGACCAACGTGCCCGGCATCTTTGCCGTCGGCGACATCAATGTGTACCCCGGCAAGAAGAAGCTCATCCTGAGCGGCTTCCACGAGTGCGCACTGGCCGCGTTCGGTGCCGCGCCCTTCATCTTCCCGGACAAGAAGGTGCACCTGCAGTACACCACCACCAGCCCGAAGCTGCACAAGGTGCTGGGCGTGGAGACGCCGGTCTTCGACTGATCGCGATCCGTGGCATCGCCGCGCAGGAAGCCGGTTTTTCCGTGGCTATAATGCGTGGCTTACCGAACAATTCCTCGATAGCTCAGTCGGTAGAGCGCCGGACTGTTAATCCGTAGGTCCCTGGTTCGAGCCCAGGTCGAGGAGCCAAAAAAATCAACGGGTTAGGCAGAAATGCCTGACCCGTTGTAATTTGGATGGGACCCGTATGGGACCCGTTGGATTTTCAAGACGAGCAGTTGCGTCAGACAACTGCGACGCGGTGTGGAGGCACACCCTCCGCGTATCCCTGCTTAAGGGACTCCAGCCACCCCCCGGTGGCGTGCTCCGCGAAAGCTCGCTTTCGCCAGGCTTTGGGAGCATGGCTCGCAGCTACAAAACTCCAGACTAGCAAACCAGCCCCGTGAGGGTCGTGGGTCGAGCATCGCGCTGCACGGCTCACCTCCCACCTGTCATCCGCGACACGGCGCGGACAACACTTTGCCGCCTGGCAGTTCGTCTGTCTGCGGCTACAGGAGAGATGGAATGGCTCTGATTGAGAAGCGTCGCCTTGCGAGTGGCAAGACGGCATATCGCGTGCGGGTCAAGTTCCGCGGACGCACCCTGACCGCAACCCATGCAGACCGGCTGTCTGCCGAACGCTGGGCTGCCGAGGCAGGCTCCCGGATTCGTGACGAGGCCCACTTCGAGGGTGAGGCGAATCGCCGCCGGCTGATGCATGAACTGCTGGATCGTTACGAACAGTCCGTGCTGCCGACTAAACGCAACTCCGGCAGTCAGCGATACCAGCTGGCGTACTGGAAGAAGCGCATCGGTACCCTGCCGGTCGAGCAGATCACGCGCTCCCTCATCTCCTGCTGCCGCGACGAGCTGGGCAAACCGGACAAGGACGGCAGTTCCCGCGGACCGGCCACCGTGGTGCGCTACCTCGCGTGCCTCTC
>JAEUOX010000145.1 GCA_016790475.1 Rhodoferax sp. | reverse complement strand
CGAGGGCGCGATCCTGGAGGTGACGCTGGCGCGCGGCAAGGCTAACGCGATCGACCTGGCCACCAGCCGCATCATGGGGCTGGCGTTTCGCGCGTTCCGCGACGACGACAGCCTGCGCGTGGCCATCCTGCGCGCGGAGGGTGACAAATTCTTCTGCCCCGGCTGGGACCTGAAGGCCGCCGCGGCCGGCGACGCGGTGGATGGCGACTATGGCGTGGGCGGTTTCGGAGGCCTGCAAGAGCTGCCGAATCTGAACAAGCCGGTGGTCTGCGCCGTCAACGGCATCTGCTGCGGCGGCGGGCTGGAGCTGGCGCTCTCCTGCGACCTGATCCTGTGCACCGACACCGCCACCTTCGCGCTGCCCGAGATCCGCTCCGGCACCGTGGCCGACGCCGCGTCGATCAAGCTGCCCAAGCGCATCCCGTACCACGTGGCGATGGACCTGCTGCTGACCGGGCGCTGGTTCGACGCGCAGGAGGCGCTACGCTGGGGGCTGGTCAAGGAGATCACCACCCCCGACGCGCTGCTGGCCAAGACCTGGGAGCTGGCCCGGCTGCTGGCCTCCGGGCCGCCGCTAGTGTATGCAGCGATCAAGGAGGTGGTGCGCGAGGCGGAGGCGCTGCGGTTCCAGGACGCGCTGAACCGGATCACGAAACGGCAGATGCCGACCGTGGATCGGCTGTATTCGTCGAAGGATCAGCTGGAGGGAGCGCGGGCGTTTGCGGAGAAGAGGGAGCCGGTTTGGAGGGGGCGGTGAAAGCCGCCTCAGGGTGCAATCACTTCGAGTCGCGCGAAGTAGCTTCTATAGGGCCTGGGGTCACGGGTCAGCACACTCAGGTTTGACACAGCGGCGTGGGCCCCGATGAAGAAGTCCGGCAGGGGCTTGGTTCTGGACCCGCCGCGACGCCGGTACATCGCATACGCGGCGGCAGTGAGGGAGGCCGCGGACCAAGGCAAAGGGGTTCGCAGGGTCTCGTAGACATCCAGCAGCGCGTCCATCGCGCCCACATCAGGGCCAGGGATCAGCAGCTCGGAGTAGATGACGATGTTCACGTGCAACGGGCACCGCTCACTCCACGCCTGCAGTTGCTCGGATGCCCAGTCGTGCCACGGGCTGGCCTCGTCGATGCAGTCCAACCAGACGTTGGTGTCGACCAGCACGCCGGCCGACCCGTCGTAGCTGGCAAGACTAACGGGCGCCACGACGCCCTGTGCCTTTGCCCGGTTCATCCCCTCGAATGAAGCGCATGATCTCGTCTGCACCGAGTTGCCTGAACTCGGAGCTGAATGTCCCACGCACGCGAGCCGCCGCGGCCCTGAGCTTGGCTCGGCGATCTTCCTTGACGCCCGTGCCTACCGGCGTGATGACGATCTTGCTTCCCTCCAGGCTGAAAGTAACTTCACTGCCCGGTGCGACACCCGCCGCCAGGCGGATGTGCTTGGGGATGGTGACTTGTCCCTTGTCGGTGACGAGCATGGCGAACTCTTTGGTAAGAATTGAAAGTAGGAATCGTAACCAGAAGGAAGGGGCCACGCAATGGACTTGGGCTTTGCTGCCTTCCAACGCGCCGTGGATGTGGCGCTGCGATTCCAGGATGCGCTGAACCGGAAAACGAAGCGGCAGATGCCTATCGTGTGCACAAAATCCAGCGGACCGACGCTCACATGCCCGGGTCGATCGGCCGGTCTATCGGGCCGCCACTCTCGGCCCAATCCTTGAACGCCCCCAGGTTGAATACCTGGAGATACCCCATGTCCTTCAGCACCTTCCCTGCAAGAGCCGAGCGTCCCCCGGAAGCACAATAGACGATGACCGGCCGGTCCTTGCGAAAGTTCTTGTCGTGGTACGGCGAATCGGGATCGGCACGAAACTCCAGCATGCCACGCGACACATGGTGTGCGCCAGCCACACGTCCCGTCTTCTCGACCTCCGGAGCATCCCGGACATCGACTACCAAGGCATCGCCCGACGCCATCTGGGCACGGGCAGTTGCAGGGTCGATCTTCGGCACGACTGCGTGAGCGGCTTCCATCATCTGTTTCACGGTAAGCGACATGCTGGATCTCCTGTATTGACGTGACCATCCAAAACCAATCTATCACAGGTGAACCGCTCTTGTCCGTGATGAAATGAAACGGCCGATGCCTCCCACGCTGCCTGCGTCGATCGACGCCTTTGCGCGCACTGCCCGGGGGGCCAAGGGGCCTTCGCCGCCCGGTAAGCCCCCACCGCCTGGATGCGGCCGTCAGGGCCGGTGACCCGACTCAGGCCTGCAGCAATGCAGCGCGCCCGATCAGGTCAACCAGTGGGCCAACCGAAGCGCCCGGAACATGCGCGGTGGCGTCACGTGCCAGGGCCGCGCGATCACGCGTGCCGTCGAGCAGTTGCAACAGGCGACCCAGCGCCGGATCAAAGGGCAGCGACTCGTGCCGCAGCGTACTGAGATAGCGCTTGCCCTGTGCCGCCTGCCAGCGTGCCAGCGGGCTGGCCAGCGGCCGCTCGCCCGCCGGATGCACGAACGGCGAGGGCCCGCCGTGCACGCTCAACAGCCCGGCCATCTGGCACTGCAGGATGTCCGAGGCCAGGATGTCGCGTGGCGTCGGCAGGCCCGCTGCTGCTGGCGGTGGCGCAACCGGCGCCTGGCCTGCCATGGCCAGGGCCTCCTGCAGCAGCTGCTCGAACGGCAACGCGACCGGCCAGGCACGCGCCAGCACGACGGCCGCGGCCTTGGTCACGCGCTGGCGCGACTTCAGCAGCCCGCCAGTCGGTGCGTGGAAGCTCTCCTCGCCATCACCCTGCAGATCCGGCGCCAGGCTGGCAGCTTGCAGCTGGCCGCTGATCCACAGGCCGGCCACCTGCTCCGGCCGGATCTGCCGCTGCACCGTGCGGCTGCCGTGCACCAGCAGCGTCTGGCGAAAGGTGCGATTGCGCAGGAAGTCCATGAACTGCTCCTGACGCACGATGTCGCCCGAGATCTGGCGCAGCGTGCCGGCCACGTCGGCCGGCAGGTTGCTGTCGAGCATGCTGCTGAAGTCCGCCTCGGCCAGGTACTGCAGTCCGTGCCGCCGGGCGCGGTCCACGAACTCGTGGAAGTACAGCGGCTCGTTGATGTCTTCCAGGTGCTCGTGCAGGATGTAGTAGTCGGGGGCGCCGCGCAGGTTCTCCAGCTCGGTCTGCAGCAGCAGGCCGTAGGCGCTGCCCTGGGTGGGGACGGCGCCGGCCAGGAAGTCGAGGATGGCACGGGCCTGGCCCACGCGCCGGGCCGGGTCGTCGAACTGCATCGCGTGGTAGCGCATCAGGTCGCGCACCATGCCGCGCATGCGCCAGCCTGGCAGCGTGTTGTAGCTGACATAGGCCACGCCGTCGGCCGACAGCTGGCTGGCGCACAGGGCCAGGATCTTGTCCTGCACGGCGTCCGGCACCCAGGAGTACACGCCATGCGCCAGCACATAGTCGAACGTGCCCAGGCGGGTGTCCACATCGAGGATGCTGCGCGCATGCAGCGTGATGTTGCGCAGGCCCAGCGCGCGGATCAGGGCCTGGCCTTCGGCCACCTGCACCGGCGAGAGGTCGATGCCGACAAACTGCGCCTGCGGCAGCGCGACGGCCATCGGGATCAGGTTGCCGCCGCCGGCGCAGCCCAGCTCCAGCACGCGCGCGCGCTCCGGCGCGGGCGCCTGAAGGCCGAACAGGTGGGCCAGCGCGGCCAGGCGGTCAGGGTGCGTCTGCGCGAACGGCAGGCTCTCGTAGGGCACCCGGTCGTAGCTGGTGCCACCGGACGTGGTGGTGGCGCCCATCAACCGTGCTCCGGTACCAGCGGGCAGCTCACGCGGCGGCCGGCTGCGCGCTCGGGCGCCGTCGCCGCGCGGACACCGCGGCAGTGATCGCCGCCAGCCCGGCCAGGAACAGCGCATAGGTCTGCGGCTCGGGCACCGGCGGCGGCACCACCAGCTGGGACACGGCAAAGCTGCAGCCATTGGCAGCGCAGTTCATCTGGCCCTGGTAACCCGCCGCCAGACCGATGACCTCGACCTGCGGGGCATTGACCAGCTCACCGGCGTGCAGGAAGTCGAACTGGTAGCTCGCCAGCGTCGGTGTGAAGCCGAAGGACAGGCGCACCAGGGAGGTGTCGCCAAACGTCAGCGCGCCGGTGACGTCCAGCATGTCGTAGTCGGTGGGTGACGCCAGCTCGATCGCCAGCAGGCCGTTGAAGTTGACATCGCCGTCCAGCGTCAGGCGACCGGGGGAATGGCCCGGCGCCAGGTTGGCGGACGCGCCGATCGTGATGCTCGGCGCACGCAGGATGCCGTTGCCCAGCACGCTGCCCCCCTGGATGTCGATCTTGCCCATGCTGAGCAGCCCGTCCACCGACAGGCTGCCGCTTTTCGACTGGCGGAATCCCTGACTCTTGGTGGTCAGCAGCTGGCTGGCGTCGTCGATGACGATGGTGCCGGTGTTGACCAGCGCGCCGGCGGTGAACACCTGGCCGCCCAGCAGCGACAGGCTGCCGGCATTGGTGGCCAGGCCGGTCAGCTGGCCGAACTGGGCGCCGGCACCGTGGAGCACCACGCTGGCGCTGTTGGACGTGATGGCACTGGTGCTCGCGCCGACGATCAGGCTGGACGGCGTACCGGCGCTGCCCTGGACCATCCAGGTGCCTTCCCGGAGCTCGCCGGAAACCAGGCTGTCGCTGCGCACGACATTGACGGACGAGCCCAGGCCGACGGTCAGCGTGCCGGTGTTGCGCAGGTTGTCCAGGCGCGCACCCGCCCCGGCTTCGTAGGTCAGGAACCCCGCATTCGTCCGCAGGGTGGCCTTGCTGCCGGACACCAGGTTGGAGAAGTTCGCCGCGGACCCGCGCAGAATGATGGTGCCGGAATTGGTGGTGATCGCCGAAGTGCCGATGCTGAGCTGCGCGCCGACCGAGCCGCCATCCACGATCCAGGTTCCGCCGACCAGGTTGCCCGAGACGATGGCCTCGTCCGAACGGCTCATGATCAGGCGACCCGCCTGGCCGACCTGCACCGTGCCGGTGTTGGCCAGACGGTCCAGCGTGAGCGTGCGGCCCCCCTCGACCTGCAGCCGACCTGTGTTGGCGACAAGGCTGTTGATCTGGTTGAACTCGGACGCAGCACCCGAGAGCAGGATGCTGGCCGCGTTGCTGACGATCGCGCGGCTGCCGATGCTCAGGCGGGCAGCGTTCTTGCTGTCGTCGCTGATGACCTGCCAGTCGCCCTCGCTCAGCGTGCCATCGGTCAACACGCTGAGCGACTTGCTCAGCGAGACGGTGCCGCCGGCGCCCACCACGATGCTGCCGGTGTTGTGCGACAGAGCGCTCGCATTGAAGACAAAGCCGCCGTCGACGCTCAGACGGCCCTCGTTGCTGCGCAGGTTCTGGATCTGAGTGAACGACGCCAGGCTGCCGCTCAGCAGAATGCTGGCCCGGTTGCCGCTGATGTCGCCCGAACCCACGCTCAGGATGGCCGCCTGGGACGCGCCCACCACCTCCCAGGAGCCGCCGGTCAATACGCCACTTTCCAGTTGTGTTCCGGCGTTCGTCACCGTCGCCCGGCCACCATCCTGCACCCGCAGCCGGCCGGCGTTCACGAACTGGGCCGACGCGCCACTTTCGAACGTGGCGTCCACCAGCAGTGTGCCGGCGTTCTCGATCCGCGCCAGGTTGCTGAGCTTGCCGCCGCCTGTCACCTGCAGCACGCTGTCGCTGTCGATCCGGATCAGACCGGTCTTGGAGTTGACTACGCTGATGGGCGTGCTCCGCGACGTCTTGCCCACGACAAAGGTGTTGCCGCCCTCGATCGCCAGGGTGCCGGTGTTGGTGGCGAGCCCGGAGAGCTGCGCCATGCGTGCGCCGCTGCCGCGCAGAACGATCTCGGCATCGTTGACGACGATGCTCCCGGTGCCCACCGTGAGGGCGCCATCGCCCTCGACCTGCCATCGGCCGCCCGTCAGCGTCTTGCCGCTGTAGTTGGAGGAGGCCTGGATGGTCAGCACACCCCCTGCGCCGGCGATCAGGGTGCCGGTGTTCTCCAGGTTGGCCAGGGTCAGTTGGTGGCCGGCCTGGACGCTCAGGCTGCCGGTATTCGAATGCAGACCGCTGAGCTGGGCGAAACTGGACTTGCCGCCGCTGAGCAGGATGTCCGCTGCGTTGGTCGTGATCAGTCCGGTGCCGACACTCAGGGAGCCTGCTCCGGAACCATCTGCGTACACCTCCCAGCGCCCGCCCGCGAGGACGCCCGCCTTGGACAGGTTCTGCGAACTAGTGATCGCCACCGAACCGCCCCCTGCCACGGCAACCGTACCGGTGTTGAGCAGCTTGGCAAAGGTGCGGCTGCCACCACCATCCACCAGCAGGGACCCCTCGTTGCGCTGCAGGCCGCTGAGCTGGCCAAAGCTTCCGTTGCCGGTGAGCCAGAGGTTGGCGGCGTTGGTCAGGATCGCGCCCACGCCGATATTCAGCTTGCTCCCCTGCCCGTTCAGGTGCCAGCTGCCACCGGCCAGGGTGTCGCCGACGAGATTGCCGGATTGCACGATCGCCGCGCTGCCACCAGCCTCAATGGTCAATACGCCCCGATTGGTGAACACGCCCGTACCGGACAACCGACCGGAGACGTCGATCGTGCCCAGGTTCTCCAGGATGCCGTTGTTGATGAGAGTGGCCTTGCTCGCGATGCCGAGGCTGCCTTCCAGCGGGCAGTAGCCGTTCAGCGTGTAGCTCGATGTGACGGTGGTGCCATCCAGCACACAGAAAGCCTGCGCCGGCACCAGGGCCGTGGCACTCCAGGCAGCCAACGCGATCCGGGCTGCGCGCGCGACCTGGCGCAGGCGCCGGGTAGGCGGGGTCAACACCTTGCGGGGCTTCGGCAGGGGCATGGTGGCGGGTGCAGGCAAGTTCCGTGCTGGCGGAGAATACTCCTTTTGCGACGGGACTTTGCCGCGAGGCCACCTGCAACGGGCCCGTTGCCTGTCAGAAAACCCGACGCGGGGAGCGGCCCCGGCCAGCGGGCGCTACAGCGTCTGGCGGTAGCGCTCCAGCATCTGCTCCTGGGTCTCGAAGGCGGTCCCCGGCGTCACCTTGTGGGCCACCTGGTCGCGCAGCATCTCGCCCATGCTGGGCATGCAGGTGCGCGGCTGGTGCAGTGCGGGGTTCCACAACTCGGAGCGCATCAGCGCCTTGGCGCAGTGCAGGTAGCTGGCCTGGACGGTGACCCGGATCACCAGCTTGGGCACGCGGCGCACGTCTTCGCACCGCCGCAGGTCCGCCGGGTCCACCGACAGCACCGCCGTGCCATTGACGCGCAGGGTTTCGTCCACCCCCGGCACCAGGAACAGCAGGCCGACCTGCGGCGTGTGCAGGACGTTCTGCAGCGTGTCGAGCCGGTTGTTGCCGGGCGAATCGGCGATCAGCAGGGTATGGTCATCGACCACCTGGACGAAGCCCGGCGCGCCGCCGCGCGGCGAGGCGTCCATGCCGTCCACGCCCCCGGTGGCCAGGACGACCAGCGGCGACAGCGCGATGAAGCGTCGCGCGTGGACGTCGAGGGAGGGCAGCTCCTTGGCAGCGGAGCGCTCGCGCACCGGGTCGTACAGGGATCGGAGTTCGGTCAGGCTGGTGAGGGTGGCGGGCGGCATCGTGGCTCCTGCGGTGCGGCGCCATCATGGCATACCGAGCGCTCAGCGCTTCGGCAGCCCGATCACCCGCCCGGCATGCTCCGGCCGCGGCAGGCCCGCATGGGCCGCCGCGAGCGCCTGCACCTTCGCCAGCACCATCGGGGCGAACGGCGCGGCGCGCGGGCCGGCCATGTCGACATTGAGCTGCATCTGCTCGTTCACCGACAGCAGCGCGCCGCTGCCCTGCACATGCAGGTAGTGGTAGAGGTGCAGCCGCTTGGCGTCGGCGCCGAGGATCTGCGTGCGCACCTCGATCGGCGTGCCCTGCTTGACCTCCAGCAGATAGTTGATGTGCGCCTCCAGCGTGAACATCGAGTGGCCGGTGGCGGCCCGGCCGGCCTCGTCCAACCCGATGGTGTCCATCAGCGCGTCGGTGGCCATGCTGAACACCAGCAGATAGAAAGCGTCGCGCAGGTGGCCGTTGTAGTCGGTCCACTCCGGCAGCACGGTGCCGTGCCAGGGTATCAGCAGCGCATCGGCTGCGGGCTCAGTCATCCAGCGGGATCCCATGCTTGATCTTGGTGGCGCGCACGGCCGCCTGCACCGCCATCAGGCAGTCGTCGCGGTAGCGCTCCATGTCGGCGATGGTCTTGCCGACCAGTTGCGGCGCCGTGCCCTCCACCACCTTGTCGATCAGCGCATCCGTCAGCTCCGGCGCCTCCAGCTTCGTCCAGGGCAGCTTGAGTGCCGGGCCGAACTGCGCCATGAAGTGGCGCATGCCGGCGTCGCCACCGGCCAGCGTGTAGATCAGGAAGCTGCCCATGAAGGACCAGCGGATGCCGGCGCCGTAGCGGATCGCATCGTCGATCTCGCCGGTGCTGGCCACACCGTCGTTGACCAGGTGCAGCGACTCGCGCCACATGGCTTCGAGCAGCCGGTCGGCGATGAAGCCGGGCACCTCCTTGCGCACATGCAGCGGCTTCATGCCCAGGCTGCGGTAGAAGCCCATCGCGGCCTGCACCGCCTCGGGCGCGGTCTTCTCGCCACCGACCACCTCGACCAGTGGCAGCAGGTAGACCGGGTTGAACGGGTGGCCGACCACGCAGCGCTCCGGGTGCGTGGCCTGCGCATAGAACTCGCTGGGCAGCAGGCCGGAGGTCGAGGAGCCGATCAGCACGTCCGGCCGGGCTGCGGCGCTGATGCGCCGGTGCAGGTCGACCTTCAGCGACAGCGTCTCGGGCGCGCTCTCCTGGATGAAGTCGGCGTCGGCCACACAGGCTTCCGGTGTGGCGACGAAGCGCAGGCGGCTCTGCGAGGCGCCGGGCTGCAGGCCGTTGGCCTCCAGCGCACCCCAGCACTTGGCGATGCGTGCGCGCAGTGCGGCCTCGGCGCCGGGCGCCGGGTCCCAGGCGACGACGTCCAGGCCCTGGGCCAGCGCACGGGCGACCCAGCCGCTGCCGATGACGCCGCTGCCCAGCGCGGCGAAGGTCTTGATGGTGGTGACGAAGGCCATGGTGCGGTTCCTTGGTGTGGATGCTGCGTGCTCAGGCGCGCGGCTTCAGGTTCATCTTGATGCGGCCTTCAGCCGGCGTCATCGGGCGGGCGCCCATGCACTCGATCAGCTTGATCACGCGCTCGACCAGCGTGCCGTTGCTGGCGGGGACGCCCTTGTCGAGCCACAGGTTGTCCTCCAGCCCGACGCGCACGTTGCCGCCCAGCAGCACCGCCTGCGCGGCCATCGGCATCTGCATGCGGCCGATGCCGAAGCCGGCCCAGGTGACGCCGGCCGGCAGGTTGTCAACCATGGCCTTCATCGTCGTCGTGTCGGCCGGCGCGCCCCACGGAATGCCGAGGCACAGCTGGAACAGCGGGTCGTTCAGAAGACCTTCCTTGATCATCTGGTTCGAGAACCACAGGTGGCCGGTGTCGAAGATCTCCAGCTCGGCCTTGACGCCGAGCTCGGTGATGCGCTTGGCGCCGACACGCAGCGCGGCCGGCGTGGAGACATAGATCAGGTCGCCGTCGCCGAAATTCAGCGTGCCGCAGTCCAGCGTGCAGATGTCGGGCAGCAGCTCCTCGACATGCACCAGGCGCGTCAGCGGGCCGACCAGGTCGGTGGCCGGGCCGAAGGCGGTCGGGTTCTCGCCCGGGCCGATGTCCAGGTCGCCGCCCATGCCGGCGGTCAGGTTCACGATCACGTCGACACCGGAGGCCTTGATGTGCTCCATGACCTCGCGGTAGAGCACCGGGTCCCGGCTGCCCTTGCCGGTCTGCGGGTCGCGCACATGGCAGTGGACGACGGTGGCGCCGGCGTTGGCGGCCTCGACCGCCGCGTCGGCGATCTGCTTCGGCGTGACGGGCACGTGCGGGTTCTTGCCGACGGTGTCGCCCGCGCCGGTCAGGGCGCAGGTCACGATGACGTGGTTGTTCATGTCTTGTAGTCCGGTTCGTCCTGGTCCAGGATCTGTTGGAGTTGGCGGAAATGCAGCTCGGAGAACTGCGTCGGGTAGTCGTTCCACTGGGCGCAGGCCAATGCGGCCACCGCATCCGGGATCAGCGCCAGCGGCCGGCCGGTGGACAGCGCCAGCAGTTGCAGCTGTGCGGCCTTCTCCAGGTAGTACAGCTCGTCGAAGGCCTGGGCCACGCTGGGCGCCACGACGATGACGCCGTGGTTGCCCATGAACAGCACGCTCTTGCCCGGCCCGAGCAGCTGCGCCACACGCTGGCCCTCGGTGGTGTCCAGCGCCATGCCGGCATAGGCCCGGTCATAGGCGATGCGGCCATGAAAGCGGCAGGCGTTCTGGTCCAGCATCAGGAACTCGAAATCCTGCAGGCAGCACAGCGCGGTGGCATGCGGCATATGGGTGTGCAGGATGCAGCGCGCCTGCGGCAGGCGCTGGTGCAGCTCGGCATGCAGATGCCAGGCGGTCGGGTCCGGCGCGTCAGGGCCCTGCAGCGTGGCCGGGTCGCCCGCATCGAGCAGCAGCAGCTCGCTGGCGCGGATCCGTGCGAAATGGCTGCCCACCGGGTTCAGCAGGAAGCGACGGCCGTCGTCGGACACCGCCAGGCTGAAATGGTTGGCGATCGACTCGTGCATGCCGAGGCGCGCCGCCCAGCGGAAGGCGACGGCCAGATCGGTGCGGGCGGAGGTGAGCGGATTGGAGGCGGCCATAGGGGAGGATTGCAAGCCCCGCCACTGTAGCGCCCGCCGCGTTGGCCCGGCGCGTGCGCCAACGACCATCCGTTGACCGGGCGCGACCTGCCGGGGTGCGGGAAATCCCGGGGGCGGCGGGCCGGAAGG
>JAEUOX010000102.1 GCA_016790475.1 Rhodoferax sp. | reverse complement strand
GCGGCTGTCGTCCTGCGCATAGACCTCGGCATAGGCGCGCAGCACCGAGTTCGAGCCGAACACCAGATCCACGCGCGTGGCCGTCCACCGCACCCGGCCGCTGCTGCGCTCGACGATGTCGTAGCTGTTGCGGCCGGTCGGCTTCCACTGGTAGGCCATGTCCGTCAGGTGCACGAAGAAGTCGGTCGTCAGCGCACCGACGCGGTCGGTGAACACGCCATGCCGCGTGCCGCCGTGGTTGGTGCCCAGCACCCGCATCCCGCCCAGCAGCACCGTCATCTCGGCGGCGGTCAGGCCCATCAGCTGCGCACGATCCAGCAGCAGCTCTTCCGGCTTGACGGTGTAGTGCTGCTTCTGCCAGTTGCGGAAGCCATCGGCCAGCGGCTCCAGCACCTCGAAGGATTCGACATCCGTCTGCGCCTGCGTGGCATCGCCGCGTCCCGGGGTGAAGGGCACCTCGACCGGGATACCGGCCGCGCGGGCCGCCTCCTCAATGCCCAGATTGCCGCCGAGCACGATCACGTCGGCCACGCTGGCACCGGTCTCGGCCGCGATGCGCTCATAGGCCGCCAGCACCCGGGCCAGGCGGGCCGGCTCGTTGCCCGCCCAGTCTCTCTGCGGAGCGAGCCGGATGCGCGCACCGTTGGCGCCGCCCCGGTGGTCGGAGCCACGGTAGGTGCGGGCGCTGTCCCAGGCCGTCGCCACGCGCTCGGCCAATGGCAGGCCGGCCGCGGCGATCCGGGCCTTGACGGCGGCGACGTCATAGTGGCGCGGGCCCGACGGGACCGGGTCCTGCCAGAGCAGGTCTTCCGCGGGCACTTCCGGGCCGATGTAGCGGGCGCGGGGCCCCATGTCGCGGTGGGTCAGCTTGAACCACGCGCGCGCGAAGGTCTCCGAGAAATAGACCTGGTCGGCCGCGAAGCGTTCCGAGATCTTCCGGTAGGCCGGGTCCATCTTCATCGCCATGTCGGCGTCGGTCATGATCGGCATGCGGCGGATCGACGGGTCCTCGACGTCGGTCGGCATGTCTTCCGGCCGGATGTTGACCGGCTGCCATTGCCAGGCGCCCGCCGGGCTCTTCTTCAGTTCCCATTCGTAGCCCAGCAGCAGCTTGAAGTAGCCGTTGTCCCATTGGGTGGGGTGGGTCGTCCAGGCGCCTTCGATGCCGCTGGTCACGGTGTCGCGGCCCACCGCGCGGGTCTGGTGGTTCTGCCAGCCCAGGCCTTGCTCCTGCACGTCCGCGCCCTCCGGCGCCGGGCCCAGGTTCGCTGCGCTGCCGTTGCCATGGGCCTTGCCGACGGTGTGGCCGCCGGCGGTGAGTGCCACGGTCTCCTCGTCGTTCATTGCCATCCGCGCGAAGGTGACGCGCACGTCCTGTGCGGTCTTCAGCGGATCGGGCTGGCCATCCACGCCTTCCGGGTTCACATAGATCAGGCCCATCATCACGGCGGCCAGCGGGTTCTCCAGATCGCGCTGGCCACTGTAGCGGCTGCCCTCGCTGCCGCTGGGTGCGAGCCACTGCTTCTCGGAGCCCCAGTAGATGTCCTTCTCCGGATGCCAGATGTCCTCGCGGCCGAACGCGAAGCCGAACGTCTTCAGGCCCATCGACTCATAGGCCACGTTGCCGGCCAGGATGATCAGGTCGGCCCAGCTGATGCGGTTGCCGTACTTCTTCTTGATCGGCCACAGCAGGCGGCGGGCCTTGTCCAGGTTCGTGTTGTCCGGCCAGGAGTTCAGCGGCGCGAAGCGCTGGTTGCCGGTGCCGGCGCCGCCACGCCCGTCGGCCACCCGGTAGGTGCCGGCGGCGTGCCAGGCCATGCGGATCATCAGGCCGCCATAGTGGCCCCAGTCGGCCGGCCACCAGGGCTGGCTCTGGGTCATCAGCGCGGTCAGGTCCTTCTTGAGTGCTGCGACGTCGAGTTGCTTGAGCTGCTGCCGGTAGTCCAGGCCGGGCAGCGGGTTCGTCTTGCGGTCCTGCTGGTGCAGGATGTCCAGGTTCAGCGTTTCCGGCCACCAGTCCGCCTTCGCGCGGCCTGCGGACGTGAGGGCGCCATGCATGACGGGGCATTGGCCGGGTGGGGTTGTCGTGTGTTCCATCGTGGGCTCCAGGTTGACGGGTTGAACGGTTGCGGAAAGGCTCCCTGCAGCCGCTGCCGTCGCGTGCACGGCAGGACTGGTTCCTGGATTGTTGCAATGTCTATTGAATACGTCAAAATCATTGTCAATATCTATGGAATAGGCGAGGGCTATGGCCCTGGCCGACCAACCGCCCCGCACGAGGCTCAGCCGGCCAGTTGTTGTCTGGCGACCTCGGCCAGGTAGCGCGCGCCGACCGGCAGGATCGCGTCGTTGAAGTCGTAGCCGGCGTTGTGCAGCGGCACGCCGCCCGGCGTGTCGGTCGCGCCATTGCCGAGGAAGACGAAATTCCCCGGCACCGCCTGCAGGAAGGCGCCGAAGTCCTCCGAGATCATCATCGGCGCCACATTGCCGTCCACCTGCTGCGGACCGACCACCGCCTGGGCTGCCCGGAGCGCCACGGCGGTACACCGCGGATCGTTCACCGTCGGCACGAACTCCTGCGTATAGGCGACCTCGCATTGCGCACCGTGGGCCAGCGCGATGCCCTGGCAGATCGTGCGCATGCGCTGCTCCAGCAGGGTCTGCACGGCCGGTGTGTAGCTGCGCGTGTCCCCGCGGATCACCACCGTGCCCGGGATCGCGTTGCGGATGCCGTCGCCGTGGATCTCGGTGCAGGACACCACCGCCGGGTCCGACGGGTCGACGGAGCGGGCCACGATGGTCTGCAGCGCCAGGATGATCTCGGCGGCGACCACCAGCGGATCCACGGCCATCTGCGGCCGAGCCGCATGGCCGCCGCGCCCGCGGACCGTGATCACGAAGTTGTCCTCGCTGGCCATGATGCCGCCGCTGCGGGTGGCGATGTGGCCCGCCGGCAGGCCCGGGATGTTGTGGACCCCATACAGCGCGTCGACCGGGAAGCGCTCGAACAGGCCGTCCTGCATCATCGCCTTCGCACCGCGACCGTGTTCCTCCGCCGGCTGGAAGATGAAGCGCACCGTGCCGTCGACATCGCGCCGGTGCGTCAGGATCCGCGCCGCGCCGAGCAGCATCGCCATGTGCCCGTCATGGCCGCAGCCGTGCATGCAGCCCGGGTTCCGCGATGCATGGGCTCGGCCTTCGGCGGCCTCGGTCATCGCCAGCGCATCCATGTCCGCGCGCAGGCCCACGACGCCCGGCCCGTCGCCGACCCGCAGGCTCGCCACCAGGCCGGTGCCGCCCAGACCGCGGTGCACCTCCAGGCCCATCAGTGCCAGGGCCTGGGCCAGGAAGTCGGCGGTGCGGTGTTCGCGAAAGCCGGTTTCCGGAAAGCGGTGCAGCGTGTGCCGCCAGCGCACCATCTGGCCGTCGAGGTCGGTGTCCGCGTCCATCCTGGGCCTCCGTCTCAGACTGCAGCCGCAGTGGCGTGGGCTGGCAGCCAGTCGGCCTGCCGGCGCAATACCGCCTGCGCGCTCTCGCCAACCAGGCTCGCATACAGGTCTGGCGCGGTCGCGCCCTCGGTGCTGATGAAAAGCACTCGCGCATCGGCGTCCAGCCCGGCCTGCGCCCACCGGGCTGCATCCTGGCGCAGCACCTGCAGCCCCGCCAGCCCGGCCACGCCGGATTCGCCAGCCAGCACCGGAATGTCCCGCGCGCTGCCCCGCGCGAGCAGCCGCATCGCCACCACTGCCGCCTCGTCCTCGACCGTCATGAACCCATCCACCACCTCCTGCAGGAAGCGCCAGGCCAGCGGGGAGGTTTCGCCGCAGGCCAGGCCGGCCATCACCGAATCCACCGAGCCGGTGGCCCGGGCCGGTCGCCCGGCCAGCGCGCTCTGCAGCAGGCAGTCAGCCTGCGCCGGCTCGACGACGATGAACCGCGGCCGCTGCACGCCCTGCCATTCCCACAGGTAGCTGCTGACACCGGCCGCGAGCCCGCCGACACCGCCTTGCAGGAACACATGCGTGAAGGCTCCGGCGGCACCGGGCGCTGCGCCGGTCTGCTCGACGATCTCGGCGGCGATCGTGCTGTAGCCCTGCATCACGTCGCGCGGGATCGTCTCGTAGCCGTCGTACGAGGTGTCCGAGATGACCTGCCAGCCGTGCGCCTCGGCCAGCCGGGCCGCCTCCTGCACCGACGCGTCGTAGTTGCCGGCGATGCGGACGATCCGGGCGCCCAGCGCGGCGATGGCCTGCTCGCGCTGCGGGTCCACCTGCGCATGCAGCACGATCACGCAGGCGCAGCCGGCGTCGCGCGCGGCAGCGGCCAGCCCGCGGCCATGGTTGCCGTCGGTCGCGCTGATGACGGTCAGGCCCTGCAGCGCGGCGGCATGGCGCCCGGTCAGGATCTCCGCCGGCTCCAGCGCCGGGTGCCGCCGCAGCACCTCGCGCACCAGCGCCACCGGGGCGCCCAGCGCCTTGAAGCTGCCCAGCGGCGAGCGCACCGATTCGTCCTTGACGGCCAGTCCCGCAATGCCCAGGGCCTGGGCCGCGTCGGGCAGGTCGTAGAGCGGCGTGGGCGTGCGACTGATCATGGGCCAGCGGGCCAGCCATTGCCGGCTCCGCTGCGCCTGTGCGACGTTCATGATCGCGGCAAGGTCCGCGGGGTAGGGGGCGCGCCGCGCGCGCGGATTGGTCGTGAACATGGGATTCCTTGCAAGAGGGGTTGCGCGGGGAGTCAGGGCGTGGCCAGGCAGGCCTGGACAACGTCCAGCAGTACCTCGGCGCCCTGGATCAGCTGGGTCTCGTCGGTGTGCTCGCGCGGGTTGTGGCTGATGCCGCCGCGGCTCGGCACGAAGATCATCGCCGCCGGTGCGATGCGGGCGATCATCTGCGCATCGTGGCCGGCGCCAGAGGTCATGCGCCGGTGCGACAGGCCGCGCCGTGCAGCGGCCGCCTCGATGCGGCTGGCCAGCGTGGCGTCGAACACGACCGGGTCAAAGCGCACCAGCTGCTCGGTGCGGATCTGCACCCCCTCGCGCAGTGCGAGCGCCTCCAGGAAGCCGGCAAAACGCTGCTCCGCGGCCTGCAGGCGCTGCGCGTCCGGGTCGCGCAGGTCGACCGTGAAGGTGGCCTGGCGCGCGATCACATTGACGAGGTCCGGCTCCAGCCGCAGCGAGCCGGTGGTGGCCAGCGTCGTGCCGGGCGGCGCCGCCGCGACCTGTTCCCGCAGGAAGCAGATGCAGGCCGCCGCGGCGTAGGCCGCGTCGTGCCGCAGCCGGGTCGGCGTGGTGCCGGCATGGTTGGCCACGCCCTGGACGCTGACCTTCTGCCAGGAGATGCCCTGCAGGTCCTCGACGACGCCGATCAGCGTGCCTTCGGCCTCCAGCACCGGTCCCTGCTCGATGTGCAGTTCCAGGTAGGCCTGCGGCCGGATCGTGCCGGGCTCCAGCGTGCCGGCATAACCGATCTGCGCGAGCGCATCGCCCAGCCGCACGCCGTCGGTGCCCACGGTGTCAAGCGCCTGCTGCAGCGCCAGCCCGCCGGCATGCACCAGCGAGCCCATCATGTCCGGCTGGAAGCGCACGCCTTCCTCGTTCGTGAAGGCGGCCACCACGATGCCGCGCTGCGGCATCTGGCCGGCCTGCCGGTAGGCCCGCTGCACCGCCAGGCCGGCCAGCACGCCGTAGCAGCCGTCCAGCGCGCCGGCATGGCGCACCGTGTCGATATGCGAGCCGATCATCAGTGGCGGGCCGTCGGCGCGGCCTGGCAGCGTGCCGAAGAGGTTGCCGATGCGGTCCACCTGCACGTCCAGGTCCAGTGCGCGCATCCACTTCACCAGCTGGTCGCGGCCGGCGCGGTCGGCGTCCGTCAGCGCGATGCGGGTGCGCCCGCTCTCCGGGGCGTCCTGGCCGATCCGGCCCAGGGCGTCGATCTGCTGCAACAGCAGCGGGGCATCCAGGGACAGCAGGGGAGCAGGCATCGGCAGGCAGCGTGGTGGTTTGCAGAATAGTATTCAGGGCCTCCGGTATCTTTTTCGATCTTCGGGGGTTTCAACGCAACAATATTGCAAACTCGGGCCATGTCCGTACCGCCACCCCTGAAGCTGGACCACTACGACCTGGTGCTGCTGGCCGCGCTGCAGCAGGATGCCCGGGTGCCGCAGAGCGAACTCGGGCAGCAGGCGCACCTGTCCACCGCCGCCGTGAACCGGCGGTTGAAGCGGCTGCAGGAGGCCGGCGTCATCGAGGCTTTCACGGCGCGGCTGCGTCCGCAGGCGCTTGGCTACGACCTGACCGTCATCGTCGAGGTCAAGGCCGAGAACGAGCGGGCCGATCTGCTGGACGACCTGCAGCGGCGCTTCGCCGCCTGCCCGCAGGTCCAGCAGTGCTACTACGTCACCGGCGCCTGGGACTTCGTGCTGATCTTCCTGGTCCGCTCGATGGAGCAGTACGTGGCGCTGACGCGCACGCTGTTCTTCGATTCCGGCAATGTCCGTTCCTTCAGCACGCTGGTCGCGATGCGCCGGGTCAAGACCGGGACTGCGGTGCCGGTGGACGGGCTGTAGGCAGCCGCGCCAGGCTGGCAAGGGTCTGCACGCACGCCTGCGCCGCCTCGGTGCCCTTGTGCACGAAGTGCTGCGCGAAGAAGCGGTGGTGGTCCTCGTGCGCATGGAAGTCGCGCGGCGTCAGCACCATCGAGAACACCGGCGTGCCGGAATCCAGCTGCACGCGCATTAGCCCGTCGATCACCGCGGAGGCGACGAACTCGTGGCGGTAGATGCCGCCATTGACGACCAGGCCGCAGGCGATGATCGCGTCGAAGGCGCCGCTGTCGGCCAACCGGCGCGCATGCAGCGGGATCTCGAACGCACCGGGCACGCTGTAGGTCTCGATGGCGGCCGGCGGGTCGCAGGCGCGCTGCAACTCCGCGCGGATCGCCGCGGTGCCCTGGTCGACGATGTCGCCGTGCCAGGACGACGCGACGATCGCGATGCGCGTGCGGCCGATGGCCCGGGAGGGGAGGGAAGGGGAAGTCTGATTCATGGAAGCCTCGTCAAGGGTGTTGCCAGAATCAGGGCGCACGCAAACGCGGCGTCGCGCGCGGGCCCGCAGGCGCGCGCGCTGACGCCGAGACTACGCGATCTCTTTCATCCGGACTGTGACCGTCGGCCCTGGCTTCGCACCAGGTCTGCTGACCCCGGCACCAGGGACAAGCCGGTGCCGGGCGCTCGCGGGCTGCTGCAGTCGCCTGCAGATACCGCCGGTGGGGAATTCCGCCCCGCCCTGAGAACGCTGTCAGCCGGGGGGCTGACGGGGGCATTCTAGGCGGGGGATGCGGCAGAATGCGCCGGTGACTCTTCCTGAACAACGCGCCCGGATCGACATCGACCGCCTGCTGACTGCGGCCGGCTGGGTGGTGCAGGACGTGCAGGCCGCCGACCTGCATGCCGGCCGAGGGGTGGCGCTGCGCGAGTTCCCGCTGAACCCCGGCCACGGCGAGGCCGACTACCTGCTGTATGTCGACGGCCGGGCCGCCGGTGTGGTGGAGGCCAAGAAGCAGGGCGTGACGCTCAAGGGCGTCGAGTCGCAGTCGGCGAAGTACGCCCAGGGCCTGCCCGCCAGTCTGCCGGCCTGGGCGCGGCCCCTGCCTTTCCTGTACGAATCCACCGGGGCGGAGACGCAGTTCACCAACGGCCTCGACCCCGAGCCACGCTCGCGCCCCACGTTTGCCTTTCACCGGCCGGAGATGCTGGCGCAATGGTGCCGCGACATCGTGCAACCCGGTGTGGTGCACAGCGGCGAAGGCCAACCGATGCCGGCCAATCTGCTGGCCTCCACCTTCCTGTCCCGCATGGCGCAGATGCCGCCGCTGGTGACGCAGTGGGGCGACTTCCAGCTCTGGCCGGCGCAGATCACCGCGATCCGCAATCTGGAGGCGAGCCTGGCGGCCAACAAGCCGCGCGCGCTGATCCAGATGGCGACGGGCAGCGGCAAGACTTTCACCGCCATCAGCTTCATCTACCGGCTGATCAAGTATGCGGGCGCGCGGCGCGTGCTGTTTCTGGTGGACCGGGGCAACCTCGGCCGCCAGACCAAGAAGGAGTTTGACCAGTATGTGTCGCCGGTCAACAACTACAAGTTCGGCGAGGAGTTCATCGTCCAGCACCTGGCAGGCAATACGCTAGACACGACCGCGCGGGTGTGCATCTGCACCATCCAGCGCATGTACGCGATGCTCAAGGGGCGCGATCTGCCGGACGATGCCGACGAAGAATCCACCGAACGCGTGGAGAAATTGTTCGACAAGGTGCCCGACCCGATCGACTACAACCCGGCCTTCCCGATCGAGACCTTCGACATCGTCGTGACCGACGAGGCCCACCGCAGCATCTACAACCTGTGGCGCCAGGTGCTGGAGTATTTCGATGCCTACCTGGTCGGCCTGACCGCGACGCCCAACAAGCAGACCTTCGGTTTCTTCAACCAGAACCTGGTGATGGAATACGGCCACACGCAGGCGGTGGCCGACGGCGTGAACGTGAACTACGACGTCTACCGCATCCGCACCGAAGTGACCGAGGCGGGCAGCAAAGTGGAGGCTGGCTACTGGCTGCAGGTGCTGGACAAACCCACCCGTGCCCGGCGCGACTGGCAACTCGACGACGACTTCGACTACGCACCGGAGGAGCTGGACCGCAGCGTGCAGACGCCCGACCAGATTCGCACCATCGCGCGCACGCTGCGCGACCGCTGGCAGAGCGACCTGTTCCCCCAGCGCCAGGAGCTGCCCAAGACCCTGGTCTTCGCGAAGGACGACAACCATGCCGAGGCCATCGTCGCGATCCTGCGCGAGGAGTTTGGCCGTGGCAACGAGTTTGCGCAGAAGATCACCTACCGCAGCACCGGCGCCAAGCCGGAGGACCTGATCAAGGCGTTTCGCACCAGCTACTACCCGCGTATTGCCGTCACCGTGGACATGATCGCCACCGGCACCGACATCAAGCCGGTGGAGATCGTGGTCTTCCTGCGCAGTGTGAAGAGCCGCAGCTTCTTCGAGCAGATGAAGGGCCGGGGCGTGCGCGTGATCAAGGACGACGACCTGCGCGGTGTGAACCCTGGCGAGCATGTGCACAAGGACCACTTCGTCATCGT
>JAEUOX010000074.1 GCA_016790475.1 Rhodoferax sp. | reverse complement strand
GTACCAGGCCGGGGAGTATGCCGCCTCCCTGCAGGCGCTGGCGGCGTTGCGGGCTCCGGTGGACACCTTCTTCGTGGAGGTGATGGTCAATGCGGAGGCGCTGGATCTGCGCCTGAACCGTCTGGGCCTGCTGCGCCGCCTTCACAACGCGATGAACCAGGTGGCGGACCTGGGGAGGCTCGCCGCTTGAACCGGGATCCGCTGCGGCTGGTGATCCTCGATCGGGACGGCACGATCAACGAGGAGAACCCCGCATTCGTGGACTCCCCGGATGCCTGGCGCCCATTGCCCGGAGCGCTGGATGCCATCGCGCGGCTGAACCACGCCGGATGGCATGTTGTCGTGGCATCGAACCAGTCCGGACTCGGGCGCGGGCTCTACGAGACCTCGGCTCTCAATGCCATCCAGGCCAAGATGCACAAGCTGCTCGCGGCAGTCGGTGGACGCGTGGACGCGGTCTTCTACTGCCCGCACGGTCGCGACGAAGGGTGCCATTGCCGCAAGCCGGAGCCCGGTCTCTTCGAGCAGATCGCGGAGCGTTTTGGCATTGAACTGCAGGGCATGCCGACGGTTGGAGACCGACTGGAAGACCTCCAGGCCGGCGTTGCGCTCGGGTGTGAGCCCCATCTTGTGCTCACCGGGCAGGGCGCGAACTTCCGGGGCGTCCCGTTGCCCGCCGAGTTTCCGCCCGGGACCCGCGTCCATGACGATCTGGCGGCCTTTGCCACCTACCTGATCGAAAAGAGCACCCTGCCCAGACCCGCGGCGGTGCAGGGATGAGACTGCTGCTGGCCTGGCTCCGCTCCTGCATCCACATGCTCTGGATGCTGGTGACAGTGGTTCCGTGGGGCATCATCATGCTGGCGGCCTCGCTTTTCGTGCGAGGCACCCCGCTCTACTGGATGGCGGCGCGCTGGTTGCGCTGGGCCATCGACGGCGCCCGGGTGCTGATGGGGATCCGGGTGCGAACCAGCGGCATGGAGAACCTGCCCGACGGGGACCGCAGCCCGGCCATCCTGCTGGTGAAGCACCAGTCGACCTTCGAGACCTTCCTGTTGCCCACCCTGATGCCGCACCCGCTGGCCTATGTCTTCAAGAAGGAACTGCTCTATGTTCCGTTCTTCGGGTGGGCGATGGGGCGGCTGGACATGATCCATATCGATCGGAGCCAGCGTGCGAAGGCCTTCCATCGGGTGGTTGCGCAGGGCAAGGACCTGCTGGCCCAGGGCATCTGGATCATCATGTTTCCCGAAGGCACGCGCATCCCGCGCGGCGAGAAGGGCGCCTACAAGTCGGGTGGGACGCGCCTGGCCATCGAGACCGGCGCACCGGTGATCCCGATCGCGGTGACCTCCGCCAAATGCTGGCCGCGCAGGGCCTTCGTCAAGTTCCCCGGCGTCGTCGACGTCTCGATCGGCAAGCCCATCGCCAGCCAGGGGCGGCAGGCCGATGAACTGATGCAGGAGGTCGAAGCCTGGATCGAGGGCGAGATGCGCCGCCTGGATCCGGACGCCTATCGGTGAAGGGGGCCGGATGCGTGAACTGATCCAGTTGACGCTCGATTTCCTGACGCCGGCGTCGGCCTCCGGTGCCCCGTCCCCCCTGGACAGCGCGCAGCGCCAGTCCGTGGCGACGATCGAATACCGCCACCCGCGTGCCAACCGCGAGGTTCTGCTGGCCCATGCGCTGGTCGCCTACGAATTCCGGCGCGGCAAGCGTCGCACCGTGGGCTTCTCGGTCGGACCGGACGGCCTGGTCGTGTCGGCCCCCCGCTGGCTGGCGTTGGCCGACGTGCAACAGGCGCTCCAGGAGAAATCGGCCTGGATCGTCCGCAAGCTGGAGGAGGTGCGGCACCGGGACCAGCGCATCGCCGCCAGCCGCATCCAATGGCGCGACGGTGCCGACGTGCCCTACCTCGGTCAACCAATACGCCTGCACCTCGACCCGGCACAGTCCCGCGGCGTGCGACATGCGCTGGAGCCCTCCCCGCAGGCGGGGCTTCCGCCGCTGCTGAAGCTTGGCCTGCCCCACCATGCCACCGAGGCCCAGATCCGGGATGCCGTGCAGGCCTGGCTGATGCGGGAGGCTCGCCGCATCTTCACCGAACGGCTGAACCACTTTGCCCCCGACCTTGGCGTGCAATGGCGTCGGCTCGCGCTGAGCAGCGCCGGGACCCGCTGGGGCAGCGCCCGGTCCGACGGGTCGATCCGGTTGCACTGGCGCCTGGTCCATTTCCGGATGGACGTGATCGACTATGTCGTCGTGCACGAGCTCAGTCATCTTCGGGTCATGGACCACAGCCCCCGCTTCTGGGACACCGTGCGGTCGGTCGTTCCGGACTACGCGCAGGTGCGCCAGCAACTCAAGGAAGCCTGCATTCCGCCGTGGGACTGAGCGTCCATAATTGACGTTTACGTCAACGTCAGGTGTAATCCCGTCAGCTCGCCCTGATTGCATGACCGCATCTCTATCCTTCACCATCAGCGACCTGGCCAGAGAGTTCGACCTGACCACCCGTGCCATCCGGTTCTACGAGGACATGGGCCTGCTGCAGCCCCAGCGTGCCGGCCCGGGCGGGCGGAACCGGATCTACAGCGCCCGGGACCGCACCCGCCTGAAGCTGACCCTGCGCGCCAAGCGCCTCGGCCTCTCGCTGACCGAGGCGCGGGACATCATCGACATGTACGACAGCCCGCGCGACACCGGCCCCCAGCTGAAGAAGTTTCTCGATGTGCTGGCGGCGCACCGCAAGGCGCTCGAGGAGCAGATGGCCGATCTCGTGGCCAACCTGGATGAAGTCAAGGCGCATGAGCGCGAGGCCCGGGCCCTGCTGGCCAAGTCCGAGAAGGTCCGGTCCCCGGCCTGACAGGCTTCGCCGGTGGGTGACAGCATGGCGGAGTTCACGCATAATTGACGTTTACGTAAACGTCAACTACATCCAGCGCTGACAAACCGGCCGCGCGAAGAACATGTCTCCCTCCGCCCAAGCATCCGAACACCCCGCGCTCTTCGAGCGCGTGGCTGCCAGTTTCCAGCGCCAGGGCCTGATGGTGCACCTCGGAGCCCGGTTGCTGCGCGTCGCGCCTGGTCTGTGCGAAATCCTGCTGCCCTATTCCGACAGGGTGACGCAGCAGCAGGGCGGGTTCCACGGCGGAGCGATGGGCGCGCTGGCCGACATTGCCGGCGGCTATGCGGCGTTGACCGTGGCGCCCGAGGGCATGGAGGTCACGACGGTCGAGTACAAGATCAATTTCCTGCAGGCCCACCAGGGCGGCGAACTGCATGCCATCGGCCGCGTCGTTCGTGGCGGCAAACGCATCATCGTGACGACCGCCGAGGTCGTGCACCTGTCCGATGGCGGCGTGCGCAGTGACTGTGCCCTGATGCAGCAGACACTGGTGCCCGTCCCGCGGAACTACTGACGCGGCAACACCCGATCACCCCATTCGCGAGGAGACACCCATGAACCTTCCAGGACTCGACTTCCAACTGGGCGAGGACATTGACGCACTGCGCGACGCGGTCCGCGAGTTCGCCCAGACCGAGATTGCGCCGCGCGCCGCCGAGATCGATCGCAGCGACCAGTTTCCGATGGATCTGTGGCAGAAGATGGGGGCCCTGGGCGTGCTCGGCATCACCGTCGGCGAGGAGTACGGCGGTGCGAACATGGGCTACCTGGCCCACATGGTCGCGATGGAGGAAATCAGCCGCGCTTCCGCCTCCATCGGCCTGAGCTACGGTGCCCACAGCAACCTGTGCGTGAACCAGATCAAGCGCAACGGCACCGACGCGCAGCGCCAGAAGTACCTGCCGCGGCTGATCTCCGGTGAGCATGTCGGGGCGCTGGCGATGAGCGAGCCGAACGCCGGCAGCGACGTGATCTCTATGAAACTGCGCGCCGAGGACAAGGGCGGCTACTATCTGCTCAACGGCAGCAAGTTCTGGATCACCAACGGGCCCGATGCCGACACGCTGGTGGTCTACGCCAAGACCGAGCCGGAACTCGGCGCGCGCGGCGTCACCGCCTTCCTGATCGAGAAGGGCATGAAGGGTTTCTCGATCGCGCAGAAGCTCGACAAGTTGGGCATGCGCGGCAGTTCCACCGGCGAACTGGTGTTCCGCGATGTCGAGGTCCCGGCCGACCACATCCTGGGCGGGCTGAACAATGGCGCCAAGGTGCTGATGAGCGGGCTCGACTATGAACGCGCGGTGTTGTCCGCCGGTCCGATCGGCATCATGCAGGCCGTCATGGACAACGTGGTTCCCTATGTCCATGACCGCAAGCAGTTCGGCCAGAGCATCGGCGAGTTCCAGCTGATCCAGGGCAAGCTCGCCGACATGTACACCGTGCTGCAGGCCGGCCGCGCCTATTGCTACACCGTAGGCAAGAACCTGGATGCGCTGGGAGCCCAGCATGTGCGCCAGGTCCGCAAGGACTGCGCGTCGGTGATCCTGTGGTGTGCCGAGAAGGCCACCTGGATGGCGGGTGAGGGGGTCCAGATCTTCGGCGGCAACGGCTATATCAACGACTACCCGATGGGGCGGCTGTGGCGTGATGCCAAGCTCTATGAGATCGGCGCCGGCACCAGCGAGATCCGGCGCATGCTGATCGGCCGGGAGCTGTTTGCGGAAACCATGTGAGCGCCCTGGATCCAGAGCCCCTGCACAATCCGGTCATGATCTCCGACACCCAAATCCTCCTGGACCACAACCGTGCCTGGGCCGCCCGGATGGAGCGCGAGCGCCCCGGCTTCTTCACCGGCCTGATGGCGCAGCAGAAGCCGCGCTACATGTGGATCGGGTGCTCCGACAGCCGGGTACCTGCCAATGAAATCACCGGGCTGGATCCGGGCGAGATCTTCGTGCACCGCAATGTCGCCAATGTCGTCGTGCATTCCGATCTCAACGCGCTGTCGACGATCCAGTTTGCCGTCGAGCACCTGAAGGTCGAGCACATCATGGTCGTCGGTCACTATGGCTGCGCCGGCGTGCGCGCGGCACTGCAGGGCCTGCGCATCGGGCTGGCCGACAACTGGCTGCGCCACATCAGCGACCTGAAGCTGCGCCACCGCAAGCGCATCGACCATCTGCCGACCGAGGCCCAGGAAAACGCGCTGTGCGAGATCAACGTGATCGAGCAGGTCGGCAACGTCGCGCTGTCCACCGTCATGCAGGATGCCTGGGACCGCGGCCAGAAGGTCACGGTGCATGGCTGGGTCTATGGCTTGCGCGACGGATTGCTGAAGGACCTGGATGTCAGCATGGCCGGGCCGGACACCATCGTCGACACCTTCCGGGCGGCGATCAAGCGCTACCCTTACGCCGGGTCGATTCCGGAACCGCAGTCGCCGGATTCGGTGTTCGACACCCTGGACGGGGATTGAGCCGCCATGTTCCCGCAACGCCTGGACTCCCCGCTGGCCTATGACATCGCGAAGGCGATGATGGATGGCTTCAACCGCCACTACCGGCTGTTCCGCACCGAATCCGCCCGCGCCAAGCACCGCTTCGAGACGGCGGACTGGCACGGCCAGCAGCGCGCGCAGCGCGAGCGCATCGAGTTCTATGACCTGCGCGTGCGCGAGTGCTCGACGCGGCTGGAGCGGGAGTTCAAGGCCGGCGAGCAGCCGATGGAAGTCTGGCAGCAGATCAAGCTGCACTACATCGGCCTGCTGGTGGACCACCACCAGCCGGAACTGGCCGAGACCTTCTTCAACTCGGTCACGACCAAGATCCTGCACCGCAGCTACTTCCAGAACGACTTCATCTTCGTGCGGCCGGCCGTCAGCACGGAGTACATCGAGAACGACGAACCGCAGGCGCTGCCGACCTACCGCTCCTACTACCCGACGCAGGAGACGATGACCCAGACGCTGGAGCGCGTGATTGCCGATTTCGACCTGCGGCTGGCCTTTGACGATCTGCCGCGCGACGTCGCGCTGGTGCATGACGCGATGCGCCGTCGCCTCGGCGATGTCAAGCTGCGCGCGAACTTCCAGCTCCAGGTGCTGTCCAGCCTGTTCTTCCGCAACAAGGGCGCCTACCTGGTCGGCAAGATCATCAACGGCTTCAACGAGCACCCGTTCGCGCTGCCGGTCCTGCACAACAAGGCGGGCCGACTGGTCATTGACGCGGTGCTGTTCGGCGAGGATGACCTGCTGATCCTCTTCAGCTTCGCGCGCGCCTACTTCATGGTCGACATGGAGGTGCCCAGCGCCTATGTGCAGTTCCTGCGCAGCATGATGCCGCGCAAGCCGCGCAACGAGATCTACAGCGCCCTGGGCCTGCAGAAGCAGGGCAAGACGCTGTTCTACCGCGACTTCCTGCACCACCTGCGCCACTCCTCGGACAAGTTCCGCATCGCGCCTGGCATCAAGGGCATGGTCATGCTGGTGTTCGACCTGCCCTCGTTTCCGTATGTGTTCAAGGTCATCAAGGACTACTACCCGCCGCAGAAGGACACGACGCGGGACCAGATCAAGGGCAAGTACCTGCTGGTCAAGCAGCACGACCGCGTCGGCCGCATGGCGGACACGCTGGAGTACAGCGAGGTCGGCTTCCCGCGGGACCGTTTCGATGACGAACTGATCGCCGAGATCGAGAAGTTCGCGCCCAGCCAGCTCGAGATCAGCGACCGCGACGGCGATGGCCAGACCGAGGTCATCATCAAGCATGTCTACATCGAGCGGCGCATGATTCCGCTGAACATCTACCTGCAGGAGGCGTTCGACCTCGGTGCCGGCACCCATGCGACCGAAAGCGCGACGCAGCACGCACGCGAGCAGATCGAGCGCGGCGTCATCGAGTACGGCAACGCCATCAAGGACCTGGTGGCCGCCAACATCTTCCCCGGCGACATGCTGTGGAAGAACTTCGGCGTCACCCGGCACGGCAAGGTGGTGTTCTACGACTATGACGAGATCGAGTACATCACCGACTGCAACTTCCGTCGCGTCCCGCCCCCGCGCAACGAGGAGGACGAGATGAGCGGCGAAGTCTGGTACAGCGTCGGCCCGAAGGATGTGTTCCCGGAGACCTTCGGCCCGTTCCTGCTCGGCAATCCCGCGGTGCGGGAGGTCTTCATGAAGCACCATGCGGATCTGCTGGACGCCAGCTTCTGGCAGGCCCACAAGGAGCGCATCGCGCGCGGGCATGTCTATGACGTGTTCCCCTACGAGCGGGAAAAGCGCTTCGCCCCGGACACCACCCATACCGACCTTTCCTGATCCCCTTTTCCATCCAAGGAGTTCCCATGTCCAGCCCGTCTTCGGATCCCGTTGTCATCGTCGGTGCCGCCCGCACCCCGATGGGCAGCTTCCAGGGTGATTTCTCCGCGCTGGCCGCCCATGACCTGGGCGGTGCCGCTATTCGCGCGGCGGTGCAGCGCGCCGGCATTGCCGGCGAGATCGTCACCGAAGTCCTGTTCGGCAACTGCCTGATGGCGGGCCAGGGCCAGGCCCCGGCGCGGCAGGCCGTCTTCAAGGCCGGCCTGCCGCAGAGTGCCGGCGCCGTGACGCTGTCGAAGATGTGCGGCTCCGGCATGAAGGCGGCCATGTTCGCGCACGACATGCTGCTGGCCGGCAGCCACGACGTGATGGTCGCCGGCGGCATGGAGAGCATGACGAACGCGCCCTACCTGCTGCTCAAGGGCCGTGGCGGCATGCGCATTGGCCATGACCGGGTCTATGACCACATGATGCTGGACGGGCTGGAAGATGCCTACGAGCCTGGCCGCGCAATGGGCACCTTTGGCGAGGAATGTGCGGCGCACTATCAGTTCAGCCGGGCCGACCAGGACGCCTTCGCCACCGCATCGGTGCAGCGCGCCAAGGCGGCGACAGAATCCGGTGCCTTTGCCACGGAGATCACGCCGGTCACGGTCAAGGGCCGCAGCGGCGAGGTGACGGTATCCATCGACGAAGGCCCGGGCAAGGTCAAGCTCGACAAGATCGCGACGCTCAAGCCGGCGTTCAAGAAGGACGGCACCATCACCGCGGCGTCGAGTTCCAGCATCAACGACGGCGCGGCGGCCCTGGTGATGATGCGCGCCTCGACCGCCGATCGTCTGGGTGCCCGTCCGCTGGCACGCATCGTGTCCCACGCGATGCACGCGCAGGCGCCGAACTGGTTCACGACGGCGCCGGTCGGCGCCAGCCAGAAGGCGCTGGCCAAGGCCGGCTGGAGCGTCGGCGACGTGGATCTGTGGGAGGTCAACGAGGCCTTTGCCGTGGTACCGATGGCGCTGATGGCGGATCTCAAGGTGTCCCACGAGATCGTCAATGTGCATGGCGGTGCCTGCGCACTGGGCCACCCGATCGGTGCCAGCGGCGCCCGCATCCTCGTGACGCTGATCCACGCGCTGCAGAAGCGCGGCCTGCGCAAGGGGCTGGCCACGTTGTGCATCGGTGGTGGCGAGGCCACGGCCGTGGCGCTCGAACTGATGTAGGTGGCCCCCGCCATGCGAACGCCCGGGAGCCTCCGATGCTGTTGAGCCAGGACCAGGAGATGGTGCGCGATGCGGTGCGCGCCTTCGCCCGCGAGCAGCTGTGGCCGCATGCGGCCCGCTGGGACCGGGAGCACCATTTCCCGCGCGAGGCGCACCGCGGCCTCGCGGCCCTGGGTGCCTATGGCATTTGTGTCCCGGAGGAGTACGGCGGTGCCCATCTGGATTACCTGACGCTGGCCGTGGTGCTGGAGGAGATCGCGGCCGGCGACGGCGGCACCAGCACGGTCATCAGCGTGACGAACTGCCCGGTCAACGCCATCCTGATGCGCTACGGCAATGCCCGGCAGAAGGAGCAATGGCTGGTGCCGCTCGCCCGCGGCGAGATGCTCGGCGGCTTCGCGTTGACCGAGCCGCAGGCCGGCTCGGACGCTTCCGCGTTGCAGACCACCGCAGTGCGGGACGCGGATGGTTATGTGCTGAATGGCGTCAAGCAGTTCATCACCAGCGGCAAGAACGGCGATGTGATCATCGTGATCGCCGTCACCGACCGTGCGGCAGGCAAGAAGGGCATGAGCGCCTTCCTGGTGCCGACCCGCACACCGGGCTACCGGGTCGCCAGCCTGGAACAGAAGCTCGGGCAGCACAGCAGCGACACGGCGCAGATCAGCCTGGAAGGCTGCCGGGTTCCGCACGACAACCTGATTGGCAACGAGGGTGAGGGCTACCGCATCGCCCTCAGCGCGCTGGAGGGTGGGCGCATCGGCATCGCCGCGCAGAGCGTCGGCATGGCGCGCAGTGCGTTCGAGGTGGCGCTGGAGTACGCCCGGCAGCGCGAGAGCTTTGGCCAGCCGATCTTCAACCACCAGGCGGTCGGGTTCCGGCTGGCGGAGTGCGCCACCCGCATCGAGGCGGCGCGGCAGTTGATCTGGCATGCGGCGGCGCTGCGGGATGCGGGCCAGCCCTGCCTCAAGGAGGCCGCGATGGCCAAGCTGTTCGCCAGCGAGATGGCCGAGCAGGTCTGTTCCGCGGCGCTGCAGACGCTGGGTGGCTACGGCTATGTGGCCGACTTTCCGCTGGAGCGCATCTACCGGGACGTGCGTGTCTGCCAGATCTACGAAGGCAGCAGCGACGTCCAGAAGATGCTGATCCAGCGCGCGCTCTGACGCATTGCACGGAGATTCCCCATGCCCATCACCAAGGGATACCGCCAGCTGGTCGACGAAGCCATGGCCGAGGTCACGACCTATTCGGTCGAAGGCTCCGTGCGGCGCATCGGGCCGTCGCCGGAGCAGAACAAGGCCCGCCACCGGAAGCCCGCGCCGTGAAGTTCGATGCCGTGCTGTTCGACTGCGATGGCGTGCTGGTCGACTCCGAGCCGATCACGAACGGTGTGCTGCGCGACATGCTGCAGGAGCTTGGCTGGGAGCTCACGCTGGAAGAGTGCGTTGCGCAGTTCGTCGGCAAGGCGCTCAAGGAAGAGGTGGCGATCATCTCCCGCCGTGTCGGCCGGGAACTCGACCCGGCCTGGCTCGGGCAGTTCCAGGAGCGGCGCAACGCCGCATTGCGCGAGCGGCTGACCGCCATCCCGAACATCCATGACGCGGTGCACACGATCCATGCCCACCAGGGCGCGCGCATCGCCTGCGCCTCCGGTGCCGACCGCTACAAGGTCGAGATGCAGCTGCGGCAGACCGGCCTGATGCAGTATTTCGAGGGCCGCATCTTCAGCGGCTACGAGACACCCCGCTCCAAGCCCTTTCCCGACGTCTACCTGGCCGCGGCTGCCGCCCTGCAGGTGTTGCCGGCACGCTGTGCCGTCGTCGAGGACACCGTGACCGGTGTTTCCGCCGGTGTGGCTGCTGGTGCTTCCGTGTTCGCCTATGCACCGCAGGGCGATGGCGCTGCGCTGCAGGCTGCCGGTGCGTCCTGCATCTTCCGCGACATGGCCGAGCTGCCGGCCCTATTGCGCTGAACCGTTCTCTGAAAGTCCCCCATGCCCGTTCTCGAAAGCAAACTGAATCCCCGCTCCGCGGAATTCCAGACCCACGCGCAGGCCATGCGTGCGCTCGTCGCCGACCTGAACGGGCAGATCGCCCGGGCGCAGGAGGGCGGTGGCGCCGCTGCGCGGGCCAAGCACACGGCCCGGGGCAAGCTGTTGCCGCGTGAGCGCGTGCAGATGCTGCTGGACCCCGGCACGCCGTTTCTCGAGTTGAGCCCGCTCGCCGCGCTGGGCCTCTATCCGGACCGGGACGGCACGGACAGCGCCCCGTGCGCAGGACTGATCGCCGGCATCGGCCGCGTCAGCGGTGTGGATTGCATGATCGTGTGCAACGACGCGACCGTGAAGGGCGGCACCTACTACCCGATGACGGTCAAGAAGCACCTCCGGGCCCAGGAAGTCGCCGCGCAGAACCGGCTGCCCTGCATCTACCTGGTGGACTCCGGCGGAGCCAACCTGCCCAACCAGGACGAGGTGTTCCCGGACCGCGACCATTTCGGCCGGATCTTCTTCAACCAGGCCACGATGAGTGCGCAGGGCATCGCGCAGATCGCGGTGGTCATGGGCAGCTGCACGGCGGGCGGGGCCTATGTGCCGGCCATGAGCGACGAGAGCATCATCGTGCGCAACCAGGGCACGATCTTTCTGGGCGGGCCGCCGCTGGTCAAGGCCGCCACCGGCGAGGTGGTCAGCGCCGAGGATCTGGGCGGCGGCGATGTGCACACCCGCCTGTCGGGCGTGGCGGACCACCTGGCCGAGAACGACCTGCATGCGCTGGCCCTGGCGCGCCAGGCCGTGCGCAACCTGCATGTGCGCAAGCAGCCGGATCTGGCGCTCCAGCCACCGCGCCCGCCGCGCATGGATCCGCAGGAGCTGTACGGCGTGATCCCGACGGACACCCGCAAGCCCTTCGACGTGCGCGAGATCATCGCCCGGATCGTCGACGGCTCGGAGTTCGACGAGTTCAAGGCCCGCTACGGCACGACGCTGGTCTGCGGGTTTGCGCACGTCGAGGGCATGCCGGTCGGCATCATCGCGAACAACGGCATCCTGTTCAGCGAGTCGGCGCTGAAGGGTGCGCACTTCATCGAGCTGTGCTGCCAACGCAAGATTCCGCTGGTGTTCCTGCAGAACATCACCGGCTTCATGGTCGGGCGCAAGTACGAGAACGAAGGCATCGCCCGCAACGGCGCCAAGATGGTCACGGCCGTCGCGACGGCCGCCGTGCCGAAGTTCACGATCATCATCGGCGGCAGCTTCGGCGCCGGCAACTATGGCATGTGCGGGCGGGCCTATTCGCCCCGCTTCCTGTGGATGTGGCCGAATGCGCGCATCTCGGTGATGGGCGGCGACCAGGCCGCGGCGGTGCTGGCCACCGTGCGCCGCGACGGCATCGAGGCGCGCGGCGAGCAGTGGAGCGTCGAGGACGAGGAGGCCTTCAAGGCCCCGATCCGGCGCCAGTACGAGGAGCAGGGGCATCCCTACTTCGCGACGGCCCGGCTGTGGGACGACGGGGTCATCGACCCGGCCGACACGCGCCGCGTGCTGGCGCTGGGTCTGAGCGCCTCGCTGAATGCGCCGATCGCCGAGACCCGGTTCGGCCTGTTCCGGATGTAGCCATGGAGCAGCTGCTGGCCCTCTGGCACACCCTGTTCGCGCCGGCGTCCGCCGCCGTCGGGCAGGGGGCCCAGGCGCTGGACATGCCGGCGCTGCTGGCGCTGGCGGCGGCGCTCGGCTGGGCCAGCGGCTTGCGACTGTATGCGGTGCTGTTTGTCGTGGGCCTGGCCGGCCACCTGGGCTGGATACCGCTGCCGCAGGGGCTGCATCTGCTGCAGCATCCGGCGATGCTGGCCGCCAGCGGGGCGATGCTGTTCGTCGAGTTCTTTGCCGACAAGATCCCGGGCCTGGACACGCTGTGGGATGTGTTGCACACCTTCATCCGGATCCCGGGCGGCGCCGCGCTGGCGGCCGGTGTCTTCGGCGCCGACAACACCACGATGGCGGCCGTCGCGGCGCTGCTGGGCGGCTCGCTGGCAGCAACCGCGCTGGCCGGCAAGGCCACGACCCGCGCGGCGGTGAACACCTCGCCCGAGCCCTTCTCCAATGTCGCCGTCAGCCTGCTGGAAGACGGGCTGGTGCTCGGCGCGCTGTGGCTGGCGGTCCAGCATCCGGTGTGGTTCGCGGTGGCGCTGGCCGTCACACTGGTGCTCACGGCGCTGCTGCTTCTGGTCCTGTTCAAGTTTCTGCGCACCATCGGCCGCCGTCTGGCGACCTGGTTCAAGCCGTCACCGGCATTTTGAGGATTCGCATGTTCACCAAGATTCTGATTGCCAACCGGGGCGAGATTGCCTGCCGCGTGGCGTCCACGGCACGGCGCATGGGCGTCCGGACGGTCGCTGTCTATTCCGACGCCGATGCCCAGGCCAAGCATGTCGCCGCCTGCGACGAGGCAGTGCACATCGGTGCCAGCGCCCCGCGGGAAAGCTACCTCCGCTGGGAGCGCATCCTGGAGGCCGCCCAGGCCACCGGCGCGCAGGCGATCCATCCCGGCTACGGCTTCCTGAGCGAGAACGAGGCCTTCGCCCAGGCCTGTGCCGAGGCCGGCCTGGTCTTCATCGGCCCGCCGCCTTCGGCCATCAAGGCCATGGGGCTGAAGGCCGAGTCCAAGCAGCTGATGGAGCAGGCCGGCGTTCCGCTGGTGCCGGGCTACCACGGTGCCGCTCAGGACCCGGCACTGCTGCAGGCCGAGGCGGACCGCATCGGGTATCCGGTGCTGATCAAGGCCAGCGCGGGCGGTGGCGGCAAGGGCATGCGGGCGGTCGAGCGGGCTGCGGACTTTGCGGCAGCGCTGGCTTCCTGCAAGCGGGAGGCGTCGAACAGCTTCGGCGACGACGCGGTGCTGATCGAGAAATACGTGCAGCGGCCGCGCCATATCGAGATCCAGGTGTTCGGCGACAACCAGGGCAACCATGTCTACCTGTTCGAGCGCGACTGCTCGGTGCAGCGCCGGCACCAGAAGGTACTGGAGGAGGCGCCTGCGCCTGGCCTGAGCGCCGCGATGCGTGCCGAGATGGGCGCTGCCGCCGTGGCCGCTGCGCGGGCGGTGCAGTATGTCGGCGCCGGCACCGTCGAGTTCATCGTCGAACAGCGGCCGGACGGCAGCATGCAGTTCTTCTTCATGGAGATGAACACCCGGCTGCAGGTGGAGCACCCGGTCACCGAGGCGATCACCGGGCTGGACCTGGTCGAATGGCAGCTGCGCGTGGCCAGCGGCGAGCCGCTCCCGCTGCGACAGGAGCAGCTGCAGATCCAGGGCCACGCGATCGAGGCCCGCATCTGCGCCGAGAACCCGGACAACAACTTCCTGCCGGCCACCGGCCGCCTGGCGGTCTACCGCAAGCCGGCGGCCACCAGCTTCACGCGCAGCCTGGACAGCCCTTCGGTGCGGATCGACGATGGCGTGGAGGAGGGCGACACGATCTCGCCGTTCTATGACTCTATGGTCGCCAAACTGATCGTGCACGGCAGCGACCGGGCGCAGGCACTGGCCCGGCTCGACGCGGCGCTGGCGCAGATGCATGTCGTGGGTCTGCACACCAATGTGCAGTTCCTGCGCTATGTGGTGCGCAGCCCGTCGTTTGCCCAGGCGCAGTTGGACACCGCGCTGATCCCGCGCGAGGAGGCGGTGCTGTTCCGCCAGGAGCCGGTCGGCGCCACGCTGGCGGTTGCTGCGTGTGTGGCGCAGACCTTGCTGGACGAGCGCGCGCTGGCCGGTGACGATCCCTTCTCGCATCGGGACGGCTGGCGCGCCTACGGGGTGGCGGCGCGGCGGTTTGGGTTCGAGTTCGCCGGGGCCCCGCTCGACGCGCGCCTGACCTGCCAGCACGATGGCACGATGCAGCTCGCGGTGGGCGATGTTGCCGGCGCACTCACCTTCGCGCCGCAGGGGGGCGGCATCGACCTGCAGTTCCAGGGCCAGCGTCACCGCGTGCAGGTGTATCGCCAGGGCGAGGTCGCGCATGTGTTCACGCCCCAGGGTGCGACGCGCATCCTGGCCGTCGACCTGCTCGCGCATGCCGGAGACCACCAGGCCGAAGGCGGGCGCCTGACGGCGCCGATGCCGGGCAAGGTGCTGTCCTTCGCCGTGAAGGCCGGCGACACCGTGCGCCGCGGGCAGGCCCTGGCGGTCATGGAGGCGATGAAGATGGAGCACACCATCTCCGCGCCGGCCGATGGCACTGTCGGCGAGCTGCTGTACGCCCCCGGCGACCAGGTCGCCGAAGGCGCCGAACTGCTCAAGCTGGTCAGCTGAACGTGCTGCAGGTCTCCCTGTGTTACCCCGGCGTCGACCCGGCGCCCTGGCGCGACGGGCTGCAATGTCTGCTGCCGGAGGGCCGTGTCCGCTGCTGGCAGGCCGGGGATCCGCTGGCGGATTACGGCGTGGTCTGGGCGCCGCCGCAGCAGTTCGTCGATGAGCAGGCCGGCCTCAAGGCGGTGTTCAACATCGGGGCCGGCGTCGACAAGCTGATGCAGTTGCGCCTGCCCGCGCAGTGGAAGCTGGTGCGGCTGGACGATGCAGGCATGGCGCTGCAGATGGCCGAATATGTCTGCCACGCGCTGATCCGGCACTTCCGGGAACTGGACACCTACGAACAGCGGGCGCGCCAGGGGGAATGGCGCCAGCAGCGCCCGCGCTCCCGCGCGGATTTCCCAGTCGGCATCATGGGCCTGGGCGTGTTGGGGCAGCGTGTAGCGCAGGCGGTGCAGGGCTTCGGTTTTCCTGTGCTCGGCTGGAGCCGGACGCCCCGTGCCTGCCCGGGCGTGCAGACCTTTGCAGGGTCGCAGGCGCTGGACGATTTCCTCGCTGCCACCCGGATGCTGGTCTGCCTGCTGCCGCTGACGCCGGACACCCGCCAACTGCTGAACCGGCGCACACTGTCCCGGCTGCGGCCCGGCGCCTACCTGGTGAACGTCGCGCGGGGTGCGCTGCTGGTCGAGCAGGACCTGCTGGACCTGCTGGACAGCGGGCACCTGGCCGGCGCCACGCTGGACGTGTTCGATGCCGAGCCGCTGGCGCCGTGCCATGCTTTCTGGCAGCATCCCCGGGTGCAGGTGACGCCGCACATCTCGGCGCAGACACTGGAGCGCGACAGCCTGGAACAGATCGCCGGCAAGATCCGGGCACTGGAACGCGGCGAACCCGTCGCCGGCGTGGTGGAACTCACCCGCGGCTATTGAACCCTTGACCTTGAAACAGGACGAATCCCATGGCACTTCCCTCCCGCGTCACGATCGTCGACGTCGGCCCGCGCGACGGCTTGCAGAACGAAAAGCAGACAGTGCCCTCCGACATCAAGATCGGCCTGGTCGAGCGCCTGCAGGAGGCCGGGCTGCGCGAGATCGAGGTCACCAGTTATGTGAGCCCGAAATGGGTGCCGCAGATGGCCGACAACGCCCAGGTCATGGCCGGCGTGCGGCGCCGGCCTGGCGTGCGCTACTCGGTGCTCACGCCCAACATGCAGGGCTTCGAGGCGGCGGTCGCGCTGGACCGCGCCTTCTGGCCGGACGAGATCGTCGTGTTCGGCGCCGCCAGCGAGGCCTTCAGCCAGCGCAACATCAATTGCAGCATCGCGCAGAGCATCGAGCGTTTCCGGCCGGTGGTTGCCGCCGCCCGCGACAAGGGCGTGTTCGTGCGGGGCGCGATGTCCTGCGTCGTCGGCTGCCCGTACGAGGGCGAGGTGGCGCCAGAGCGCGTCGAGATGCTGGCCGGCATGATGAAGGACATCGGCGTGCAGCACGTCGGCGTGGCCGACACGATCGGCGTCGGCACGCCGTCCAAGGTGCAGCGGGCCATGGAGGCGACGCTGCGCCACTACGCCATTGACGAGATCTCGGGCCATTTCCACGACACCTACGGGCAGGCGCTGGCGAACACGCTGGCGAGCCTGGAGATGGGGGTCTGGCATTTCGACACCTCGGTCGCCGGGCTCGGCGGCTGCCCCTACGCCAAGGGCGCCACCGGCAATGTCGCCACCGAGGACGTGGTCTACATGCTGCAGGGCATGGGCATCGACACAGGCATTGATCTCGATGCGCTGATTGATGCCGGGCAGTACATCAGCGACTTCCTGCAGCGCCCCTCCGGATCGCGCGTGGCCCGGGCCATGCTGGCCAAGCGTGGCTGAGGCGCCGGCCTGGCCGGAGGGCACGCGGCGCGTCGCCGCGTGGCTGGCCGAACGCGGCCATGCCGAGACCCCGGTGCTACTGGACGATGCTGCGCGCACCGCGCAGCAGGCCGCGGACGCGCTGGGCGTCGCGCTGGGGCAGATCGCCAAGAGCATCATCTTCCGGCGCCTGCCGGACGACGCGGCGGTTCTGGTCATCACCTCGGGCGACCGCCGCGTCGACGAGCGCAAGGTGCAGGCGATCGTCTGCAGCACCGGCCAGACGCTGGGCCGGGCGGACGCCCCCTTCGTGAAGTCGCGCACCGGGTTCAGCATCGGCGGCGTCGCACCGGTGGCCCACGCCGGCGACTGCGTGACGCTGATCGACCGCGAACTGTTCCGCTTCCAGGAGATCTGGGCCGCGGCCGGGCACCCGCACGCGGTATTCCGTCTGGCCCCGGACCAGCTGGCGCAGCTGACCCAGGCGCCGGTCGTGGATGTGGTGGTGGAGGTGGCCGCATGACGCCGCGCGATGTGCTGACGGCACTGGCCGCGTCCGTCGACACCGGAACGGGCCCGGCACCGTCGCCTTGTGTCTCCGTCTGCCGGATGGACGATCGCAGCGGCCTGTGCCTGGGTTGCTTCCGCACCATCGAGGAGATCATCGCCTGGGGCCGCCAGAGTGATCGCGAACACCGGAACGTCTGGCTGCGCGTGATCGACCGCGCGGGGCTGGCGCCGGCGCTGCAGACCCCGCGCGAGGGCGCACCATGAAGCACATCACCTTCTACTATGACCTGATCTCTCCCTACGCCTTCCTGGCGTTCGAGAAGCTGCCCGAGGCACTGATCGACCTCAGCTACAGCGTGCACTACCAGCCGGTGGTGTTCGGCGCGATGCTGTCGCACCACGGGCAGCTCGGCCCGGCGGAGATCGCGTCCAAGCGCGCCTGGACCTATCGGCAGGTGCTGTGGCTGGCCCGGCACCAGGGCGTGGCGTTGCAGATGCCGGCCAGCCACCCGTTCAATTCGCTGGCCCTGCTGCGGCTGGGTGTGGCCTGCGGCAGTGGCGGCCAGACCAATCGCCATGTGACCGAGACCCTGTTCCGGCATGTGTGGCAGGGCGGGGCCGACGCTGGCGATGCCGCGCGCTTGCAGGCGCTGACAGCGCAGCTGGCACCCCGACGCGCATCGGACAGCCCCGAGGTGAAGGCCGAGCTGCGGGCCGCCACCGACGCCGCGATCGCCGCCGGCGTATTCGGTGTGCCAACGATGGCGGTGGACGGGCGGTTCTTCTGGGGGCTGGATGCGTTGCCTATGCTGCGGGACTACCTGACCGGGGACCCCTGGTTCGCCGGCCCGGACTGGGACCAGGCGGCGGCTCTGCCGGTCGGGGTGCAGCGGAGCCGGCGCACCGCCTGAGCCCTCGTGCGTCCGCGCGGCACTGCGCAGTGCTGCGCCGGATCAGGCCCGCGCCAGCGCGGCAACGCTGCGCGTGAGCGCCGTGTCGGGCAGCATCCAGTCCAGGATGATGTCGAAGTGGTTCCGGCTGGCGACTTCCTGGAAGTCCACCGCATGGCCCTGCGCCCGGCAGGCCTGCGCGTAGTCCCGCGACTGGCGCTTGAACTCCGCGGTGTCCTGCGCCGCGACGAAGACCTGCAGCTGGCAGGTGCCTGCCGGCAGGTGGTGCTGGGGGCTGCACTCCTGCACCTCCTGCGGCGTCAGCTGCAGCCAGCTCTGCGGCAGTGTGCGGGACACCGGCTCCAGGTCGTACAGCCCGCTGACCAGCACGCCGCGCTGCACGGCATGCGGGGGCAGGCCGTGGGCCGCCTGCCAGCCGGGGGCCAGCACCATCGCCGCCAGGTGGGCACCGGCCGAGCTGCCGGCAACCAGCAGCGGCCCGGGCGATGCGCTCGCGGCTGCGCGTTGCCGGTATAGCCAGGCCACGGCACGGCGGCATTGGTCGATGATCTGCGGCAGGCGGGCCTGGGGGGCCAGCGTGTAGTTGATGGCGGCCACGCCGATCCCCTGCCCGACCAGCTGGCTGGCCATGAACACGGAGTCCTCCTTGGCGAGTGCGCGCCAGTAGCCGCCATGGATGAACACCAGCAGCGGTGCCGCCGGGTCGTCAGGGACCGGGAACAGGTCCAGGGTCTCGTCCGGGGAGGGGCCGTAGGCCAGGTCCCGCTGGCACGGCAGCCTGTCGTACATCGGCAGCGATGCCTCGCGGTAGGCGCGCAGCTCCGCATCGACGTCGGCCACGGTGGCGCGGGCGTTGTAGCCGCGCTCCAGCGCCGCCGGATCCAGCGAGCGCCAGTCAGACACCCAGGCTTTCCTTGAGCTCGTGGCGCGCGTCCAGCAGCGCGGCGGAGGAGCCGGTCCAGACGGTGCGGCCCTTCTCCAGCACACAGTGGGTGTCTGCCAGGCGCAGCAGAGGGCCGATGTTCTTGTCGATCACCAGCACCGACAGGCCGGTCTCGCGCAGCGACTCCAGGCAATGCCAGATCTCGGCCCGCACCAGCGGCGCGAGGCCCTCCGTCGCCTCGTCCAGCACCAGCAGCCGGGGATTGGTCATCAGGGCCCGGCCGATGGCCAGCATCTGCTGCTCGCCGCCGGACAGGTTGGCGCCGAGGTTGCCGGCCCGCTCCTTCAGGCGCGGGAACAGCTGGACCACCCGCTCCAGCGTCCAGGGCTGCTTGTGGCCGAGGCGGTTGTGCGCCGTGGCGACCAGGTTCTCGTAGACCGTCAGGTTCGGGAAGACCTGCCGCTGCTCGGGCACCAGCCCGATGCCCAGGCGCGCGATCTGGTGCGAGGGCAGCCGGGTGATGTCCTGCCCGCCGAAGCGGATCTGCCCGGCGCCCGGCGGCAGGATGCCGGTGATCGCGCGCACGGTCGTGGTCTTGCCCATGCCGTTGCGCCCGAGCATCGTCACGAACTCGCCCTCGCTGACCGTCAGCGCCACGCCGAACAGCGCCTGTGCGTCGCCGTAGAAGGCCTGCAGTCCATCGACCTGCAGCAGCGGCGCCGCGCCCGTCATTGCGGCAACTCCTCGTCGCCCAGGTAGGCAATGCGCACCTGCTCGTTGACCCGGATCGCGGCCGGAGTGTCGCTGGCCACCACCCGCCCGTTGACCAGCACCGAGATGCGGTCGGCCAGCGCGAACACCGCGTCCATGTCGTGCTCGATCAGCAGGATCGTGAAGCGCCCCTTGAGGCCGGCCAGCAGTTCGACCACCTTGCCGGATTCCTGGTGGCTCATGCCGGCCATGGGTTCGTCCAGCAGCAGCAGCTTGGGTTCGGCCACCAGCACCATCGCGAGCTCAAGCTGGCGGCGCTCGCCGTGGGCCAGCTCCGCGACCGGCGCGTCGGTGCGGTGCTGCAGGCCGGCCAGCCGGATCGCTTTGCGCGCCGGCTCGACCAGGGCCGGCTGCCGGAGCACCGGTGTCCAGAATCCGAAGCTGTGGCCGTCATGCGCCTGCATGGCCAGCGCGACGTTTTCCAGCACCGAGAACTCCGGGAACACCGACGTGATCTGGAACGAGCGCGCCAAGCCGCGCAAGGCCCGTCCGGCCGCCGGCAGCGCGGTGATGTCCTGGCCGTCAAAGCGGATCGTGCCACTGTCGGGCGGCACCTCGCCGGCCAGCTGGCCGATCAGCGTGGTCTTGCCGGCGCCGTTCGGGCCGATGATCGCGTGCAGCTCGCCGGGCTGCAGTGCGAGCGACACCCGGTCGGTCGCCAGCAGTCCGCCATACCGCTTCACGAGTCCATCGACCTGCAGCAGGGGCGTCATGGCCGCGTCTCCTGCGCCGCGGCCCGGGCCCGCTGGCGGGCGGCATCCGCGTCCAGCAGGTAGCCGTAGATGCCCCGGCGTGCACTCAGTGCCGCCAGCACGATCAGCGGTCCCAGTACCATCATCCAGTGGTCCGTCAGCGCCTTCAGGAGCTCCTCGCTGATCAGCAGCACCAGCGCCCCGACGAGCGGCCCGAAGACCGTGCCCATGCCGCCCAGCACGACCATGACGATCAGCTCCCCGGACAGGGTCCAGGCCAGGTAGGCCGGCGCCGCGAAACCGGTGAGGTTGCCATACAGCAGCCCCGCCAGGCCACACAGCACGCTGGACAGCGTGTAGGCCGCCAGCTTGTAGCGCAGCGTGCTGAAACCCATCGCCTTCATGCGCCGCTCGTTGACCCGGCACCCCCGCAACACCATGCCGAAGCGCGCCTGCACCAGCCGGTGCATCGCGAGCAGCGCGCCGACGACCAGCAGCAGGGCGGTGTAGTACAGCGTCACCGGCGAGGCCAGCGTGAAGAGGCCGAAATCGCTGCGGGTGGCGATCGACAGGCCGTCGTCGCCACCGTACTGCTTGAGGCTGACGAACAGGTAGTAGAACATCTGCGCAAAGGCCAGCGTGATCATGATGAATGCGATGCCGGTCGTGCGCAGCGAGACGAGCCCTGTCAATGCGCCGACGAGCGCGCTGGCCGCGATCGTCAGGGCCAGTTGCAGCCAGCCGTTGTCGATGCCGGCATGCGCCAGGATGCCGACGCTGTAGGCGCCCAGCCCCAGGTACAGCGCATGGCCGAAGCTGACCATGCCGCCGTAGCCGAGCACCAGATTCAGGCTGGTGGCCGCCAGCGCGAACACCAGCACGCGGCTGCCGAAGGTCAGCGCGAAGGGTTCCCCCGCCAGCTGGGCGTAGACCGGCACCAGGGCCAGCGCCACCAGCAGCAGCCCGGCCACCATGCGCGCCATCGGCAGGCGGCTCATCGGTTGCGCACCGGAAACAGCCCGTCCGGCTTCAGCGCGAGGACCAGCGCCATGAAGATGCAGATCAGCATCGAGGCCAGCGCCGGCCCGGCGGCCTGCGCCGTGCTGCGGTCCAGGAACTCGCGCAGCAGCAGCGGCAGGAAGGCGCGGCCTGCGGTGTCGATCAGGCCCACGATCAGGGCGGCGTAGAACGCGCCGCGGACCGAGCCGATGCCGCCGATCACGATGACGATCATCGCGGTGATCAGGATCGGCTCGCCCATGCCGGGCTGCACCGACAGGATCGGCCCGCTCATCAGCCCGGCGACGCCGGCCAGCGCCGCACCGAGCGCGAAGATCGCGGCATTGAGCATGCGGATGTTGACACCCATCGCGGCCACGATCGTCGGATTGCTGGAGCCCGCCCGGATCAGCATGCCGACGCGGGTCTTGTTGATCAGCAGGTAGCAGCCCAGTGCCACCAGCAGGCCCACCAGGATGATCGCGAAGCGGTAGGTGGAATAGGAGATGCCGAGCAGGCTGATCGTGCCCGACAGCGCCTCCGGCACGTTCATGTAGTAGGGCGACGCGCCCCAGATCCAGCGCGCCATCTCGTTGAAGAACAGGATCAGGCCGAAGGTGGCCAGCACCTGATCCAGGTGGTCCCGCGCGTAGAGGCGCGCCGCAACGATGCGCTCCATCGCGAAGCCCAGCGCCGCGCTGCCTGCGATGCCGACCACGGCCGCCAGCAGGAAGGATTCCGAGCGCACATAGGCCGCGGCGGCGAAGTAGGCGCCCATCATGTACAGGCTGCCATGCGCCAGGTTGACGAAGTTCATGATGCCGAACACCAGCGTCAGCCCGGCCGACAGCATGAACAGAAGCACGCCCAGCTGCAGGCCGTTGAGCATCTGGATCGTGAATAGCGAGAAGGTCATGGCTCGTCGGTACGGCGCGGTCGCAGGAAAGCAGGGCCGCGCCGCGGCGGCCCGGACCAGCAACGGCTCAGCGGCTTACAGCTTGCATTCCTTGTAGTAGGCGTCGGCGTGGTCCTTGAGGACGACGCCCTTGGAGACGAAAGCCGCCTGGCCGCTGGCGTCCTTGGCCACGTCGACCCGGTAGAAGTTGCGGATCGGGAACTGGTTCGTGTTGAACTTGAACGGGCCGGCGACCGACTTGAACTCGGCGGACTTCAGGGCGGCCCGCAGGGCGTCCTTGTTGTCCGCCTTGCCGCCGGTCTTGGCCAGTGCCGCGTTGAGCAGCATGGCGGCATCGTAGCTCTGCGCCGCATACAGCGACGGGACCCGGTTGAACTTCTTCTTGAAGTCCTCGACGAACTTCTTGTTCTGCGGGTTGTCCAGATCCGGGCTGTAGGGCGAGCCGGTCACCGCGCCGACGGCGATGTCCTTGAGGGCGGGCAGCGTCGTGCCGTCCACGGTCGAGGTCGACAGCATCGGCAGCTTGCCCAGCAGGCCGGCCTGCTGGTACTGCTTGACGAAGTTCACGCCCATTCCGCCCGGGTAGAACACATAGATCGCGTCCGGCTTGGCCGCCTGCAGCTGGGCGATCTCGGCCGAGTAGTCCGGCTGGTTGACCGTGGTGTAGACCTCATCCACCACCGCACCCTTGTACATGCGCTTGAAGCCCGACAGCGCGTCCTTGCCGGCCTGGTAGTTCGGCGCCAGCAGGTAGACCTTCTTGTAGCCGGCATCGTTGGCGTACTGGCCCATCGACTCGTGCAGCGAGTCGTTGTTCCAGGACGTGGAGAAGAAATTCCTGCTGCAGCCCTTGCCGGTCAGCGGCGTGGGGCCGGCATTGGAGCCGACCAGCAGCACGTTGGCATCGGTGATCGGCTTGTGGATGGCCATCATCACGTTGGAGAAGGTCACGCCGGTGATCACGTCCACCTTGTCGCGCTCGATCAGCTTCTGCGCCAGCTGCACGCCGAGGTCGGCCTTGAGCTGGTCGTCTTCCTTGATGACCTGGACCGTCGCACCGCCCAGCTTGCCGCCGGCATGCTCGATGCCGAGCATGAACGCGTCATACTGGTCCTGGCCCAGCGCGCCGGCCGGGCCGGACAGCGTGCCCATGAAGCCGATCTTGACCGACTGGGCCTGCGCCGTCAGCGCCATCATGGCCAGGCCGGCCGCCATCACCACACTGTGCATTCTCGATTTCATGACATTCTCCTGTTTGCAAGGTACAGCAACGAACACGTTGCATGGGGGTTGAGTTAGTTTAGACCTAAAGTAAATCGGGTTGTCTAGTGACTTACCCGGGGGTCGGCATCGCCGTGGCCGGAAAGTGCTCGGCGCAGGTCCGGTGCCAGGCCTGCCAATCCCGCCCCGGGTGCACGGTGCCGCAATGCGGACAGGCGCGCTCCGCATCGGTGGTGCCGTAGAACGACGCGAAGGCCCGCGGCAGGTCCTCGACGATGCTCTGCAGTTGCACCTCGCGGCGTGCCACCAGCCCGCCGCAGTGCGCACAGTACCACTCGAAGGCATCCAGCAAGCCCGCCGGCCGGGCCCGCTCGATCACGGTGCACAGGCTGCCGGCCTCGGGCCGCTGCGGAGAATGGCGCACATAGGCCGGCAACAGGAACACGTCGCCTTCGCGCAGGTGGATGCGCTCGAACTTGCCCCGGTCGGCCACCAGCAGCGACGCGTTGCCCTTGAACTGGTGGAAATACTCCTCCAGCGGGTCCACATGGAAATCGGTGCGCTGGTTCGGCCCGCCGACCACGGTGCACAGCAGATCCGAGTTCGGCCAGATCTGCTGGTTGCCTACCGGGGGCTTGAGCTGATCGGCATGGTCCCGCAACCAGCCGGCCAGGGAGATCGGCGCGCTGTAGTGGGTCGGGGAGGGAACGCTCTGGGTCATCGTGTCAAACTCCTGGAAAGTGTCTGCAAGAATTGTTCCAGACGCATGGCGAGCGCCCGGAACGGGGAGGGACGGGAGGCGGCCGGCTCCGGCGTGGCGACGGCGCTGGCTGCCGGGAGGACCGCCACGCAGCGGCGGCACAGGACCTGCGCCAGGTGGGCCCGGTAGGCGGCGCTGGCGTGCAGATCGCCCAGTGCCGCGGAGGCGCTCCAGGCCAGGCCGTCCAGCTGGGCCGCCGACCAGTGGGCCGACAGGCGCTGCTCCGCGCCCGGCCAACGCTGCACGCCGTTGCCCAGCCCGGTGATGGCGACGCGCACCGTCGATGGCTCGCCCGTGCCGAAGCGGGCCACCGCCACGCCGACCAGCGCAAAGCGGGACGCCATCTGCTCCTGCTTGCGGTAGTGGGCGGCGTCCGGACGGGGGATGCGCACGGCCAGCAGCATCTCGCCCGGCTGCAGTGCGGTGGCATAGAGGCCGGTGAAGAAGGTGTCGGCCGGGATCGTGCGCCGGTCCGTCACGAAGCGGGCATCCAGCGCCAGCATGCCGGCCGGCCAGCAGGCGGCCGGATCGTTGTTCGCCAGCGCGCCCCCGATGGTGCCGACCGCGCGAATCTGCGCGTCGGCAATGCCTGCCGCCAGGTCCGCCAGCATCGGGCAGAAGCCGCGCACGACCGCCGATGCCGCGATCCGCGCATGGGTGACCATCGCCCCCAGATGCAGCAGATCGCCCTCGCGCCGGATGTCCTGCAGCCCGGGGATGTCCTGCAGGTCGATCAGGTGCGTCGGCGCGCTCAGCCCCAGCCGCATCGCCGCCAGGAGGCTCTGGCCGCCGGCGAGCAGGCGCGCCTCCGGGTGCGCGCGGCTGTACTGCAGTGCTTCGTCCACCGATGCCGGCCGCAGGAACTCGAAGTCCTGCATCAGGGGGCTCCTGCTCCGGCATGGGCCGGGTTGCGCAGCAGCGCCAGCCCCTCGACGACGGCCTGCACGATGCCTTCATAACCGGTGCAGCGGCACAGGTTGCCCGACAGCGCCTGCCGCACGGCGTCCGGCTCTGCCGGCACGTCCTCCTGCACCATGGCGACGGCGCGCAGCACGAAGCCGGGTGTGCAATAGCCGCATTGCAGTGCGTGGTGCTTGCGGAACAGCGCCTGCATGACATGCAGCGGGCCGTCCGCCGGCGCGAGGCCTTCAATCGTCGTGACCGAGCGCCCGGCGCATTGCAGCGCGAGCCGGTTGCAGGACTTGACCGCGGCGCCATCCACCAGCACCGTGCAGGCGCCGCATTGCGCGGTGTCGCACCCCTGGTGCGTGCCGCGCAGCTGCAGCGGTTCGCGCAACAGATCGATCAGCAGCGTCGACGGTGCCAGGTCGAGGGTGACCGGCACCGTGTTGACGTGCAGCTGAAGGGTTCGCTTCGCCATGGTGGCCGGGGCGGATCGTGCGTGGGCTCAGGCCACCCGCAGGCCGGAGCTGGCGAAGCACCGGCGCGTCGTCTCGCGCTCGGCTTCGGTCAGGCCCAGCAGCGGGCGCCGGACCGGCCCGCCGTGCTGGCCCAGCAACTCCTGCCAGTATTTGGCATGCGCCTGCGGCTTGCCGCGGGGCTTGGAGGCCTTGAAGGCGGCGCGCACCGGATCCAGGCTGTCGCGCACCGCGCGGGCGGCGGCATGGTCACCGGCGAAGGCCAGGCGGGTGTAGTCGTTCATGCGCTGGTCCACCGCGGACTGCAGCAGGAAGGGCGGTGTCGAGCACAGGTACAGCTTCCAGCCCAGCTCGATGATGTTGTCGAGCCATTCCTCCTCCGACGGATTGCTGACGTGGATCCGGTCACCCGCGAGTTCCGTCAGGCGGGTGTAGCGTGCCCGGTCGGTGCTGTACTTGATGGCCACGACGTTCGGCAGATCGGCGATGCGGGCACACAGCTCCGGACTCATCGTATAGCCGCAGTCCGGGTGGTTCCACATCGCCATGCCGATGTCGAGCTGCTCCGACAGGTGGCGGTAGTACTCGTAGATGGTCTCATCGGTGTCCGCGCCGAAGTGCAGCACCGGGCTGTGCACGATCACGTAGTCGGCGCCGATGTCCTGCGAGTAGCGCGCCAGTTCAAGCACCACGTCCAGGTTGGTGTCGGAGCAGGAGGTGATGATGCCGCAGCGGCCCAGGCCGTTGCGGTTGCCGGCATTGGAGGCCTCCTCGACCGACAGCGCGATCAGCCGCTTGCGCTCCGCGATCGACATCGAGAAGAACTCGGCCTGCTTGCCGGCGATGAACAGGCCCCCCAGCCCCAGCGTCGTGATCCAGTGCCGCAGGTTGGCCCGCATCGCGGTCTCGTCCAGCGCCAGCGAGGCGTCGAAGGTGCTGAGGTTGGCCGCCCAGACGCCGCGCATGTGTTCGCGTGCGTAGTCCTTGGCCTCAGATTTCTTGTAGTGCATGGTCAGGTTTCCGGGGAAGTGAAGACAGGGCCCGCCAGAGTTGTTCGGCGGTCAGTGGAAGTTGCAGCGCGGGTGCGCCCAGGGGCTGCAGGGCGTCGCGCGCGGCATTCATCAGTGCAGCAGGTACGCCGATGCAGCCGGCTTCGCCGACGCCCTTGGCGCCGAGCAGGTTGTTCGGGCTGGGGGTGTGCAGCGACGTGATCTCGATCGGCGGCATGTCGGCCGCCCGCGGCACCGCGTAGTCCATCAGCGAGCCGGTCACCAGCTGCCCGCTGGGGTCATAGACCATCTGCTCCATCAGGGCCTGACCCAGGCCCTGGGCCGCGCCGCCCACCAGCTGCCCATGGGCCAGCAGCGGGTGCAGGATGCGGCCAGCGTCGTCGACCCAGACCAGGCGCTCCACCTGCAGGTGCCCGGTGTCGCAGTCGATCGCCACGCGGGCGATCACGCAGCCGTAGCTCCAGGTCTCGGCCGCGGTGTAGCGGGTGTCCACCGTCAGCGGCAGGGCTTCGCCGGCTTGCTGCCGCGACCGGGCTTCCCGGCAGGCCTGGACGATGGCGCTGCCGCCAATTGCCGTGCTGCGGCTGGCGAGGGCACCGGTGCCGGGCGGGCACCGGGCGGTGTCTCCCAGCACCACGGTGACCTGCTCCGCTGCGCAGCCGAGGGCCTCTGCGGCGATCAGGGCCCAGGTACTGGCGTGGCCCTGGCCCTGGGCCGGTGCGCCGCTGGCGACGGTGGCCTGCCCGTCGGGATGCAGCGTCACCCGGGCGGACTCCCAGCCCTGGCCGCAGGGTTCGATGTACAGCGCGACGCCGATGCCCAGCAGCGCACCCGCGTCGCGCCGTGCCTGCTGCTGCGCCCGTTCCGCGGCATAGCCGAAGCGCTCGCAGGCCCGCTCCAGCGCCAGCAGGTAGTCGCCGGAATCCAGCCTCTCGCCGGTGGGCGTCCGGTAGGGCATCGCCGATGCCGGAATCAGGTTGCGTCGGCGCAGCTCCACCGGATCGATGCCGGTCGCGCGGGCCGCCTCGTCGACCAGGGTTTCCATCAGCAATGCGGCCTCCGGCCGCCCGGCGCCGCGGTAGATGTTGACCGGTGCGGCGTGGGAGCGGCGGGCCTGCCCCTGGACATCCAGGTGGGGCACGCGATAGGGGCCAGGCAGGATGCGTGCGGCATTGCGCAGCGGCACCACCGCCGAGAACGGCAGCCAGGCGCCGAGCGTGAACGACAGGCGAGCGGAAAGCCCGAGGAAGCGGCCTTCGGCATCCAGCGCCAGCGTCCCCTGCAGGCGCGCGCCCCGGCCATGCATGCCGGCCAGGAAATCCTCCGAACGGCTGGACACCCAGCGCACCGCGCCCTGCAGACGGCAGGCGGCCAGCGCCACCAGAAGATCCTCCGGCCCGACCGATGCCTTGGAGCCAAAGGCGCCACCGACATCCGGGGAGATGACCCGGACCCGGGCGGTGTCCAGCCCGAGCGCGGCGGCGATGTCGGCCTGCGCGCGGGAAGGCGTCTGCGTGCCGAGCCAGACCGTCATCTGCTGGTGGTCCGGCTGCCACTGCGCGACGCAGGCCCGTGGCTCCATCGCCATCGCCACGACGCGGGGCACCTGCAGATCGGCCTGCACCTGAACGGGCGCGGAGGCCGGCGGCTCGCCCGCCTGGTGGACGACGCGGGTGGCCGGCTGCGCGGTACCGGATGCCGCGCTCGGCGGCAGTTCCTCGACATCCATGCGGACCTGGGCCGCCGCCGCCCGGGCCGCCTGGGCCGTGCGCGCGACCACGATGGCCACCGGCTGGCCGACATAGGCGAGCGTCGAATCAGCCAGCAGCGGGAAGTCGTCGGTGTCCAGCAGCGGCAGCAGCGGGTTGATAGCGGGCAAATTCTGCGTGCCGAGATCCTGGCCGGCGTACACCGCCAGCACGTCGGGCAAGGCCCGGGCATCGCGCAGGTGCAGGGCCTGCAGCCGCGCATGCGCGTGGGCACTGCGGACAAACGCCGCGTGCCAGGCGCCGGGCAGATCCACGTCGTGCACGTAAAAGCCCTGACCGCGCAGCAGCGCGTCGTCTTCCCGGCGCAGGCCGTCGGCAGGGGTGTGGGACACCGTGTTCACCCCGACGATTGGAGCAAAGCGCGCCGGGCGCCGCAAACGAAATAATTTGAAGGATCGTGCAGTCCCGCTGTCGAATCGGCCGTGCCAGGCGCTCGCATACACTGATCCCATGGGCTTCAAGACCAGCACGTCCAACCTGTCGCTGCGCCAGTTGCGCGCATTCCTGACGGTGGCCGAGGAGACCAGCATGACCCGCGCCGCCGCGCGTCTGCACCTGACGCCGTCGGCGCTGTCGATGCTGGTGCGCTCGATGGAGGACGAAGTCGGATTCCGGCTGTTCGACCGCACGACACGCCGGCTGGTGCCGACCGCGGCCGGGCAGCAACTGCTGCCGACCGTGCGGCAGGTGTTCGACGGTCTGGAGGAGGGCATCGACGCGGTGCGGCAGGCGCAGGCCACACGGGCCAGCCTGCTGGTGGTGGCGACCTCCCCGCTGCTGGCCTCCGCACTCGTGCCGCAGGTGATTGCCGCCTTCCGGCAGCAGCATCCCCAGGTGCGGGTGCGGCTCGTCGATGCCGCGGTGGAGTCCCTGCCGGGACTGGTGCGCGAGGGCGCGGCCGACATCGCGGTGTGCACCGCGAACAGCGATGTCTCCGACCTGCATGCCCAGCGCCTCTACAGCGACCCGCTGATGCTGGTGTGCCCGCCGGGCCACCCGCTGGCCGCGCTGCGGGAGGTGGAATGGCAGGCACTGCGCGAATACCCTTTGGTGCAGATGCGCCCCGGCAGCGGGCTGCGCCATCTGGTGGACAAGGCCTTCGGGCGGCAGCCGCCCTTGCTGCCGCCGCAGCATGAGGTGGCCCAGGTCGCCACCGCGCTGGGCCTGGTCGCGGCGGGCGAGGGGCTGGCCATGTTGCCGTCCTACGCGATCACGCGGGCCCGCGCATCGCAGCAGGATCTGGCGCTGGTGACGGTGCCGCTGGTGGCGCCGGTGGTGCGGCGCGACATCGTGGCACTGACCCGCCTGGCGGATCAGGCGTCCGTCGCCTCCGACGGCTTCATCCACCACTTCCGGCTGGTTTCCGGGCGGGCCTGAGCGCCGCCAAGCCCCGGCAGCGTGGCGCGTTCAGTGCGCCGGGCGGGCATGGCGGGCCCATTCCTGCACGGACGGCCGCTCCCATTGTCGCAGCGCATAGTCCTGCAGCGCAGCGGGCACCGGGTCGCCGTTGCGCAGCAGGCGCTGCAGCATCAGGGCCAGATCGACGTCGGCGATGCTCCAGGCGTCGAACAGCCAGGGCCCGCCGTGCTCCAGCAGCCGTGAAGCGCCCGCGAGCAACTTGTCTGCAGCGGCCTGCGCCGCCTCGGACAGCGGCTTGTCGATCGGTTTGCAGAAGACCACGTCCGTGGAGCGTTCCTGGCGCAGCGCCGCCAGGTCGCTGCGCAGCCAGGCCTGGATCTGCCGCGCCCGTGCCCGGGCCTGCAGGCTGTGCGGGTAGAGCCGCGTGCCGGGGTAGGCCTCGTCCAGGTATTCGGTGATCGCCGAGGACTCGGACAACGTGAACTGCTCGTCCACCAGCGTCGGCACCCGGCGCGTGATCGAGGCCTGCGCAAAGCCGGATTCCTGCTGGCCGCCGGCTGCCAGATCGAGCGTCTGCACATGGAAGGACAGGCCCTTCTCGCGCAGTGCGACATGGGCCGACATGGCGTAGGGCGACAGGTACTGGGAATCGACGTAGAGCAGCATGGTGGAGGGCGGCGGGGCAGGGATGGTGGGGGTCAGGCCGTGGTCTCGAGCGCGATCTCGGTGCGGTCGCGCCCCTTGGCCTTGGCCAGGTACAGCGCGGCGTCCGCGCGGGCCAGCAGTTGATCGACGGTATCGTCCGGCGCCTGGCTGACCGCGATGCCGATGCTGACGCTGCAATGGCCCACCGGAGCATTGACCCGGGCGATGGCCCGGATGCGTTCCGCGACGCCATGGGCCTCCTGGCGCGAGACCTCGGGAAGCAGCGCGACAAATTCCTCGCCGCCAAAACGGCCCAGCTGGTCTGGTGGGCGCAGCACGCTGCGCACGCGGCCCACGAACCACACCAGCACCGCGTCACCGGCCTGGTGGCCATGGGTATCGTTGATGGCCTTGAAATGGTCCAGGTCCATGATCAGCAGCGCCATCTGCCGGCCGTGCCGCCGGCAGCGCTCCAGCTCGGCCTGGCAGGCGGCCGTGATGTGGCGGCGCGTCAGCGCATTCGTCAGCGAGTCATGGCTGGCCAGGTGCACCAGTTCGTCATGCAGGCGGTCGCTGGCCATCAGCACCAGCGCAATCGCCATCAGCAGCACCGCCATGCACAGGCCGGTCAGGTAGATCGCCTGCCAGGGATCGTTGCCGAAGAAGTCGGCCTGGGCGGTGCTGGTGAACGCGGTGCCCAGCCGCAGCAGCTGCAGCACGGTCAGCCCCGCCAGCACCGAGATCGCCATGCCGCGGGCCAGCGTCACCGGGCGCTGCCGCGCGATCAGCCACCCGTGCAGGCCGCTGACGATGGCGGCATAACTGGTCGTCAGCGCCATGCGCACGCGGTAGTCCGGCGCTACCTGGGTGAACCAGACCTGCACCAGCAGCAGCAGCGCGATCGCGACGATCCACGGGCGGTGCCGTACCGGCAGGCCGAAGAACATCCGGGTACCCGCATAGGAAAGATAGGTGCCGCCCCAGAGCAGCACGCTGGATGCATTGATCGTGATCGCGGTGGGGAGTGCGTCGCGCCGGGCGGCCAGCAGGCCGGCGACAAACATCATCGCCAGCGCGCTCGCCCATTCGGTGAGGCCGCGGATCGAGCGGGGATAGTTGCGCCGCAGACCGAACAGCACCAGCGACATCAGCCCGCCCATCACGCCAGACAGGGCTACGACAGTGCGGAGGTCGACAAATTCCATGGAGGCGCGGGCAGCAGATACGCCATCCTACCCGGACTGTCGGGGCGCTGACTACTTGGTCAGTATCAACTTGCCCAGTTTGGTGGCCTGCAGGCGGTAGATCACGCCATGGTGCAGGATGGCCACGCTGCCCTGGCCCTGCAGCAGCGACTGGCTGTCGAGTACCGGGGCGGCGCCGCCCGGGTGCCGGTGGGCGGCTGGCGGCGGTTCAGTTGGGGAGGCCTGCGGGTGCAGGTCCGGGGGCGGATGTCGGGAGGCCATGGACGTCGTCGGCGTGTCCGGGTTCAGGGCGTGGTCGGTTCAGTGATGAAACCGATCTTGCGCACGCCGGCGCGCTGGGCCGCGGCCATGGCCTGCGCGACCCGCTCGTAGCGGACCTGCCGGTCGCCGCGGATGTGCAGCTCGGGCTGGGGCTCGCGTTTCGCCGCTTCGGCGAGTCGCGCCTGCAACTGCGCGTCGTCGACGGCGGTCTCGTTCCAGAAGTACTGCCCCGCGGCGTCGACGTTCAGGCGGTTGGTTTCCGGACGGGTCACCTGCTGCTGGTTGGCGGCGCGCGGCAGATCGATCGTCACCGAGTGCTTCATGACCGGCACCGTGATGATGAAGATGATCAGCAGCACCAGCATGACGTCCACCAGCGGCGTCATGTTGATCTCGTTCATCACCTCGTCGGTGTCGTCCTGGGTTCCGAAGGCCATGGCGTTTCCCTTCAGCGCGTGGCCGGGCGGTCGGCCTGCACCCGGGCACCGGTCAGGAAATAGGCATGCAGGTCATGCCCGAAGCGGTTGAGCCGGGCGACGACGAACTTGTTGCCGCGCACCAGCGCGTTGTAGCCGAGCACAGCCGGTATCGCGACGGCCAGGCCCAGTGCCGTCATGATCAGCGCCTCGCCGATCGGGCCGGCCACCTTGTCGATCGTGGCCTGGCCGGCGGCGCCGATCCCCATCAGCGCGTGGTAAATGCCCCAGACCGTGCCGAACAGGCCGACGAAGGGCGCGGTCGAGCCGACGGAGGCCAGGATCGCCAGGCCGGATTGCATCCGGGCGATCGACTCGTCGATCGAGTTGCGCAGGGCGCGCGTGATCCAGTCGCTGATGTCCAGCGTGTCCCGCAGTTCGGCGCGCGCATTGTCATGGTGGCGGGTGGCTTCCCGGCCTTCCTCCACCAGACTGCGAAACGGGTTGCCTTGCGCTTCTCCGAGCTGCCCCAGGCCCTCGGCCATGTTCTTGCTGTGCCAGAACGCCTCCGAGTTGCGCGCCAGCTTGCGGTAGCGCAGGATGTCGAGCGCCTTGATCAGGATGACGATCCAGGAGGCCAGCGACATGCCCAGCAGCAGCAGCACCACGCTGCGGGTGACCCAGTCGCCTTGCGACCAGACGTTGACCAGACCGAGTTGCGAATCCATGAAAACTCCTTGAGAACGGGACAGCCTGGCTACTTCAGGTTCCAGGCAAAGGGGATGGTGACCCAAGTCTCCTCCGGGATACCGCGAGGTTTGCCTGGGACGTAGCGCCACTTGAGCGCCGTTTCGAGCGATGCCTGATCCAGACGGTCGAAGCCGCTGGACTGCTGGAGCTCCACCTTTTTCGCGGTGCCATCCACACCAATCAGCACACGCACCAGCACCGTACCCTGCTCGTTGAGCCGCTTGCTCATTGGCGGGTACACAGGCTTGGGGTTCTGCAGGTACGCGGCATCGCTGGAGGGCGGTTCCACCTTGGGCGGTGCCGCAGGGCGGATCTCCACGGGCGCCGGCTTGGGCGGCGCCGCAGCGACAGCCGTCGGCGTGACCGGTGCCGTCATCGGCGGCAGAGGCGCAGGGGGTGCGGCAATCGCCGTCGGTGCCTGCGGCGCAGGCTCCGGATTCACCGGCACGGCCAGCGTGGGTGGCGGGGTCACGTCCGGGCGCGGCGGCGGCGGGGTGTCCGGTTGCACCACGGCCTGGCGCGGCGGCGGGCGTACCTGCGGCGGAGGCGGCGGTGGCACCACCGGCCGCGGGGGCTCGACCACTTCGCTGAGCACCTCCACCGGCACGACGATCTCGACGACGCGGTGCAGCAGACCGCTGTTGAGCGCCCACAGCGCCAGCGCATGCAGCAGCAGCACCGCCGTCACGATCAGTGCGGCGCGCCGGGTGGGGCTGATGGGGCTGGAGGATGGCATGGAAGGATCGAATTCTAACGCATCAAATAAGAATCGTTCTCATTTAACAAGACGTGCCGGCGTTGCCAGCGTGCGGCAGCCGGCCAGCGCCATCGCGATCTCGAGTTCGTCCCGCAGCAGGCGCAGCACCTGCGCCACCCCCCGTGCGCCGGCATGGGCCAGGCCGAACACATAGGGCCGACCGATCAGCACGGCGGCCGCGCCCAGACTCATCGCCTTCAGCACGTCCGTGCCGCGCCGGATGCCTCCGTCGACGAGGACCGGGATCGCACCGCTGATCGCGTCCAGCACGCCGGGCAGCGCGTCGGCCGTTGGCAGCACTGTATCCAGTGTCCGCCCGCCATGGTTGGAGACGATGATGCCGGCTGCCCCGAGCCGGTGCGCCTGCCGGGCATCGTCCGGATCCAGGATGCCCTTGAGCAGCACCGGCAGCCGGGTGTTTTCCAGCAGCCAGCGTACATCTTCCCAGGTCGGTGCACCGAGCAGCAGGTCGTCGAACAGCCGGCTCTCGGAGCGTGCGAGCGGTTGCTGCGTGGGCTTCGGCAGATCCTCCAGATGCACCGCCCGGATGCCGGGCGGCAGGCGGAAGCCGGTGGCCCGCTCCCGGTCCCGGGCGCCGTGCACCGGCGCGTCCACCGTCAGCACCAGCGCCTCGTAGCCGGCGGCTTCCGCCCGGGCCACCAGGGCCAGCGTGTGGCCGCGGTCGGCCTGCATGTAAAGCTGGAACCAGAGCGGCCCCCGGGTGGCCTCCGGCAGCACCTGCCGGGCCACCGCCTCCATCGGCACGCTGGCCTGGGTGCTGAGCACCACGCCGGCGCCGAACAGCGCGGCCGCGATTGCGCTGGCCAGTTCCCCGTCCGGGTGGGCCAGCCGCTGGAAGGCCACCGGTGCCAGCAGGATCGGGTGCTCCAGCGTGCGGCCCAGCAGCGGCACCCGGGTGTGCCCGTTCACCAGCGGGCGCAGCACGCGCGGCACCAGTCGCAGCGCATCCCAGGCGGTCTTGTTGCCACGAAGCGTGATCTCGTCCGCCGCGCCGCCGCTGAGATAGGCCCAGGCGCCATCGTCCAGCACCGCACGGGCCCGGCGTGCGTGGTCTTCCGGGGTCACCGCGTTGTCGGAGGCTGCGCTGGCGTTCATGGCTCGGCCCACAGGCGCAGCAGGTTGTGGTAGCAGCCGGTCAGGCGGACGGCTTCCGGGCTTTCGCCGTCGCGCTGGCGCAAGTCCAGCAGGGCCATATCCATGTCGAACAGGATCTGCCGCTGCGCGGCGTCCCGCACCAGGCTCTGCACCCAGAAAAAGCAGGCCAGGCGCTCGCCGCGGGTCACCGGCTCGACCTCATGGACGCTGGTGCCGTCGTAAAGCACCAGATCACCGGCCGGCAGCTTCACGCGGGGCGCATCCGGCGCCTGGCCGATGCGCAGCGCGCCGCCGTCGTAGCTGTCGGGATCGGACAGGAACAGCGTGGCGGAGAGGTCGGTGCGCATCCGCAGGCCGGCATCCGGCAGCAGGCGGATCGCGTTGTCCACATGCGGGCCGTAGTGGTTGGCCTCGCCGGCGTACCGGTTGACGTGGGGCGGGAACACCTGCTTGGGCAGCGCCGCCGAGAAGAACAGCGCCGAGCGGTCCAGCGCCGCCAGGACCAGGCTGCGGATGGAGCGTGCCGCGGGGCAGTCGCGCGGCAGTTGGGTGTTGTTCTTGACCGACGCGGCCTGGCCGCCCGCGCTGTCCCGCCCGTCCTGCCACGGCGCCTGCTGCAGCTGTGCATGGGCAGTGGAAAGCTCCTCGGCGTGCAGGATGGCAGGCAGGTGCAGCAGCATGGTCCGGTTCTCTCGCAGGTTCAGAATTTCGTGGTCAGCGTCGCCTGCACGAGCCGGCCGGCGCCCGGGATGTAGTGGCCGCGGTACAGCGTGTCGGCATACAGCTTGTTGGCGATGTTGCTGATGCTGAGCTTGAGCGTCAGGCGGTCGTCCATCCGGTACTCCGCCATCAGGTCGGCCGTCATGAAGCCGGGTGCTTCCCAGGTCGGGGCCGAGGTATCGGCCGGCGCCTGGCGGCTGCGGAAGTTCAGGCCGGCGCCGACGCGCCACTGCGGTGTCAGCTGGTAGGTCGTCCACACGGTGCCGCTGTGCCGGGGGCTCAGGCCGGGACGGTCGCCGACCCGGTTGCCGACGGTCGTGGCGGTCGACGCCGCCACGTCGACGCGGGCAATGGGCATCCACATGTAGGAGCCGTACACCTCCCACGCGGGCGTCAGCCGGCCGCTGAAATCCACCTCGAACCCGGCCGCATGGCGCTTGCCGGACAGCAGCAGCCGGGTCGCCGCGGTATCCGGGTCGGTGTTGCGCTCGTTCAGCTTGGTTGATCGGAACACCGCAAGTCGCGTCGTGAAGCGCTTGTCGGCGGAATCCAGCTTTGCACCGATCTCCAGGTTGGCGCTGGACTCCGGCGGGGTGTTGGCGCTCAGCGCGTTGTAGGAGTAGGTGTCCCCCGAAGTGTTGAACGAGGTCCCGTAGGAGAAGTGGTAGGACGACAGCTCGTCGGGCTGGTACAGCGCCCCGATGCGTTGGCTCCAGGCGCCGACGGACTGCCGGTAGCGGGTCACCGTGGTCGGGCCGGCGGCGTTGGTCGGGATCGCATAGGCGCTGTAGTCGCCTTGCAGGCTGTCGTAGCGCAGTCCGCCCAGCAGTTTCCAGTGGGGGGCGATCTGCACCAGATCCTGCGCGTAGGCGCCCCAGGCCAGCGCCTGGAACGCGTTGCCCAGGCGCAGCACCCGAAGGCTTTCGTCGATCCAGGCGCCGTCGTCGGGCGTGCCGGCGGTCGTGGTGGCCTTGGTCAGCGTCACGCCGCCCTGGGCCGCCGTGCGGGCCTGGTAGACGCGTTTCTTTTCGCTGGCGGCGTCCACACCGGCCAGCAGCTCATGCCGGACGCCCAGCGCGTCGAACTTGCGGCTGAAGTCCGACTGCAGGTGCACCGTGTCCATGTCCTGGATCTTCAGCTGCGTGCCGCGGGTGAACACGGTGTCCGGGCCGAACAGCGCCAGATTGACCGCCTGCCCCGCCAGCGCGAAGGCGGCGGCCGGACGGACCGTGCTGGCGCGCTGGTCGCGTTCGAAATGGCCGACCCGCAGCTGGGTCTTCAGTTCGCCGCCGTCCAGGAACCGGTGCGTGTGCGCCAGCGTCGCCATCCGGGCCTGGCCGTCGTTGTAGTCGCTGGCCATGCCGAAGTAGGCCGACGGATCCAGCCCGCTGAGGATCGTGTTGGCGGACTGGTCCTGCCCGGGGGAGCGTGCCCACGGCAGCCCGTAGTTCATGCCGTTGTGGTTGTCGAGGTAGTAGAGGCTCGCGAGGAACTCGTCCGCCGTGCCGATGCCGAACCGGTAGGCGACGGCCAGGCCGCTCTTGTCGATGCTGCTGCCGGCGCCATTGTTGTCGGCCCGGGTGACCATGGTGTTGATGCGCAGCGCCGCATCCTCGCCTGTATGCAGGTTGAAGTCGCCCAGCAGGCGGCGGTAGTTGTGCGAGCCGACGGTTGCGCTCACCTCGTGCTCCGTCATCGTTCGGGGCAGCTTGTTGACCTGGTTCACCGCGCCGCCGGTGGAGCCGCGGCCGAACAGCATCGACGCGGAGCCGCGCAGCACTTCCACCCGGTCCAGATTGAAGGTGTCGCGGTCATAGAAGGCTGGATCGCGCATGCCGTCGACGAAGATGTCGCCGGTGCCCGCCAGCGAGAAGCCGCGCAGCCGGATGTCCTCCTCCCCGCCCTCGGCGGCCAGGAAGGTGATGCCGGCGGTGTTGTGCAGGGCTTCCTTCAGGGTGTCCAGGTTGCGGTCGTCGACCAGCTTCTCGGTGACCACCGTCACGGACTGCGGGATGTCCCGCAACGCCTGGTTGCCCTTGCCGATCGTCGAGGTCGTGGCGCGCAACGCGTCCTTGCCTTCGGGCGCCTCGGCGGTGTCGGTCACGGTGACGGTCGGCAGCATGCGTGTCCCGGCGGGCGCCTGTTGGGCCGGGCTGCCGATCGAGCCGGCCAGCAGCAGGGCGCCGATCGGCAGCACTGCGGCGCGGCTGTTGGGAGCGCCGGCGCGCGGGGTCGAGCCGGCCGGGGTGGGGCATGTCGGGAATCCGGAGTTCATGGTGGGAGCGCCTCGCAGGTCGGGGAACAACACTGGCTGGCTACTTCCAACGTCGCCGGGACGGCGAATGGTGTGGCTGGCTGGATCGGAATGGCGATTGTACAGCAAATACAAATCATTCTCATTTAGATGTAACGAATCGCGAACCCGACGGTTTTGCGCTCTGCGGGCATGTACCGGCCGGGGCGCCGCGGGATGACCACCCTGCCATGCCGGGCGCAAGGTGCTGTCTAGAATGTTCGGCCCTCCTTCGAAAGCCTCCTCCATGTCCCAGGGAACCATCCGCATTCGCGGAGCGCGTCAGCACAACCTCAAGAACCTCGACCTGGACCTGCAGACCGGCGAGCTGACGGTCGTGACCGGCCCGAGCGGCTCCGGCAAGTCCAGCCTGGTGTTCGACACCCTGTATGCGGAGGGCCAGCGCCGCTATGTGGAGACCTTCTCCGCCTACGCGCGCCAGTTCCTGGACCGCATGGACAAGCCGGCGGTCGACAAGGTGGAGGGCGTCCCGCCGGCGATCGCGATCGACCAGACGAACCCGGTGCGCTCCTCGCGCTCGACGGTGGGCACGATGACCGAGCTGAACGACCACCTGAAGCTGCTGGTCGCCAGGGCCGGCCAGCTGTTCGACCGCGTCACCGCGCAGCCGGTGCGCCATGACACGCCGGAAACCATCCATGCCCAGCTCGCCGCCTGGACGGCGGCCACGGATCCGCGGCTGGTCGTGACCTTCCCGGTGGAGCTGCCGATCGAAACCGGCCCGGAGGAGATCGCCCAGTGGCTGTCGGTCAGCGGCTACACCCGGGTGCAGGCTGAGCGGGAGGTCGAGGTGCCCGCGCCCCCCGAAGCCAGCGGCAAGTCGGCCAAGGCCGCGAAGGCGGGCGCGCCGCCGGCCAGGCGCAAGGTGCTGGATGTCGTGGCGGACCGCTTCCGCTTTGCCGGCACCGAGCGTGCGCGCATCCTGGAGGCGATCGAGGTCGCGCTGCGCCGGGGCGGCGGTCGGATCGCGGTGTACGCGCTGGCCGAGGACGGGCCGCCGGCCGTGTGGAAGTTTTCCAGCGGCCTGCACTGCCCGGACAGCGACCTGCGCTACGCCGATCCGATCCCGTCGGCCTTCTCGTTCAACAGCGCGGTGGGCGCCTGCGACAGCTGCCGCGGCTTCGGCCGGGTCATCGGCGTCGACTACGGCCTGGTGATCCCGAACGACAAGCTCACGCTGCGCGCCGGCGCGATCAAGCCGATGCAGACGCCCGCCTGGCAGGAGTGCCAGGACGACCTGATGCGCCATGCGGAGGACGCCGGCATCCCGCGCGACACACCCTGGTACAAGCTGCGGCCCGAGCACCAGCGCTGGGTCATCGACGGATCGCCGAACTGGAACGGCAAGTGGAACCAGACCTGGTACGGCGTCAAGCGCTTCTTCGAGTACCTGGAGACCAAGGCCTACAAGATGCACATCCGGGTGCTGCTGTCCAAGTACCGCAGCTACACCCCGTGCCCGGCCTGTGCCGGCGCGCGCCTGAAGACCGAGAGCCTGCTGTGGCGCATCGGCAGCAAGGAAGACGCCGACGCGGTGATGGCCCCGGCCGCCCGTTTCCTGCCCCAGGGCGTGGGCTGGACCCGCGCGCAGCTCGAGGCCCTGCCCGGACTCTGCCTGCATGACCTGATGCTGCTGCCGATCGACCGGCTGCGCCAGTTCTTCGACCGGCTGACCGCCGGTGCCGGTGCCGGGGCCGCGGACGACGACACCCGCACGGCCGCCGACCGCAAGGCCCTGCACCTGCTGTTCGAGGAGATCGGCACCCGGCTGCGCTATCTGTGCGATGTCGGCATCGGCTACCTGCACCTGGACCGCCAGAGCCGCACGCTGTCGGGCGGCGAGGTCCAGCGGATCAATCTGACGACCGCGCTCGGTACCTCGCTTGTCAACACGCTGTTCGTGCTGGACGAGCCCAGTATCGGCCTGCACCCGCGCGACATGCACCGCATCACGCGCGCAATGCAGCGCCTGCGCGACGCCGGCAACACGCTGGTGGTGGTCGAGCACGATCCGGCCGTGATGCTGGCGGCGGACCGCATCATCGACATGGGCCCCGGCCCCGGCGAGCGGGGCGGCAGCATCGTGTTCGACGGCAGCACGCAGCAGTTGCGCCAGGCCGACACGCTGACCGGCGCCTACCTGGGCGGCCGCCGGCAGGTTGGTGCCGGCCTGCGCCGGCTGGTCGCGGAGAACACGCCGCGGCTGCTGCTGGAGGGCGTGCGCGAGCACAACCTGAAGAACGTGTCCATCGAGATCCCGCTGCAGCGCCTGGTCTGCGTCACCGGCGTCAGCGGCAGCGGCAAGTCGACGCTGGTGCAGGACGTGCTGGCGCCCGCACTGATGCGCCATTTCGGCCGCGCCACCGAGGCGGCCGGGCAGCACGACCGGCTGCTGGGCGCCGAGCAACTGGCCGATGTCGTGTTCGTCGACCAGTCGCCGATCGGCAAGACCGCCCGTTCCAACCCGGTCAGCTATGTCGGCGCCTGGGATGCGATCCGAGAAATCTTCGCGAATGCGCCATTGGCACGGCAGCGTGGCTACACCGCGGCGAAGTTCAGCTTCAACGGCGGCGATGGCCGCTGCCCGACCTGCGGAGGCTCCGGCTTCGAGCATGTCGAGATGCAGTTCCTCAGCGACGTCTACCTGCGCTGCCCGGACTGCGACGGCCGCCGCTACCGGCCGGAGATCCTGGAGGTGCGCATCGAGCGGCTGCGCCCGGTGCCGGGCAGCGTCTCCGAGCCGGCCGCACCGGTTCTGCTCGGCGCGGCAACCGCGCCGGCCGGCGAGGACGGTGTCCGACGCATCGGCAATCCGCAGCTGGTGCGTCGCACGCCGGCGGTGCCGGCACGTCGCGTGAGCCTGAGCGTCGCCGACGTGCTGGACCTCACGGTCAGCGAGGCGGCGCAGCTGTTCGCGGGCGACCGCGACGTGATCCGTGCGCTGCAGCCGATCGTCGACGTCGGCCTGGAGTACGTGAAGCTCGGCCAGCCGGTGCCCACGCTGTCTGGCGGCGAAGCCCAGCGGCTCAAGCTGGCCGGCTTCCTGGCGGAGGCCGCGCGCAGCGGCAGCAGCAGCCGGCAGCCGGTGGCGCGGCGTGGCACGCTGTTCATGTTCGACGAGCCGACGACCGGCCTGCACTTCGACGACATCGCCAAGCTGATGCGCGCGCTGCGCAAGCTGCTCGATGCCGGCCACTCGCTGCTCGTGATCGAGCACAACCTGGACGTCATCGGATCCGCCGACTGGCTGATCGATCTCGGCCCGGAGGGCGGCGAGGCTGGCGGCCTGGTCGTGGCCACCGGCACGCCGGACCAGCTGCGCCAGCACCCGGACTCCCACACCGGCCGCGCGCTGCGCGAGTACGACAGCGCGATCGGCGCCGGGCAGCCGGCACTCGCGGCCGAGGAACCGCGGCCGCGGTATGCCGGTGCCACGCCGGAGGCCGGCAGTGCACCGGCGCCGGACGCGATCCGCATCGTCCATGCGAAGGAGCACAACTTGCGCGCGCTGTCGGTCGACATACCGCGCGGCCGCTTCAGTGTGGTCACCGGCGTCAGCGGCTCCGGCAAGTCGACACTGGCCTTCGACATCCTGTTCAACGAGGGTCAGCGCCGTTACCTGGAGTCGCTCAACGCTTACGCGCGCAGCATCGTGCAACCGGCCGGCCGGCCGGAGGTGGACGCGGTCTATGGCATTCCACCGACGGTCGCGATCGAGCAGCGGCTGTCCCGCGGCGGGCGCAAGTCAACGGTGGGCACCGCGACCGAGGTCTGGCATTTCCTGCGGCTGCTGTTCGTCAAGCTGGGGGTGCAGCACTGCGTGCACGACGGCGCGGCGGTCGCCCCGCAGACGCCCGACAGCATCGTGGCCCAGCTGCTGCGCCAGTTCCGCGGCCAGCACATCGGCCTGCTGGCGCCACTGGTGGTGGCCCGCAAGGGCGTCTACACCGAGCTGGCCGACTGGGCCCGCCCGCGGGGCTTCACCCACCTGCGTGTGGATGGCGAGTTCCTGCCGACCACCGGCTTTCCCCGTATCGACCGCTTCAAGGAGCACACGATCGAGCTGCCGGTGCTGAGCCTGGATGTCACGTCCGGCCAGGAGGCGGCCCTGCGCGACGGCCTCGCGGCGGCGCTGGAGCACGGCAAGGGCGTCGTGCATGTGCTGAGCGCGCTGGACGGCCTGCGCGCCGCGATGCTCGCGGGCGCGCCGACGGCCGGCATCGGGCGGATGCAGGTCTTCTCGACGCGGCGGGCCTGCCCGGTCTGCAGCACCAGCTATGCCGAGCTCGACCCGCGGCTGTTCTCCTACAACAGCAAGCATGGATGGTGCCCGGACTGCGTCGGCACCGGTGTGCGGCTGACACGCGAGCAGCGCAAGGCGCTGGACGATTCCGTGCGGGACGACGACAACGGTGGCCGTGAACAGACCTTTGCCGAGCCGGACGCGGAGGACATCGGCGACGAGGTCTGCCCCACCTGCAGCGGCACCCGGCTGAACCTGATGGCGCGCGCTGTGCGCTTCGGCGCTGGCGCGGGCCAGGCGGCCGTCGGCATCGCCGAGCTGGCGCGGCTGAGCGTCACCGACCTGCGCCGCTGGGTCGAGACACTGCAGGTCGAGGGCCGGTTGGATCGGCGCGAGGCCGAGATCGCGCGCGATCTGGTCCCCGAGATCCGCAGCCGGCTGCAGTTCCTGGAGGAGGTGGGTCTGGGCTACCTGACGCTGGATCGCGGGGCTCCGACCCTCAGCGGCGGCGAGGCCCAGCGCATCCGGCTGGCGGCCCAGCTGGGCAGCAACCTGCAGGGCGTCTGCTACGTGCTCGACGAGCCGACGATCGGCCTGCATGCGCGCGACAACCAGATCCTGCTGTCGGCGCTGAAGACGCTCAGCGACAAGGGCAACACGCTGGTGGTCGTGGAGCACGACGAGGACACCATCCGCCATGCCGACCACATCATCGATATCGGGCCCGGTGCCGGCAAGCGCGGCGGCACGCTGGTGGCCGAGGGCTCGCTGCAACGGGTGATGCAGTCCGACACCTCGCTGACCGGCCGCTACCTGCGCGATGCGATGCGCCACCCGCTGCAGGCGCGCCGCGGCGTGGACACCGCGCTGCCGGACACGCTGCGGCTGCGTGGCGCCAGCCTGCACAACCTGCAGCAGCTGGACCTGGCCGTCCCTCTGCGGCGGCTGGTGGCGGTCACCGGTGTCAGCGGCTCGGGCAAGTCCACGCTGGCGCGCGACGTGCTGCTGGCCAATGTGCAGGCGGCCGTCGCGCAGCGTGCGAGCCGTGCCGGCCGCGATGCCCAGGCGGCCGGTGCGCGGCCGAGCTGGGTCGGCTGCACCGGCGTGACCGGCTTCGAGTCGGTCGACCGGGTGCTGGAGGTCGACCAGACACCGATCGGCAAGACGCCCCGCAGCTGCCCGGCTACCTACATCGGCTTCTGGGACACGATCCGCAAGCTGTTCGCGGACACGCTGGAGGCGCGCGCGCGGGGCTACTCCGGCAGCCGCTTCAGCTTCAACACCGGCGACGGCCGCTGCCCGTCCTGCGAGGGCCAGGGCATCCGCACCGTGGCGATGAGCTTCCTGCCGGACGTGAAGGTGCCCTGCGAGACCTGCCACGGCGCCCGCTTCAATCCCGAGACGCTGGCCGTCACCTGGCGCGGCCGCAACATCGGCGAGATCCTGCAGATGGAGGTCGACGAGGCGGTCGACTTCTTCGCCAGCATGCCGACGATCGGCCACCCGCTGCAGCTGCTGAAGGACGTCGGGCTGGGCTACCTGACGCTCGGCCAGCCGTCGCCGACGCTCAGCGGCGGCGAGGCCCAGCGCATCAAGCTGGTCACCGAGCTCAGCAAGGTGCGCGACGACATCACCCGGCGCGGCCAGAAGGCGCCTCACACGCTGTATGTGCTGGACGAACCCACGGTCGGCCTGCACATGGCGGATGTCGAGAAGCTGATCCGCGTGCTGCACCGGCTGGTGGACGGCGGGCACAGCGTGGTCGTCATCGAGCACGACCTGGACGTCATCGCCGAGGCCGACTGGGTGATCGATCTCGGGCCGGAGGGCGGCGATGGCGGCGGCCGGGTGGTCGCTGCCGCACCGCCGGAGGTGGTGGTCGCGCTCGACACGCATACCGGTCGCGCGCTGCGGCCGGTGCTGGCGCGCTGAGCCGGCCTCAGCCGAACTGCAGCTGGTGCTGCCCGGACAGGATCGTGACGCGGAACTCCCGCAGGAAGGGGGTGCCCAGCGTCCCGGCCGTCCCCAGCGCCCGTTGCGTGACGGTCAGGTCCTTGGCCCGCCACAGCGGCGTTCGCTCCAAGGTGCCGAGCTGCAGCGGGTGGCTGGCCAGCGTGCCGGCCGGCTGCCCGAGGGTGTCAAGGCCCAGCGTGTTCTCCGGGGCGCCGGTGTCGACCAGCAGTGCAACGGGGCGCCCGGCCACCACCGCCTGCACGACCGGCAGCCCGCCCGACAGCGCATACGGGATGTGCAGGCCGCCGAGCCCCGGTGCATCGGCCCAACGGAAGCGGCGAACGGGATAGTCCAGCACGGCCACGGCCTGCTCCAGCAGCCGCCAGCCGATCTGCAGGTCGAAGCCGGTGCCCACCCGTGCGGCGATATCCTCCAGCCGCGTGCCCGTGACCTCGACCGCCAGCGGGGCCCAGCGGCGGCCTGCCAGGGTCAGTGCAGCAAGCTCCCCGCGTTCGACCGGCAGCGAACGTCCGTCCAGGCCGGAGATCCGGGCGCCCGGGACCGGCGTCAGCGCCAGCCGCAGCCGCCGGGCCAGGCGCTGCGAGATCCGGACCGACGACGCACTGCCGCTGTCCACCAGCGCCAGCACCTCCATGCCGTCGACGGTGGCTGCGACGAAGGGCAGCCCGTAGTCGGAGATCTGCAGCGGCGTGCCCTCGGGCGGCAGCGTGCTGCAGCCGGTCGCGCCGAGGGCCCAGAGCGGCACCGCCGCCAGCCAGTCCCGGCGATGCAGCAGGGGGGATCCGGGGGCAGGGGTGCGCATCGGGTGAATTTTACGCCGCGGTCTCCCCGGCGGCCAGCGCCGCGTGGTACACCAGGACCGGCGTGCCGCGCGCGGCAACCGTTCCCTGGCGCAGCAACAGCAGGTCGTCGCAGTAGCGTGCCGCCGCCTGCAGGTCGTGCAGCACCAGCAGCGTGGTCAGCCCCTGGCCGCGCGTCAGCTGGCGCACCCGCTCCAGCACGGTGAGCTGGTGGTGCACGTCCAGCGCGCTGATCGGTTCGTCCAGCAGCAG
>JAEUOX010000498.1 GCA_016790475.1 Rhodoferax sp. | reverse complement strand
GCTGCCGCACATGAAGGCGGGCAAGCTGCGCGCGCTCGGCGCCTCCAGCGCCCGGCGCAGCGCCGCCGCGACCGACGTGCCGGCGTTGCAGGAGCAAGGCGTGGCCGACTTCGACCTCGTCGCCTGGTTCATGGTCTACGCCCCGGCCTCCACCCCGCCGGCCGAGGTGGCGAAGCTGCGCGACGCGCTGGCCAAGGGACTGGCGCGGCCTGACGTGGCGGTCAAGCTCGCGGAGCTGGGCGTGGAGTCGCGCGCATTGCCGCCGGCCGAACTGGCCGCCTTCGGCGCGCAGGAGATCCAGCGCTGGGGTGAGGCCGTGCGCCGCTCCGGCGCGCAGGTCGACTGAGCCGCACGATCCCCGCTGGCCACGTCACTGGCCACCTAACGCACGACACACGCACCCGACTGATGACACGATGACCAACGCTGCAACACTCTCCGTGGGATGGATCGGCCTTGGCCGCATGGGCGAGGCGATGGTGAAGCGCCTCACCGCCGCCGGCCACGGCGTGAAGGTGTGGAACCGCACGCGCGCCAAGGCGCTGCCGCTCGCCGACTACGGCGCCACCATCGTCGACGCCAAGCTCGACCTCGCTGCCTGCGACGTGGTGTTCACGATGGTGAGCACCACCGACGACCTGAAGGAGGTGCTCTTCGGCGAAGGCGGCCTCGTCACCGGGCCGAAGAAGCCGACGATGGTGGTCGACAGTTCCAGCATCTCGCAGGAGGGCTCGGCCGAGATCCGCCAGCGCCTGGAAGCGCAGGGCGTGGCCTACCTCTGCGCGCCGGTGTCGGGCAACGCCAAGGTGGCGAAGGCGGGCAAGCTGCTCATCGTGGCCTCGGGCCCGAAGGCGCACTACGAGCGCGTGGCGCCGCTGCTGCAGGCCATGGGGCGCAAGATGATGTGGGTGGGCGAGGGCGAGCTCGCGCGCGTGTGGAAGATCGCGCACAACACGATGTTCGGCGTGATCATCCAGAGCCTGTGCGAGATCACGGTGCTGGCCGAGAAGGCGGGCATCCCGCGCCATGTGTTCCTGGAGAGCATCAACGACTCGGTGCTCGGCAGCATGTACACGCGCTACAAGTCCCCGGTGCTGACGAACCTGACGTTCGAGCAGGTCACCTTCACGCCCAAGCTGCTGCTCAAGGACATGGACCTCGGCCTCGGCGCCGGCAAGGCGCAGGGCGTGGCGATGCCGGCAGCGGCGGCGACGCGCGAGTCGGTGGCGCGGCTCGTCGGGCGCGGCTATGACAACGTGGACTTCGCGGTGCTGCTGAAGGAAACGGCGGCCGACGCGGGGCTCGAGTTGAAGGCGGAGAACGTGAAGGTCGATGATGGGCTGGCTGGCTGAGCCGGTGACCACTTTTCCGCCGCTGGCAATCGGGTCGGCGTGTGGGCGGCCCATGACTCCCACCGTCGGTGCGGCAAAGGGGGGTGCGGGCAGGGCGCGGCGCTTAGATGCGGCGGTCGGCCCTGGGGGGCCGACTCCGCTGCGCTGCTCGAACTCCTGGCCCGCTCACAACTCGCTTCACTCGCTGCGCTCGTTTCGCTCAGACAGTGTTCGCGAGTCAGTCATGGAAGCGCGCGCGTACGCGCGCCGACCCCAGGCCTGCGCTGCTCGCCGCCGCAAATGCGCCCCGCCGAGCTCCCGCCCACGGCCTTGCCGGAACCGCGGTGGCATTCGTTCGAGAACAGACCCCGTCTCCGCAAAGGGTGGTGCGGGCGGGGTGGGGTGCGCATCTGCGGCGCCGAGCAGCGCAAGGCTCCTGGCCGCGCGCGTACTCGCGCGCATCCATGACTGACTCGCGAACATTGTCTGAGCGAAACGAGCGCAGCGAGTGAAGCGAGTTGTGAGCGGGCCATGAGCCTGAGCAGCGCAGGGGAGTCGGGCCCCCAGGGCCCGACCGCCGCAGCTAAGCGCCACGCCCTGCCCGCACCGCCCTTTGCCGCGCTGCGCGCCGAATGCCGCATGTGATCAGCCGGGCGAAGCGGCCGGAGCCTGCTCGCCGAAAGGCGCCAGGCGGATGCGGCCGGTGAGCAGCGCCTGCGCCATGCCCTGCTTCAGCGCGCGGGCCTTGGCGAGGCGCGCTTCGAGGGCTTCGAGTTCGATGTCGAGGGCGGAGAGGACGGCGGCGATGGCGGCTTGCTCCGGCACGGAGGGCAGCGCCAACTCGAACGCGCGAACCATTCCGGCGTTCAGATTTGCCTGGGTACCTTGTTGCCCAAGTAGCCTGACGCGGTCTCGCCGCTCGGTAAGAACGTAGTAGAGGAACTCTGCGTTCAGCGTCGCACGCGGCTGTATCCCCAGGATCGCCTGACTCGACGTCATGGGCACTGCCGCAATCGTGCACTCTCCAATGGAGGCGTACATCGCGTACAGAACGGTGCCGGCGGGGTAGGTCACGGCTGCACACGCCCCCAAGCCTTTCTCGCTCAGTGTGCGCTGAGTCAAACTGATCCACTTGCCGGTGTTGGTCATGTCGGCAATCGACACCCACGGGATTCGACCACCGTAGTACTCGCCGACCGAGGTTGGCGGAGTGCCTCCACTTCGCATGGAGGCGAGGTCGCCAAGGCGCGCGACCTCCCAACCTTGGATAAACCCCGGCAGCCGCTTCTTGCCGGTGAGCAATTCCTGCATGGCGCCTTGCTTGAGCTGGCGCTTCTTGGCGAGGAGTTGCTCCATGGATTCGATGAGGGCGTCGGCGTCGCGTACCGCCGCTGCGATTGCTGCTTGCTCGGCAGCAGTCCCCGGCATAGCAACGGGAAGTTCGCCCAGCGAGGTCTTGTTGATCGACGCGAGGTTCGTGGTCTGGCGCCCAGCAAGGAGAAAGTACCTGCGAGCCGTGGCAGAGCCAGTCCAAACGCTCAAATACTCAGGGAGCAGGCCTTCGCGGCACCGAACGACGAAGACATGGTTCTGATGAACGCAAGGGTCAATCTGGCCGCGCCAGAGCGTCCCGCGTCCCAACTTGTCGAGATCGCCACCTTCGTTCATGAGCACGTCGCCCGCCCGTACGGCGTAGCGCCGCACATCTTCGCGACTCACTCGAATGGTCGCGACGTCGGTGAGGTCGACATATCCGTCCTGAACGTTGGCAACTCGCAGGTAAGGAAGCTCCACCGGGTCGCTGACCAAGCCGTTAGCGTTTTTCGCGATGCCCGATTGGATCTGGGCCAGTTCAGCGAGAGCGCGGGTGTTCCAGGTATCTGGAATCGGAGCGGGCCCAACGCTTCCGCTCTGGAGGTACCGCGCCGACGGCTCCCTCACCTCCATGCAAACCCCATCCGCTCCAGGTGCCCCGCCACCTTGCCCTCGAACTCCGCCACCCTCGCCGCCAACACCCCCATCGGCGCCTCGTACCGCTCGGCCAGTTCCTTCACCCGCTGCGTCAGCTGCCGGCTCGCGCGGTCGAGTTCGGCGTGCAGGGCGGCGTCCAGCGCCGGCAGCCACTTGTCGTCCACCACCAGCGCCTTCACGTCGGCTTCGGTCAGCGTCGCGTAGCGGTCGTGCGCAAGCCGGTCCAGGCGGGCCTCGGCGTCGCGCTGCTTCTTCTTCAGCGCCGCCGTCTCGCTGTTCAGCGCGAGCCAGCGCTTCAGCACCTCGATCTCGGCGCGCGTGTCGTCGTCGGGCTTGTTCTTGCCGAGCTCGGCAGCGATCTCGTCGAGCCGATCCTTCACGCCCGCGGCGTTGACCTTGCCGTTGTCGAAGGCGCCGAACGCGCCTTCTTCGCCGCCGTGCTCTTCCTCCAGCTCGGCCAACTCGGCGGCGGTGCTGTCGATCTTCGCGGCCAGCGCGTCGATCTCGGCCTGCTCGGCGGCAAAGTAGCGCGCCACGATCAGCGCCTTGGGCACCAGGTCGCAGGCCCAGCCGCGGTCGACGGTCTTCACCACCTTGCCTTCCTTGTTCTTCTTCTCCTCCAGCACGCGCGCCGGCACCGCGCGCCAGCCGTCTGCCGCCACGAGGTAGGCGTCGTCCTGCATCGTCGTGTCCCAGAAGTCCATCAGGTGCTGGTACAGGCCATAGGGGTCCACGAGCGGGCGGCCCTGGAAGTGTTCGAGCAGGCTCTCGCCGAGCTCGGCGATCAGCTCCTTCGGGTGGAAGCCGGGTGTCGGGGCCCGCAGCGCCTTCAGTTCTTTCGCCGTGGCGGCGCGCCACTTCGCGAAGTGCGCTTCGAGGCCCTGGCGCAGCGCCACGAACTGCGGGTGGCCGTGGATGGTGGCCTTGAGGGTGGCCTTGTCGACGGCCAGGTCCACGTAGCCGGTGCGGTGGGGCTTGAACAGCGCCGCTTCGAGCGCCGGGCACACGGCCCACCAGTGCTGCAGCGCCTGCACATCGGCCACGGGGATGCCGCCTTGCAGGTGGCCGGCGATGTCCTGCACGTCTTCGGGCACGCTGCTGTCGATGTAGCGCGGCAGGTTGAGGTTGAAGCCGTTGCGCTCGATCTCCGCCAGCGGCACGAAGCGGCTGTAGCGCGGCACGGCCTGCCGGCGCGTGAAGGTGTCAACGATGCGGTGGATGTCCTGCGCGCGCAGGCGGTTCTTCGGCCCGTCCTTGCGGAAGCCGGCGCTCGCGTCGACCATGAAGACGCCGGCGCCTTCCGCGCCCATGGCGCGCTGGTGCGCGCCGGCCTTGTCGATGACGAGGATGCATGCCGGGATGCCGGTGCCGTAGAAGAGGTTGGCCGGCAGGCCGATCAGCGCCTCGATGTAGCCACGCTGCAGCAGCGCGCGGCGGATGTCGGCCTCAGCGTTGCCGCGGAACAGCACGCCGTGCGGCAGGATGCAGGCGCCGCGGCCGGTGCTCTTCAGGCTTCGCACGATGTGCAGTAGGTAGGCGTAGTCGCCCTGCTTGGCCGGCGGAATGCCGAAGGGCACGAAGCGCTCCTGCGCGTCGCTGGCGGGGTCGAGGCCGGTGCTCCAGCGCTTGTCGCTGAAGGGCGGGTTGGCCACCACGTAGTCGAAGGTCTTGAGCCGCCCGCCTTCCAGGAATTTGGGGTCGGCCAGTGTGTTGCCCTGCTCGACGAGCGCTGTCGGGTTGTCGTGCAGGATCATGTTCATGCGCGCCAGGCCGCTGGTGGCGGCGTCCTTCTCCTGGCCGTAGAGCGTGAGCGGCGTGCGCGCCTCGTCGGCCACCTTCAGCAAGAGCGAGCCCGAGCCGCAGGTGGGGTCGTACACGGTGGTGGCCGCGCTCGTCTTCGCGTGGCGGATGCCCAGCAGCTGCGCGATGACGCGGCTCACCTCGGCCGGCGTGTAGAACTGCCCCTTGCTCTTGCCACTCTCGGTGGCGAAGTGGCGCATCAGGTACTCGTACGCGTCGCCGAGGATGTCGTCGCCCTCGGCGCGGTTGTTCGAGAAGTCGAGCGCCTTGTTCTCGAAGATGGCGATCAGGTTGGTGAGCTTGTCCACCATCTCCTGGCCGCTGCCGAGCTTGGTGGCGTCGTTGAAATCCGGCATGTCCGCCAGCCGGTTGGCCGCGGCCAGCGGGCCGACGATCTGCTTGTTGATGCGGTCGCCGATGTCGGCCTTGCCCTTGAACGCGGCCATGTCGGCGAAGCTCGCGCCCTTCGGGACGGTGATGGCCGCGAAGGGCTGGCCGGCGTACTTGTCGCTGACGTACTTGATGAACAGCAGCACCAGCACGTAGTCCTTGTACTGGCTGGCGTCCATGCCGCCGCGCAGCTCGTCGCAGCTGCTCCACAAGGATGAGTAGAGCTCGGATTTCTTGAGGGCCATGGGCAACGCAGAATGGGGGCTTCCGGATGCTAGCCGCTGCGACGACGCGGCCGCGGCTCTTCCCACCCAACACCCGCGCCATGGCCGACCGTGTCCTCTTCATCAGCTACCAGTCTGCCGACCGCAAGCTGGCCAAGGAACTGTGCCAGCTGATCGTGCACTCGGGCATCGCGAAGGCCGACGAGATCTTCTTCGCCGAGCAGGGCTCCATACGGAATGGCGAGCCCTTCACCGAGGCGATCTTCGCCGCGTTGCGGTCGGCAAGGGTGGTGCTGGCGCTGCTCACACCCCGGGCCCTGCGCAGTTCGTCGGTGCTGGCCGAGATGGCATCGGCCCGGGCCATGGACCCCGACCTGAGCCAGCGCAAGCTGCGGCTGATGGCGGTGCCTGCCGCGCAGGCCAGGAAGACGATGTGGCCGATCGAGAAGTTGCAGGCCTGCAGAGCCGAGCAGGAGAGCGAGGTACGCAAGCTGATCGAAGAACTGGCGGTGGACTTCGGAAGAGCGGCGCCCGCGAGCGACCTCGGCGCGGAGATTGCTCGCTTTACCAGGATGGCAGACTCCCTGCGCTATCGTGACTTGCCGACGGTCGCACGCTTGGCGCCCTGGATCCTGGGAGGCGCGGCGATCCTTGCCGCAGCCTACTTCGTCGGCCGGTTGCAGGAGGAGGCCCTGCGACGGATCGATCGGTACGAGGTGACGGAGCGGGTTCCGCTGCAGGCGGGTCGGTCCGTGGTCACCCTGGTGTCCCCGGGGACCTTTCCCAGGTTGAAGCTGGCCGAACGGCTGCACGAGTTGCGGGGCGCCAAGACGCTGACGGCGGACGAGGCGCAAAGGGCGTTCAAGGCGGCCCTCAAGGTGGCTCAGGACGAGTTCGGGCCGCTCAAGCCGCACGAGCTACTTGCGCTGAGCGAGGTGGTGGACCTTTGGCAGGGCGAGCCGCCGGCGGAGACGAGCGACGACGGCAATCGCCGGCTCAAGTGCGGGGACGAAGGTCGGCTGGAGGTCGACAACCGCTGGTGCAAGAAAGTCAAAGACATATTCCCCGACGACCGAAGTTCGAATCGCTTCGATGACGCGACTTTCGCCGTGCTGCGTGTGGTCGGTGCAGGCGGGGCCGACGTCGTTGCGGTGGCGAAGGGCACGGCAGTGCAGGTTGATGGCAGGACCTTCGAGGTGACCGGGATCTCGACCGGGCTGCGGCCGGCGGTGCACCTCAAGACGGTGCCCATCAAGCCTTGATTCCGGCATCACGGGCGGTCGAAGCCAATTCAAGCGAGCACGCATGCCGACAATCCGGATGGCGTTGATCTTGGCGTCGACCCTCGGCGCATTGGCCGGCCTCTGGGCCATGCAGCGGGACCCGGATTTCCTCCCGGCGCCGCAGGCTTGCGACGGTTCCGCCCTGGTGGCGCTTGGCGGAGGGCTCGTGCTCGTGGCCAGCGACGAAAACAACGTGGTCCGACTGGTGGACCTTGGCGCAGCCGTGCCCGAGGTCCGCGCCGAGTTCGACCTCGGGCCGTTGCTGCGTCCCGAACTCAACCGCAAGGGGCGCCCGAAGGAGGCCGATCTCGAGGCGGCGGCGCGGGTCGGCGACGTGATCTACTGGATCGGCTCGCACGGCCGGGATCGGGGCGGCGATGCCGAGCCCAGCCGTCAGCGGCTTGTGGCGACGCGTTGGGACTCATCGAGCCGGCAGCTCTTGCCGATCGGTCGGGCGGCGACCTCCATGCTGGAGGTGCTCACCCGTGGTGAATCCGCTTTGGCGAGCGCCCTTCGTGCTGCCGCGGCGCAGCCCCATCTGCGCGGGGGTCTCGATGTCGAGGGCCTGGCGGCGACCGATCGGCGGACGTTGCTCGTCGGGTTCAGGAGCCCTCTCGTCGACGGCAAGGCCCTGGTGGTCGAGTGGCTCAATCCTGAGCCGGCCACTGAGCGTGGAGAGCCCGCGACCTTCGGTCCTCCGATGTGGGTGGACCTGGGTGGGCGTGGCATTCGCGACATGGCAGCGCGCAAGGACGGGAGCGTCCTGCTTCTCGCCGGCCCGGCCGGTACCCGCGGTGACTGGCGCCTTCATTCGTGGCGCGTCGGCGACGCAAGCGCGACAGAAATGCCGGTGCAACTGCCTGCGGGCGTGGCCTGGGAGGGAGTGGCCATCGACCCGGACACAGCGAGGCTGTGGCTCTCCGCCGACGATGGCGACTCCGGGCGCCCGGCCTGCAAGGACCGCCCGCCCGCCGAGCGCTCGTTCAGGTTGATTTCGCGCTGAGCGCGGGGAGCTCAGGCCAGCCAGGGCGGCGTGGGCTCCGGCACGATGCCCAGCCGCCTGGTCGCCTCGGGCAGCGCTTCGCGCGGCCAGGCGCCGATGTCGACCAGCGCCGCCAGCGCGGCCAGCGCGATGTGCTGGCGGTCGACCTCG
>JAEUOX010000460.1 GCA_016790475.1 Rhodoferax sp. | reverse complement strand
GGCCCGCTCCTGGAAGGCCTGGCTGCGCGGCGCGCTGTACGGCTTCCCGATCGGCGCGATGCCGGCCGGCGGCGCCGAGCTGCCCACGCTGCTGTCCTACTACACCGAGCGCAAGCTGTCGAAGCACCCCGAGGAATTCGGTCATGGGGCCATCGAAGGCGTGGCCGGCCCGGAGGCGGCCAACAACGCGGCGGCGGCCGGCGTGCTGATGCCGCTGCTGACGCTGGGCATCCCGACCTCGGCCACGGCGGCCATCATGCTGTCGGCCTTCGAGGGCTACGGCATCCAGACGGGCCCGCAGCTGTTCAGCCAGCAGGGCAGCCTGGTCTGGACGCTGATCGCCAGCCTGTACATCGGCAACCTGATCCTGCTGGTGCTGAACCTCCCGCTGGTCGGGCTGTGGGTCAAGCTGCTGAAGATCCCGCCCCCGTGGCTTTATGCCGGCATCATCGTGATCTCGACGGCCGGCGTCTACGGCGCAGGCAACTCGGTGTTCAACGTCGGCCTGCTGTTCGTCTTCGGGCTGATGGGCTTCGTGATGCGGCGCTTCGACTTCCCGGCCGCGCCGCTGATCGTCGGCCTGATCCTGGCGCCGATGGCGGAGCAGTCGATGCGCCAGGCACTGACGATCAGCCAGGGCGACTGGTTGACGTTCTTCACGCGGCCGCTGTCCGGCAGCCTGATGGCGATCTCGGTGCTGCTGCTGGCCGTTCCCGCGCTGCTGCGCGTCTACCGGCAGCGGCGGGACGCCGCCAAGGGTCTGGCCTGACCGGCGCCAGCCGGCGGCAGATTGCGTCAGAATCAGGCAGGCCCGCCGATGGGGCGGTCCTGCCTGCATGACGATCCACAGCTTTCCCCCCGTTGTCGGTGCCCATGCCCGGGTGCTGGTGCTGGGCAGCATGCCCGGCGCGGCCAGCCTGCGTGCGCAGCAGTACTACGCCCATCCCCGCAATGCGTTCTGGCGCATCCTGGGCCGGTTGCTGGGCCTGGCGCCCGAGGAAGCTTATGCCGCGCGGATCCGGGCACTGCAGCGCCACCGCATCGCGCTGTGGGACGTGCTGGCGGCCTGTGAGCGCCCCGGCAGCCTGGATGCCGCGATCGTGCCCGGCACCGAGGTGCCCAATGACATCGCCGGCCTGCTGCAGCGGCATCCGGGCATCGATCGGATCGCCTTCAACGGTACGGCCGCGCAGCGGCTGTTTCAGCGCCATGTGCAGCATCGCCTGCCGGCGGGGCGCACGGTCACGCTGCTGCGGCTGCCCTCGACCAGCCCGGCGCATGCCGCGATGGGATGGGAGGACAAGCTGAGCGCCTGGCGAGCGGTGCTGCCATGAGCCAGGACGTGACCCGCTGGCTCGAGGGCCTGGGCCTGGGCCGGTATGCGCCGCTGTTTGCCGCCAACGACATCGATGCCGCACTGCTGCCGCGCCTGACGGCGCAGGACCTGCAGGCGATCGGCGTGGACTCCCTGGGCCATCGGCTGCGTATCCTGGATGCGGTCGGCGCCCGCCCGGAGCCGGGCAGCCCCGCATCCGTTGCAGCCCGACCGGTCCCGCGCGACTACACGCCGCGCCACCTGCGCGAGCGCATCCTGCAGTCGCGCTCCGCGCTGGAGGGCGAGCGCAAGCAGGTCAGCGTGCTGTTCGCCGACATCCAGGGTTCGATGGAGCTCGCCGCGCAGCTCGACCCGGAGCAGTGGCACCAGCTCCTGGAGGGCTTCTTCGCGATCCTGGCCGAGGGCGTGCACCGGTTCGAGGGCACGATCAACCAGTACACCGGCGACGGCATCATGGCGCTGTTCGGGGCGCCGATTGCGCACGAGGACCATGCGCAGCGGGCCTGTTATGCC
>JAEUOX010000444.1 GCA_016790475.1 Rhodoferax sp. | reverse complement strand
GTTCAGGTCGATGAACAGCACCGCAAAGTGTGCATCGGCCGGCGCGCCCTGGGCCTGCGCGACCTTCTCGCGCAGCCGCAGCATGAAGGCCTCGCGGTTGGCCAGGCCGGTCAGCGCGTCGGTCTGCAGGCGCTGCTGCATCGTCTCGAAGCTGTGCGCCAGCTGACCGATCTCGTCCGCACGCCGGATGCCGACCGGCCAGGCCAGCTGGCCCTCGCCCACCCGCAGCGCCGCCTCGGACAGGCGGTGCAGATCGCGCGCCACCCATCCCAGGATGCGCAGACCCAGCGCCACCGCGATCAGCGCGGCCAGTGCGCCAAGCACCGCGGTGCGCACGACGTTCTCGGTGACGCCCTGCATGAAGTCGCTGCGCGGCAGCGCGACCACGGTGATCCACTCCAGCCCGGAATCGTCGCGCAGGCGGTCGAAGCCGACATGGATCGCGCGGCCACCGGCATCCTGGAACTGCAGCGTCTGCGCACCGGTGCGGGTGCCGTTGGCGGCCACGCGCTGCCGCACCTCGGCGTAGATGGCCTGCACCAGCGGGCTGCCGCTCTGGCTGGCGTTGACACGGATGCGGGTTCCGTCCGGCGCCCGCGCCACGTTCGGGCTGGACGAGGAGGCGATCAGGTCGCCGTTGGGTTCGACGATGAAGGCCAAGCCGTTCTCGGACACCCGCATGTTCGTGACGAAGTCGTTCAGCGCGCGCAGCGACACGTCGGTGGCCACCACCCCCTCGAATTCGGCATTCGGCCCGAGCACGCGGCGCGCCCGCGTGGCCACCAGATCGCCGGTGCCGAAATCGATGTAGACGGAGGTCCAGGTCTGGTCGGTCTGGGTCTCGCCGGCCCGGTACCAGGGCCGGGTGCGCGGGTCGAACAGGCGCGTCTCGCGCGAATGGAACTTCAGCGCACCGGAGATGCCGGTGAAGCGGTAGTAGGTGCGCATCTCCTCCGCCCGGAGCTTGATGCGCAGTTCACCCTCGGTCCTGGAGTGCCGGAACAGGCCCAGGCCCTGGCCGTAGCGGTTGCCGTAGTAGACGTAGTTGTTCGGGTCGGTGTGCAGCGAGGTGGCGATCCAGAAGCGGGTGCGCAGGCTGTCGATGTCGGCATCGATCGTCGGGTTGGCCGGCATGCCGTCCGGGAAGGCCGCCTCCAGCACCGCGCCGGAGCCCATGATGTGCCGGTCCACCGCCTGGCCGATGCGGCCCACGGTTTCCAGCAGCAGGTGCGAGGACACGGTGTCCACCGCCCGGCTGCCGGCAAAGTACGACAGGCCGACGATGGTGAGCGCCAGCGCCAACACCAGCACGACATACGGAATGGTCAGCACCCGGCGCAGCGACAGGCGGGGCGAGCGGGTCACGGGCATGGCACAAGTATCACATCCGCCCTGACCGGCACCTTGCGCCGCAGCGCCGATACACTGGCGGGCGCAGGAGAGACCGGCATGCCCCTGAGCTTTGACCTTCCGTTCGCGCAATTGCAGACCTACCCGGGCACGAACCCGCGCCCGGACGACTTTGACGCCTTCTGGAGCCGCGGCCTGGCCGAGATGCAGGCAACCGACCCGGCCGTGGCGCTGGAGCCGGCGCCGTTCCAGGCCCCCTATGCGGAATGCCACGGGCTGCAGTTCACCGGCACCGGCGGCGCGCGCGTGTTTGCCAAGCTGCTGCGCCCGCGCCAGCGCAGCGGCCGCCAGCCGGCAGTGCTGCATTTCCATGGTTATGCCGGCGCCTCCGCCGACTGGACCACCTACCTGCCGTATGTCGCCGCCGGCTTCACCGTCGCCGCGCTGGACTGTCGCGGCCAGGGTGGCCTGTCCGAAGACAGCGGCCCCGGCGGGCGCGGCACGCTGCGCGGCCACATCGTGCGCGGGCTGCAGGGCCCGCCGGAGCAGCTCTACTACCGGCAGGTGTTCCTGGACACCGCGATGCTGGCGCGCATCGTGATGGACCTGCCGG
>JAEUOX010000436.1 GCA_016790475.1 Rhodoferax sp. | reverse complement strand
GCGCTATGACGATCTGGTCAACGGCAAGGAGGAGAAGATCGACGTCTCGCAGGTCGACGTGTCCATGAACGGCATCGAGCTGCAGGACCGCGAGTTCTTCGCCGCGATCCGGGAGGGGCGCGAGCCCAATTCCAGCGTGGCCTCGGTGCTGCCCTGCTACCAGGTGCTGCACGACCTGGAACAGCAGCTGGCCTGACATGCAGACGCGCAACATCGCCGGCCGCACCGTTCCGGCCATCGGCCTGGGGTGCATGAACCTCAACCATGCCTACGGCAACCCGCCGTCGGCGGAGGAGGGCGAGCGGCTGCTGCTGACCGCCTTCGATGCCGGCGTGCGCCTGTTCGACACCGCCGCGCTGTACGGCTTCGGCAGGAACGAGGAACTGGTCGGCCGCGTGTTGAAGACGCGCCGCCAGGACATCCTGCTGTGCAGCAAGGGTGGCATGGCGCCGGTGCAGTTCCCCGACGGCCTCAAGCGCGTGATCGACGGCCGCCCCGAGGCGATCCGGCGCAACTGCGAGGACAGCCTGCGCCGCCTGGGCACGGACGTCATCGACCTCTACTACCTGCACCGCTGGCAGAAGACGGTGCCGATCGAGGACAGCGTCGGCGCGCTGGCCGATCTGGTGCGGGCCGGCAAGGTGCGCACCATCGGCTTGTCGGAGGTGTCGGCCGTGACACTTCGCAAGGCGCATGCGGTGCACCCGATCGCCGCGGTGCAGTCGGAGTACTCGCTGTGGACGCGCAACGCCGAGATCGCCGTGCTGCAGGCCTGCGCCGACATCGGTGCCACCTATGTGGCCTTCAGCCCGGTGGCCCGGGGCTTCCTGTGCGGCCAGCCGATCGACGGCAGCACGCTGCCGGCCAGCGACCTGCGCTCGACGATGCCGCGCTTCCTGGGTGAGCACCTGGCGGCCAACCTGCGGATGCAGGCCGCCTACAACGCGATTGCGCGCGATGTGGGCTGCACGCCGGCCCAGCTGGCGATCGCCTGGCTGCTGCACAAGGCTCCGCACATCATCCCGCTGCCCGGCACCGGCAAGGTGGACCACCTGCTGGAAGACCTCGGCGCTGCCGATGTGGTGCTGGACTCGGCCACGATGGCGCGGCTGGAGGCCACCGTGAACCAGCGCACCGTCTCCGGCCCGCGCTACGCGGCGCAGGCCACGGCCGAGGTCGACACCGAAACCTTCTGAACGCCCCCGGCCAGGGTGAGGCCGGCGCGCCGGACTAATTGCGCTGCCAGGTGTCGCCCGGTGCCAGCCCGGCAGGCTGGGCCAGGCGTGCGCGCGCCGCTCCGTCATCGCGCAGCGTGGCGCGCCACCAGTCGGTCGTGATCGCCGCGACCAGCGCATGGTGGGTGGCCTGCAATGTGCGGGTGACCGCTTCGCGCGGCTGGATCTCGACCGCCCTGCCTGTCTGCCCGGCGAAGGTCATGTGGTCTGCATCCTGGAGCACCAGCTGGCCCTTGTCGCCCGCGGGCAGCGCCCCGAACACCGCCATGCGCCGCTCCGGCGTGGCGCCATTGCCCAGCACGTCCTGGTCGCGCGTGCCGGTCACGGCCAGCAGCGGGCGGGCCATGCGGGCAAAGGCCGCCTGCGGGTCCCCGGACGCCGGCAGGCTCGGCGAGAAGGCCATGAAGGACGCCAGGCGCGGCTCGGCGATGCCGCCGAAGCCGGGATAGGCCTGTCCGGCCATCGCCAGCGTGGTCTGGGCGCCGAACGAGTGCCCGCTCATGCCGATCCGCTCGGCACGCACCCCGGCCCAGCGGCCCTGCCGCGCCGCCTGACGCTGGCCGATCTGGTCCAGCACGAAGCCCACATCGCGCACCCGGGCCAGCAGCTGCTGCGCGGTGGCGGCGGACCGCAGGCCGGCCCGGTCGTTGAAGGAACTGGCGCTGGCGCGCACGGCCGGCAGGTCACTGCCGGGATGCTGCAGATGCACGACCACGAACCCGGCCGCGGCCCAGGCCTCGCCCCACAGCGTGCCGCCCTCGACGGTGCCGCCCAGGCCGTGGGAGAACAGCACCACCGGCAGCGGCCCGGCCTCACCCGGCAGTGCGGGCCAGCGGATGCGCAGCGGGAGGGTCCGCTGTCGCGTGCTGTCGGTCCAGGTCTCGTCCAGCACGGTGGCCGGGGCGGGCGACTGGGCGAGGGCGCCCGGTGGCAGGCAACTGCCGAGCGCCACTGCGATGCCGAGTTGCAGGCAGCATCGCCGACCCGGGACAGCCGGGGCCATGGTGGCCTACTCCTGCGGCACGCCCGCGTCCTTGACGACGCGCGCCCACTTGGCCTGCTCGGACTTCAGGTAGGCATCAAAGTCGGCGGGGCTGCTGGTACGGGCCTGGAATCCGAGGGCTTCCATCTTCGCGACGAAGTCCGCGCTGGCGGCCGCCCGGGCAGTGTCCGCCGCCAGCTTGCTGCGCAGCGCCGCCGGCAGGCCCGGGGGCGCGTAGAGCCCCATCCAGCCGACCGCCTCGTAGCCGGGCAGGCCGGCCTCCGCCGCCGTGGGAATGTCGGCCACCGCCGCCAGCCGCGCCGGGCCGGTGACCGCCAGGCCCCGCAGCTTGCCGGCCTTGATCTGCGGGATCACGGTGTTGTCGAAGGCCACCTGCACCTGGCCGCCGAGCAGGTCGGCCACCATCGGGGCGCTGCCCTTGTAGGGCACATGGTGGATCCGTACGCCGGCCTGGGTGTTGAACAGCTCGCCCGCGAGGTGGGGCGTGGTCCCGGTGCCGGAGGATCCGAAGTTGAGCTTGTCCGGGTTGGCCCGTGCATGGGCGATCAGCTCGCGCAGCGTGCGCGCCGGGACTTCAGGCGTCACGGTGATGATGTAGGGCGTCAGCGCGACCAGCGAGATCGCGCTGAAGTCCGCTGCCACGTCATAGGGCATCTTGCGGTAGACGGCCGGTGCGATCGCATGGCTGCTGACGGTACCCATCAGCAGCGTGTAGCCGTCGGCTGGGGACTTGGCGACGCCGTCCGAGCCGATCAGGCCGCCGGCGCCGGCCTTGTTGTCGACCAGTACCGGCTGGCCCCACTGGGCCGACAGCTTGTCGGCCAGCGCCCGGGTCACAATATCGACCGCACCGCCGACCGGGTAGGCGACGACGATGCGGACCGGGCGGGTCGGCCATTCCTGCGCCTGGGCGGGCAGGGCGCCTGCGAGCAGGCTGATCGCGGCGAGGGCGCTGCAGATCGCGCGGCGACCCGGCTGGAAGAGGGGCGGCGTACGGAACGGCATGGGTGGGGTCTCCTGGTGGTGGCATTCTGGCATGCCGACAGGCCATGGCCCGGACCCGATCGGGGCGCGTGTGGACGTGCCCCTCTGAGTCGGCCTGTGCCTCACCCGGCCCGTGCAGAGCGCAGCATCGCCAGGCCACTGGCCAGCAGCACGCCGATGCCACCCCAGGCCAGCGCATTGGGCACGTCCCCCCAGACCAGCCAGCCGATCACCAGCGCAAACAGCAGCGAGGTGTAGCGGAACGGCGCAATCACGCTGACATCGCCTTCCCGCATGCACAGGATCACCAGGTAGTAGCCGCCGCACAGGAAGATGCTGGCCACCGCCAGCAGGCCCAGATGCCGGGCGCCGAAAGGCTGCCAGCCCTCGACCAGGCTCAGCAGCCCGGCCAGCAGCGTGACCGCCAGCGCGGTGGACAGAGTGACCATCACCGACGGAATGCCGCGCGGGATGCCCCGGGTCAGCAGGTCGCGCATCGCGTGCAGCATCGTCGCGGCCAGACACAGCAGCGACCAGGCGTTGAAGCCGGCGGCTGCCGGCTGCACGATCAGCAGCACGCCG
>JAEUOX010000434.1 GCA_016790475.1 Rhodoferax sp. | reverse complement strand
TTCGGGTGGCCGATCTTCTGGCGCAGCATCTCGGCCATCAGGTCCGGCATGGCCCACATGCCCTTGCCGATCTGCGCGCGGCCGCGCAGGCCGCAGGCCAGGCCCACCAGCACGTTGTTCTTCTCGTAGGCCTGGATCCAGGCGCTGGACTTCATGTCGCCCTTGCGCATCACCGGCCCGGCCTGCATGCAGGTGTGCATCTCGTCGCCGGTGCGGTCCAGGAAGCCGGTGTTGATGAACGCGACGCGGCTGGCCGCGGCGGCGATGCAGGCCTGGAGGTTCACGCTGGTGCGGCGCTCTTCGTCCATGATGCCGAGCTTGACGGTGCTGTCCTTCAGACCCAGCAGCCGCTCGACGCGGCCGAACAGCTCGCTGGCGAAGGCGACCTCGGCCGGCCCGTGCATCTTGGGCTTGACGATGTAGACCGAGCCCTTGCGCGAGTTGCGGATGCCGTTGGCGCCATGGCCCTGCAGGTCGTGCAGCGCGATGGTGGTGGTGACCACCGCGTCCATGATGCCCTCGGGTATCTCGCGCACGACGCCGTCCGCGCCGGTGTACAGGATGGCCGGGTTGGTCATCAGGTGGCCGACATTGCGCACGAACATCAGCGAGCGGCCATGCAGGCGCACCTCGCCGCGGCCGTCGGCGGCGGTGTAGAGGCGGTCCGGGTTCAGGCCGCGCTGGAAGGTGCGCCCGCCCTTGGTCACTTCCTCCGTCAGCGTGCCTTTCAGGATGCCGAGCCAGTTGCTGTAGCCCAGCACCTTGTCCTGCGCATCGACGCAGGCCACCGAGTCCTCCAGGTCCAGGATCGTCGACAGCGCGGCCTCCAGCACCAGATCGCAGACACCGGCCGGGTCGCTGGCGCCGATCGGGGTGCTGCGGTCGATCCGGATGTCCAGGTGCAGGCCGTTGTGCTGCAGCAGCACGGACGACGGGCTGGCCGCCGCGCCCTGGTAGCCGACCAGCTGCTTCGCGCTGCGCAGCGTGGTACGCGCGCCGCCGGCCAGCGTGACCTCCAGCTGGCCGCCCTGCACCGCGTAGCCGGTGGCGTCGACATGCGAGCCCTTCTTCAGCGGCGCGGTGCGGTCCAGCACATGGCGCGCGTAGTTGATCACCTTCGCGCCGCGCACCGGGTTGTAGCCGCTGCCCTTGTGGGCGCCGTCGCTCTCGGGAATCGCGTCGGTGCCGTACAGCGCGTCGTACAGCGAGCCCCAGCGGGCATTCGCGGCGTTCAGCGCATAGCGGGCGTTCAGGATCGGCACCACCAGCTGCGGGCCGGCCTGGGTGGCCAGCTCGGCGTCGACGTTGCGCGTCGTGGCGCGCACGCCGGTGGGCACCGGCACCAGGTAGCCGATCTTTTCCAGGAAGGCGCGGTAGCCCTTCATGCCGCGGATCGGGCCCGGGCGGGCCTGGTGCCACTGGTCCAGCGCGGTCTGCAGGCGGTCCCGCTCGGCCAGCAGCGCCTGGTTCTTCGGCGCAAGATCGGCCACGATGGCATCAAAGCCATTCCAGAAGGCATCGCGGTCGATGCCGGTGCCGGGCAGGACCTGCTGGTCGATGAACTGCTGCAGTTCGGTGGCCACCTGCAGGCGGTGGAGGGTCGTGCGTGCGGTCATGGGGGCTCCTGGTTCAAGGTCGACGATGCATGGGAGGGTGGCGGTGCAGCCGAGGGACAAGGCAGTCGCCACCGCGCATGGACATACTTTATTCGATACCTGATTGACAATTGATGGGTCGAATGTTTGATGATTCATCACATAAAAGTAGCTAATCGGCCGACATCCTGGAAGAGCCGGGCTGACGGCCCGCCGTCGGCAGGGAGGCGCCTGGCATGTCGTACCCGGTGCATCCAGGCCAACTTGTGCACAGATTCCGCTGTCGTATCGTGGCACTGGAGCCCACAGTTGCGTTACAACCCGGCCGGACACCGCCGTCCGCGGCGAGAATCTCCCCTCCAGTGCACCAGCCCCAGCGTGAAACCAGGCAGCCCCTCCTCCTTGAATGACCCGGCCCAGCGGGCTGCGGTGCTTCGCCATGTGCAGACGCTGATCGCACGCACGCAGGCCTTCTTTGCGGAGCGGCAGGAGCCGCACCTGAAGAACCTGCGCGCCCACCTGTTCGAGCTGCTCGACGCGCGCCCCAACACCACCCAGTCGCAGAACCTGCGTACCGCGGCGCTGATGCTCGACCGCCAGGCCGCGACCTTCCAGGGTTTCTTCCAGGCCGCGCTGCGCGAGGCGATCGAGGACGAGCTGGAGGCGGTGATGCCCGGGGTGCTGCGCCTGCTGCGGCCGGCGGACGACAGCGGGCAATCCAGCGGGCCGCTGAGCATGGCACTGCTCGACGTGGACGAGATCGAGCGCCACCTGCTGGTGGACCGGGTCGCGCAGCGCTTCAATGCGGCCTATGACGCGGTGCTCAAGCCGCTGAATCTGGCGGTCGGCGTGCTGCTCGACCAGGAGCAGCTGGCCCTGTCCGACAACCCGTTCCGGCCGGCCACGCTGATCAAGGCATATTCGCTGGCCTGGCATGCCAGCGGCTTCGATCCGCTGGCGGCGGAGGATTTCCTGGGGGTGCTGGACCCCCGCCATGGGGTCGACTGGGCACCGCTGTATTCCGCACTGACCGAGACACTGGTGCGCGCCGGATTCACCGCCCGGCCGGTGCACCGCATCAAGCGCAGTGCCGGGGGGGACTCCGGGCATGCGCCGCTGCAGGATGCGCGCGACGGCGCAGCCACCACCCGTCCGCCCTTCGGCGCGTCGGCCCATGGCGGCATCGAGTCCGGTGGCAGCCCCTCGCAGGCGGCGGCACTTTCCGGCGAGTCCACCGCACCGCGCAGCATGGCCGAGCGCGCCCGCGACTTCCTGCAGAAGCTCGGCTTCGGACGGGCCGCCGGCGGTGCGGGGGGCGGTGGCGGCGGCGGTGGTGGTAGCGGGGCCGGAGGCGGCGGTTCCGGTGGTGCCGGCGATGCCTCGGGCGGCGGTTCCCATGCCCCGGTCGATCCGGACCTGATGGGCTTCCTCGGCGGGCTGCAGGCCGGCACCGGCGTGTCGCTGCCTCCGGTGGCCTGGGTCGAGGGGCAGGACCTCAGCGGCCACAACCTGCTGCGCCAGATGCGCGAGCGCGACGAGGTCCGCCGCGCGCCGGAGCTCGACCGCGGCACGATCGATGCGCTGGCTGAGGTCTTCGATTTCGTGTTTGCTGACCCGGCCATCCCGATCCAGTTGAAGTACGTGATCGGCCGGCTGCAGATCCCGGTGCTCAAGGCCGCGATGATCGACCGGGACTTCTTCCTGTCGGGTGAGCATCCGGCGCGCAAGCTCGTCGATGCGCTGGCCGCTGCGGCGGTGGGCTGGCTGCCGGAGAAGGGCGAGTCCGATCCGCTGTATGTGCGCATCCAGTCCACGGTGCTGCAGGTGCTCAACCGCTTCGAGAACGACCTGGCGCTGTTCCGCGAACTGCTGGCGGATTTCGAGGCCTTCGTCGCCGAGATCGAGCAGCAGGCCCAGGTGCAGATCGAGCCGGTCGCGCATCGCCAGACGGCCACCGAGCGGCACGAAGCCGCACTGGCCCATGCCGACGAGGTAATGCACCAGAGCATCGCGACGGCCAGCGAGCGCGATGCGCTGCGGCCGTTCATGGTGCCCTTCCTGACCACGCAGTGGCGCGAGGTCATGGCCCATGCCTGGATGAACCGGCAGGCCGTGCCGGGCGGCTGGGAGCAGGCGCTGCAGACGCTGGACGAGATGATCTGGTCGACGCAGCCGATGGCCGACGCCTCCGAGCGCGGCCGTCTGGTGGCCGTGCTGCCGGACCTGGTCCGCCGCATCAACATCGGGCTGGACGGCATCGGCTGGGAGGGCGAGGAGCGCGCCGAATTCACGCGCCAGCTGATCGACACGCACATGAAGGCGGTGCGCACCAGCCGCTCAGCGATGATGCCTTTGGACTCCGGCGCCGCGCCGCTGGAGACCCCGGCCAGTCGGATGGCCCTGAAGGCCCTGGAGGCGCGCCGTGCCCGGCAGTCCGAGGTGCTGGAGCTCGATGCCTACGACGTGCAGGCGCGCGGCCTGGAGCGCGGGCTGTGGTTCGACTTCGACGACCCGGAGGCCGGGCCGCGGCGCTACCGGCTGGGCTGGGTCAGCCCGCAGCGCACCCGGCTGCTGTTCACCAACCGCGACGGCTTCGAGGCCTTCGTGCGCACCGAGCGGGAGGTGGCGGAGCTGCTGCGCACGGGCCGGCTGCGGGTGCTCGACCAGCAGCCGATCGTCGCCCGGGCGATCGAGCAGATCATGGGCGTCGGCGGCGAGCTGGATCTGCAGCTCGCCTGACCAGGCCCATTCTTGAGACCAATCTGAACGCAATTCGCCGGAATGGCGGTTGATCTTTGACATTCCTGCCGCTAATCTGCGGCATGGACAAATTCAAGCAGTTCGCCTCCTTCGTGTCGGTGGCCACACGCGGCAGCCTGACGGCCGCCGCGCTGGCCGAGGGGGTGGCCCCGGCGATCATGGGGCGCCGGCTGGACGCGCTGGAGGCCCGGCTCGGCGTGAAGCTGATGATCCGCACGACCCGGCGCATCACGCTGACGCATGAAGGTACCGCCTTTCTGGAGGATTGCCAGCGGGTGCTGGCCGACGTGGCGCAGGCCGAGGCCAGCGTGTCGGCGGGCGGGGTCCGGGCCAGCGGCCATCTGCGCATCACCGCGCCGGCCGGGTTCGGCCGCAGGCACGTGGCGCCGCTGGTGCCGCGTTTCCGGGAACTGCACCCGGAGGTGCGCATCTCGCTGAACCTCAGTGATCGGGTCGTCGACATCGCCGGCGAAGCCTTCGACTGCGCGGTCCGGGTCGGCGACCTGCCGGACTCTTCGCTGGTCAGCGTGCGCATGGCCGACAACCGCCGGCTCTGTGTGGCCACGCCGCGCTATCTGCAGCGGCACGGGCAGCCGGAGCATCCGCAGGATCTGGTGCGCTTCGACTGCCTGACGCTGTCCAGCGATGCCTCGCAGACGCGGGGCTGGGCCTTCCGTGTGCCGGCCGCTGCCGCCGGGGCCCGGCGCCCGGCCCAGCCGCAGGAGCCGTTCGAGGTGGTGTACCTGAAGCCGGACGGCCCGCTGGACTGCTCCGACGGGCAGGTGCTGCATGACTGGTGCCTGGCCGGCTATGGCATTGCCTGGCGCAGCAGCTGGGAGGTGGAGGCGGAGGTGGCCAGCGGGCAGCTGGTGGCCGTGCTGGAGGCCTATGCGGCGCCGCCGAACGGCATCTATGCCGTGGTGCCGCAGCGCAAGCACCTGCCGCTGCGGGTGCGGCTGTGGATCGATTTCCTGCGGCAGCACTACGGGCGCGCCGACTACTGGCAGGCCTGATCACGGCCTGCCCGCCTGCGCGCCCGGGGGGGGGGCGGGGATCAGGCCGCCGGCTTGGCCTTCAGGCACTCGCTCATGAACTTCTTGCGCTCGTCACCCTTCTTGTCACCGGCTTCCTTGTTGCAGGTGGTCATCTTGCTCTGCTGGGTTTCCTTCTTGGCGCTCAGGCAGGTCTTCATGAAGGCCTTGCGCTCGTCACCCTTCTTGTCGCCGGCTTCCTTGTTGCAGGTGGCCATCTTGTTCTGTTGGGCCGTGGCCGGCTTGTCCTGGGCCTGGGCGGCGCCGAACGAGAAAGCCAGCGTGACGGCGGCAGCGAGGGAGAGCAGTTTGTGCATGGTGGGAACTCCAGAAGGTTGGGAACGGACGACGCAAACCGTTTGCGGATCCGATACCTCTAACGCGCCGGATCGGCAAGCGGCTGACACGCGGACCGTCCGGCCCCGGCCGGGACGGCCCGCGGGCGCAGTGTAGACCCGTCCGGATGTCGCAACCACGACAGCGCCGCTACGCCGGCCGCCGGGGCGGGCCCTCCTAGAATCGGCGCCTATGCTCAAGATCAAACAGGAATTGCAGGAAGCCCTCGGGCAGGCCCTGCGCGAACTCGCACCGGACGCCACCGTGCGTGCGATGTTCGAATCCCCCAAGGTGGCCGCGCACGGGGACTTCGCATCCACCGCCGCGATGCAACTCGCCAAACCCCTCAAGCTGAACCCGCGCCAGGTGGCCGAGCGCCTGCGGGCGCTGCTGCTGGCCCAGCCGGCCTATGCACGCTGGGTGTCGGACATCGACATCGCCGGCCCCGGCTTCCTGAATATCCGGCTGCTGCCGGCGGCCAAGCAGGAGGTGGTGCGCGAGGTGCTGCAGGCCGGCGACGCCTTCGGCCACCAGCCGTCCCGCGGCGAGCGCATGATGGTGGAGTTCGTGTCCGCCAACCCGACCGGCCCGCTGCATGTGGGCCATGGCCGGCAGGCCGCGCTGGGCGATGCCATCTGCAACCTGCACGCCACCCAGGGCTGGGAGGTCTACCGGGAGTTCTATTACAACGATGCCGGCGTGCAGATTGCAACGCTGGCCCAGAGCACCCAGCTGCGGGCCCGGGGCCTGAAGCCGGGCGATGAAGGCTGGCCGGAGGCGGCCTACAACGGGGACTACATCGCCGACATCGCCGCCGATTTCCTGGCCGGCAAGACGGTCCATGCGGACGACCGCAGCACGACGGCCAGCGGCGACATCGAGGACCTGGACGGGATCCGCGCGTTCGCGGTGGCCTACCTGCGCCGCGAGCAGGACCTGGACCTGCAGGCCTTTGCAGTGCGCTTCGACAACTACTACCTGGAGTCGAGCCTGTACACCAGCGGCAAGGTCGATGCCGCGGTCGCCCGGCTGCAGGCCGCCGGCAAGACCTTCGAGCAGGACGGCGCGCTGTGGCTGCGCTCGACCGCGTACGGCGACGACAAGGACCGCGTCATGCGCAAGAGCGACGGCACCTACACCTACTTCGTGCCGGACGTGGCCTACCACATCACCAAGTGGGAGCGTGGCTTCACGCGCGTCGTGAACATCCAGGGTACGGACCACCACGGCACGATCGCGCGGGTGCGGGCCGGGCTGCAGGCCGCCGGCGTCGGCATCCCGCCGGGCTACCCGGACTACGTGCTGCACACGATGGTGCGGGTGATGCGTGGCGGCACCGAGGTCAAGATCTCCAAGCGCTCGGGCTCCTACGTCACGCTGCGCGACCTGATCGAATGGACCAGCAAGGATGCGGTGCGCTTCTTCCTGCTGAGCCGCAAGCCGGACACGGAATACGTGTTCGATGTCGACCTGGCGCTGGCCAAGAACAACGACAACCCGGTGTACTACGTGCAGTACGCGCATGCACGCATCTGCTCGGTGCTGGCTGGCTGGGGTGGCGATGTTGCGGAGCTGGCCGGCGTGCCGCTCGATGCGCTGGCCAGCCCGCCGGCGCAGGCGCTGATGCTGGCGCTGGCCAAGTACCCGGAGATGCTGACCGCCGCGGCCCAGGACTTTGCGCCGCACGACGTGACCTTCTATCTGCGGGACCTGGCGGCGGCCTACCACAGCTACTACGATGCCGAGCGCATCCTGGTCGACGATGCGCCGGTGCGGCTGGCCCGGCTGGCGCTGGTGGCGGCCACCGCCCAGGTCCTGCGCAACGGCCTGGCCGTCCTGGGCGTCGATGCGCCCCGGAAAATGTGACCAACACGCTGCACAATCCAGCCATGACGGACCAACCCGTTCCAGGAAGGCGCATGCACACGCAGCATGGAGGCACATTGCTGGGCCTGATCATCGGCTTGGTGATCGGTCTGGGCATCGCCCTCGCAGTGGCCGTTTACGTCACGAAGGTGCCTGTGCCCTTCGTCAACAAGGGCCAGAGCCGTTCGGTCGAGCAGGACGCGGCCGAAGCGCGCAAGAACAAGGACTGGGATCCGAACGCGCCGCTGTACGGCAAGAACCCGGCCCGTCCGGCGGCACCGGCATCGGCCGCATCGGCACCGGCCGGCGGTGCCGAGATGGCCGCCGCACCGGTGCGCCCGGCCTCCGAAGCCAAGGCCGAGGTCAAGCCCGCAGTCACCGGGGACCCGCTGGGCGACCTGGCGAAGGCCCGGTCATCCGGCGCGAGTGCCGATCCGTTTACCTATTTTGTGCAGGTGGGCGCATTCCGTACGCCGGAGGATGCCGAGGCGCAGCGCGCCAAGCTGTCGCTGGCCGGCGTCGAGGCGCGGGTGTCCGAGCGCGAGCAGTCCGGACGCAATGTGTACCGGGTGCGCGTCGGCCCGTTCGAGAAGCGCGAAGACGCGGACCGCACCAAGGACCGGCTGGAAGGGCTGGGCATGGATGTCGCGCTGGTCCGCGTGCAGCGCTGAACTATTGGCGGCGCGCCCGGTCGGAAACGGGAATGGATTTTTTCAGGAGAGAAACAATGAAACGTCGTGATTTCGCCGTGGCCACCGTCGCCGCCGCCGTCGGAGGCCCGGGGCTGCTGCAGGTTGCGCAGGCCCAGGTGGCCAAGCCCGAATCCGGTGCCGACTACCTGGTGCTGGACAAGCGCACCGCGGTCGAGGCGCCTGCCGGCAAGATCGAGGTGGTGGAGTTCTTCTGGTACAACTGCCCGCACTGCAATGCCTTCGAGCCGACGCTGGAGGCCTGGATCAAGCGGGTTCCGAAGGATGTGCATGTGCGCCGCGTGCCGGTGGGCTTCCGCGACGACTTCGTCCCGCAGCAGCGCCTGTACTACACGCTGGAGGCGATGGACCTGGTCGACAAGCTGCATGGCAAGGTGTTCGCCGCGATCCATGCCGAGAAGCAGCAGCTGGTGAAGGGCGAGGCCATCGCCGACTGGGTCGCCAAGCAGGGTGTCGACCGCGCCAAGTTCATGGAGCAGTACAACTCCTTCTCGGTGGCCACCAAGGCCAGCAAGGCCACGCAGCTGCAGAACGCCTACCGGGTGGAGGGGGTGCCGGCGCTGGGTGTGGCCGGACGCTTCTACACCGATGGCACGCTGGCGCGGAACATGCCGCGGGCGCTGCAGATCGTCGATTACCTGGTGGCCGAGGTCCGCGCCGGGCGCTGACCGGCGGTGACCGTCCCGCCGGCAGCCGCCGGTGGGGTGCCCGGGTGCAATGCCCGGGCTACAATGAATCGGCAGGGTTTTCTGCAAGATTCGTGCCTCTATGAAATCCTTCCGCATCCCTCTTCACCTTGCGCTGGCATGCGTCGTGCTTGCGGGGGCCGCCCATGCCGAGCGGGCCGACCGCACCAAGCCGATGAACATCGAGTCGGACACGCTGCGTTACGACGATGCCAAGCAGACCAGCGTGTTCACCGGCCGCGTCGTCGTGACCAAGGGCAGCATCGTGATGCGGGGCGCCCAGCTCGATGTGCGGCAGGACAACGCCGGCAACCAGTTCGGCGTGCTGAAGGCCGAGCCCGGCAAGCGGGCGTTCTTCCGCCAGAAGCGGGACACCCGGCCTGGCGCAGTGGACGAATACATGGAAGGCGAGGCCGAGGTCATCGAGTACGACGGCAAGGCCGACACCGTGCGCTTCCTGCAGCGCGCCGAGCTGCGTCGCTATCTGGGCACCACGCTGAACGACGAGATGACCGGGGTCGTCATCGTCTATGACAACACCACCAGTGTGCTGACGGTGGACGGCGGCCCGGCCAAGACCATGCCGGACGGCACCGCCCCGCGCGTGCGTGCGGTGCTGACGCCGCGCAATGACGAGGCCCGCCCGGCGGGCGCGGCTGCGCCCGCCGCCACGCCTGCGCCCGCTGCGCCGGCCCTGCGCCGCTCCTCGACCGTGGGCGTGCAGAAGTGACGGAGGCGGCTCCGGGCAACGGCGCCGACGGGCCGGCCAGCCGGCTGGAGGCGCGGCATCTCCAGAAGTCCTACGGCAGCCGCACCGTCGTCAAGGACGTCTCGCTGACCGTCGGCAAGGGCGAGGTCGTCGGGCTGCTCGGCCCGAACGGCGCCGGCAAGACCACCTCCTTCTACATGATCGTGGGGCTGGTGCGCGCCAGCGCCGGCGACATCACGATCGACGGCCGCTCGGTCGAGGACATGCCGATCCACCGCCGCGCGCGGCTGGGCCTGAGCTACCTGCCGCAGGAGGCGTCGATCTTCCGCAAGCTCAACGTGCAGGACAACGTGCGCGCCGTGCTGGAGCTGCAGACCGACGCCACCGGCCAGCCGCTCGCGCCGGCCGTCATCGCGGAGCGCCTGGACGGCCTGCTGAAGGACCTGCGGGTCGACCACCTGCGCGACTCCCCGGCGCTGGCCCTGTCCGGCGGCGAGCGCCGCCGCGTCGAGATCGCCCGCGCGCTGGCCACCCAGCCGCGCTTCATCCTGCTCGACGAGCCCTTCGCCGGCATCGACCCGATCGCGGTGATCGAGATCCAGCGCATCATCAACTTCCTGAAGTCGCGCGGCATCGGCGTGCTGATCACCGACCACAACGTGCGCGAGACGCTGGGCATCTGCGACCACGCCTACATCATCAGCGACGGCCATGTGCTGGCGCAGGGCACGCCGGCCGAGATCGTCGCGAATGCCGACGTTCGCCGGGTGTACCTGGGCGAACACTTCAAGATGTGACCGCCCGATGGCCATGAAACCGGGGCTGTCGCTCCGCATCTCCCAGCACCTGGCGCTGACGCCGCAGCTGCAGCAGTCGATCCGGCTGCTGCAGCTCTCGACGCTGGAGCTCAGCCAGGAAGTCAACCAGATGCTGGACGACAACCCATTCCTGGAGGTCTCCGAGGAAGCCGCGCCAGCGGAGGAGTTCGGCCTGCCGCAGCTCGACACGCCGGTGCCGCTGGGCGACCGGGAGGCCGAGATGGCGGTGTCCAGCACGGTGGAGTACGCCAGCGAGTCCAGCGGCCCGGTCAGCGAGGACGCGGTCACGCCGCTGTCGGCGGCCGATGCCGAGAGCTGGGAGGGTGACGGCACAGTCGAGATGGCGCCGGACGACAACGAGTGGGGCGGCGAGGCCAAGGCCCACGGCAACAACCTCGGCACCGAGGACGACGTCGACGCCGGCGAACTGGCCCGCACGCAGGAGTCACTGCAGTCCTTCCTGCATCGCCAGGCCCTGGCGGTGCGCCTGAGCGAGGAGGACCGGGTCGCGCTGCGCTTCCTGATCGAATCGCTGAACGACGACGGCTACCTGGAGGACTCGCTGCAGTCGCTGGCCGAGGGCCTCGGTCCGCAGGACGAGGAGCAGGCCGAGCAGCTGGTGCACCACCTGACGGTGGCATTGCGCATCCTGCAGGACTTCGAGCCGGTCGGCGTCGGCGCTGCCAACCTGGGCGAGTGCCTGCGGCTGCAACTGCGCGCGCTGCGCCGCCAGCGGCCGGCAGAAGACCCGCACCAGCGCGTGCTGGCCGTCGCGATGCGCATCTGCAACCAGCCGATGGACCTGCTCGCCCGGCGCGACATCAAGCGCCTGGTGCAGCTGTGCAGCACCACCGACGCCCTGGTGCGCGAGGCGATCGCGGTGATCGCGCGGCTGGAGCCCAAGCCCGGCCGCCGCTTCGTGAACGTGGAGCGCAACATCGTCATTCCGGACGTGCTGGTGGTGCAGGTGGGCAAGGGCGCGAACGCGCGCTTCCGGGCGCAGATCAACCCCGAGGTGATGCCGCGGCTGCGCGTGCACGACATCTACGCCAACGCGCTCAAGCAGCACCGCAGCACCGGCTCCGACGCGTCGAACTACGCGGCGCTGCAGCAGCGCCTGCAGGAGGCGCGCTGGTTCATCAAGAACATCCAGCAGCGCTTCGACACCATCCTGCGCGTCAGCACCGCGATCGTCGAGCGCCAGAAGAGCTTCTTCCAGCACGGGGTGCTGGCGATGCGCCCGCTGGTGCTGCGCGAGATCGCCGACGAGCTGGGGCTGCACGAGTCGACGATCAGCCGGGTGACCACGGCCAAGTTCATGGCCACACCGATGGGCACCTTCGAACTCAAGTACTTCTTCGGCTCCGGGCTGGGCACCGAGACCGGCGGCAATGCGTCCAGCACCGCGGTGCGGGCGCTGATCAAGCAGTTCATCGAGGCCGAATCCAGCGCCAAGCCGCTGAGCGACAGCCAGCTGTCCGACATGCTCAAGGAGCAGGGCATCGCCTGCGCGCGGCGCACCGTGGCCAAGTACCGCGAGGGGCTCAAGATCGCCCCGGCCAGCCTGCGGCGCGCCCTCTGACGGCCCGGCCATGAACCAGCTGCAGCTGTTCCTGCCCTGCGCCGCCGGCGTGGAGGACATGCTGGCCCACGAGGCCGCGTTCATCACCGGCGGCACGCTCGACGGCGTGCGGCGCCAGCGTGGCGGCGTGCTGATCGAGGGTGCCTGGCGCGACGCGCTGCTGCTGAACCTGCACAGCCGGCTGGCCCAGCGCGTGCTGGTGCAGCTGTTCCATGCGCCCTACCGCAACGAGCAGGATCTCTATCGCGCCGCCAGCGAGGTGGCCTGGGAGATCTGGTTCACGCCGCGGCAGTCGATGAAGGTCGAGGTGACGGCACAGCACAGCCCGTTGAACAGCCTGAACTTCGCCGCGCTGAAGATCAAGGACGCGATCTGCGACCGCTTCCGTGCCCGGGCCGGCGGCGTGCGGCCGGATGTGGACACCCGCTGGCCGGACATCCGGATCTACGCGCACCTGACGACCGACACCGTGTCGCTGTACATCGACACCTCCGGCGAGGCGCTGTTCAAGCGCGGCTGGCGTGAGGACAGGGGCGAGGCGCCGCTGAAGGAGACGTTGGCCGCGGCGATGATCGCGTCCTGCGGCTGGGCGCAGGATCCGTCGGTGCCCCTGTACGACCCCTGCTGCGGCAGCGGCACGATCGCGATCGAGGCCGCCCAGATCGCCTGCCAGATCGCGCCTGGCAGCCTGCGCCGCTTCGCGTTCGAGAAGATGCTGCCGTTCCAGGCCCATGTCTGGGAGGCGATCCGCCAGGAGGCTCTGCGGGCGCAGCAGCTGCCGCCTGCCGGTGCGCGGCCGACCATCTTCGGCAGCGACCTGGCGCACCGGATGGTGGACTTCGCGCAGCGCAATGCGCAGCGCGCCGGCGTGGCGCATGCCATCGAGTTCCGCGGCGGCGACGCGCTGCAGCGCATGCCGCCGTGCGCGGCCCCCGGCATCCTGCTGCTGAACCCGCCCTACGGCGAACGCATCGAGGCCGGTGGCGTGGCCGGCAGCCGCGCGCGCGAGCAGGCCCTGGCCCCGGAGGGCGGCGATTTCTTCACGCAGCTGGCCGCGCACTGGAAGAAGCACTATGCCGGCTGGAGCGCCTGGGTGCTCACGCCCGACCGCAAGCTGCCCGGCAAGATGCGGCTGAAGGAGTCGCGCAAGATCCCGATGTGGAACGGCCCGATCGAGTGCCGGCTGTTCCGCTTCGACATGGTGCGGGGCTCGGCCCGATCCGACGCCGGCCCGTCGCCGGCCGCCTGAAGGGCGCGCCGTGCAGACCGCCGGCCCGGTCGTCATCGATACGAATGTCGTGCTGGACCTGCTGGTCTTCGAGGATCCGGCCAGTGCGCCGCTGCGCGATGCCCTGGCGCGCGGACGCCTGCGCTGGCTCGCCACCACCGCGATGCGGGAGGAACTCCAGCGCGTGCTGGGCTACCCGCAGATCGCGCGGCGGCTGGCGCAGCGGGCGCTGGCGCCGGGCGCCGTGATGGCGCAGTTCGATGCCCTGAGCCATCGCGTGCCTGCAGCGGCCCGCGCACCGTGGCGCTGTGGGGATCCGGACGATCAGATCTTTGTCGATCTGGCCTGGGCGCATCGTGCGGAACTGCTCAGCCGGGACCGGCTGGTGCTTCGGATGCACAAGCGTCTGGCTGCACAGGGCGTCCGGGTGGCGGCGGTGCGCGCCGAGCCGGTGCCCTGAATTCAGCAAAACTCCGGCAGCATGTCGCGCAAGGCCGCGCGGGCGTCCCGAATGGCGGCATCGGGAGCGCTGGCATGCGGCCACAACATCCGTGCGCGCACCGGACCCCAGGCGCCCACTTCGGCCATCATCTTGTCCAGGGCGGGATGGGCCAGTCCGTGGGTCTGCACGAGCGGCAGCACGTACCGGGCCATGAACTGCTGGATGCGGCTCTCCAGCTCGCCCGCGCGCTCGGGAGACTCTGCACTCAGCTGCCAGTGCAGCAGCGCGCCACGCGGCCCGAGGCAGGCCACGTTCGAATACGCGCCGTCGGCGCCCAGCGGCCGACCAAATGCGACCGTGTGCCCGGGTACAAAGACCGAGAAGCCGGGCAACAGTGCACGGCGCCGGGCATACCATCCGGCATCGCCACCCGGCAGCTTGGCCCCCACCAGCAGCGGGTACTGGGCCCGCAACGCCGCGATCTGGTCCAGATCCAGGCGCAGCTTGGATTGGGGTGGGTTGTACAGCACCAGGGGAATGCCGCAGGCGACCTCCTGCATGCCGGCCAGGAAGGCGTGCAGCTCGGGCTGCGAGGGCGCCCACCAGTCCGGCAGGATGAACTGCGCTGCGGACGGCCGCACATCCCGCAGCGCACGCAGGCGCTCCCGTGCCACGCGGGCGTTCGTGCACGATACGCCGATCTGGAACGGCATGCCGGCGCCCCGTGCCTTGCGGGCCACCAGATCGACCAGGCGTTCGTACTCGGCGTCGGTCTGGTTGTGGAACTCACCGGCGGTTCCGTTGGCGTAGATGCCGTGCAGTCCGCTGTGCACCAGCAGGTCCAGCTCGTCGGACAGGGCGGACCAATCGATCTGGTCGCGGGCGTCGACCGGCAGCAGGATGGTGCCCCACAGGCCACGCGGCAGGTCGAGTGCAGGTGCGGTCATCGGTCCTCCTCAGGGAAAACACCATGGGCGCCGGCCCGGGTGCTGCCAATAATGCTAGTACTTGTCTGACATCTGAACTCTGCGCATTCTGCTTCCATCGCCCGTGAAGACTTCCAGCCGTCAGCCTGCCTACAAGCTCGCCGCCACCGAAGTGAAGCGCTACATCGAGGCGCACCGGCTGGCGGGTGGTGACCCGCTGCCCTCGGAGGCCACGTTGTGCCAGGAACTGGGCATGTCCCGCGCCTCGCTGCGCGAGGGCCTCAAGGCGCTCGAATCCCTGGGCATCATCCGCACCCGGCATGGCGAAGGCGTGTTCGTGGCGCACTTCTCATTCGACCCGATCGTCCACAACCTGCCCTACTCCATTGCCGCGCAGGGCGCCAGCCTGCGCGAACTGCTCGAGGTGCGCGCCGCGCTGGAGGTCGGCATGGTGGCGCAGATCGCGCAGCGCGTCGGCCCGGCGGACGTGGCCGCGCTGCGCCAGCTGGCGCGGCGCATGCTCGAGCGCAGCGAGCGCGGCGAGAGCTTCGCCGAGGAGGACCGTGCGTTCCATGCAGCACTGTTCCGCTGCCTGGGAAACGCCTTCCTGCTGAGCCTGGTGGACCTGTTCTGGCAGGTATTCACCCGCCTGGCCGACCGCCTGCCTGCGCCCGATCAGGCGGCGCAACGCGCCACCGCGCTGGACCACCTGCGGGTGGTCGACATGCTGGAGTCCGGTGATGTGCAGGCGCTGGAGCAGGCCCATCGCCAGCATTTCGACGAGATCTCCAGGCGGCTGCGTTCCCTGGACACCGATGGTCCGCCCGAAGAGGTGCTGGCGGACCCGTCTTCCCTATCCCCGTGACCCCGCACCCGTAGGCCCTTTCCAACTTGAGGAGACACCCGATGAAACTGTGGAAATCACTCGCTGCCGGATTGACGCTGTGCGCTTCCGTGTCAGCCATGGCGCAGACGCTGACGCTGAGCTTCGGCACCCAGCTGCCCGAGACCCATGTGGTCTACAAGGGCATCCTGGAGGTCAAGCGCAAGCTGGAGGAGAACTCCAAGGGCAGCATGAGCATCAAGACCTTCCCTGGCGCGCAGCTGGGCGACTTCAAGGCCATGGTGGGCCAGGCGCAGGCGGGCGATCTGGATATCGCGATGACCGGCTACCCGGACATGAGCTACATCATTCCCGAGCTCAAGCTGATCGGTGCGCCCTACGTGGTCTCCAGCTACGACCATCTGAAGGCCGTCGTGAAGGGCCCCTACGGGCAGCGCATGGATGCCAAGTTCCGCGAGAAGGGCATGCACCTGATGGACGTCTGGTACGAAGGCACCCGCCACACCACCGCCAACAAGCCGATCAACTCGATGGCCGACCTGAAGGGCCTGAAGATGCGCACGCCCAACGTGCCCTTCCTGATTGCCTACGCCAGTGCGGTGGGTGCCACGCCGGCGCCGGTCGCCTTCGCCGAGCTCTACCTGGCGCTGCAGACCAAGCAGGTGGATGCCCAGGAGAACCCGTTGCCCACCATCGAGGCCACCAAGGTCTACGAGGTGCAGAAGCACATCGCGCTGACCGGCCACTTCATCGCCAGCTCGGCGATCCTGGTGGGCGACAAGGCGCTCAAGAAGCTCAACCCGCAGCAGAAGCAGTGGCTGGAGGACGCGATCGTCGCCGGCGGCAAGGTCGCCACGGCCGGCGTGATGGCCCGCGAGGCCGAGCTCGTGGCCTTCTTCAAGTCCAAGGGCCTGGGCGTGACCACGGTGGACACGGCGCCGTTCCGTGCCGCGATGAAGCCCTACTACGACACGCTCGAGGCCGAGCTCGGCGCCGGAGAGATCCAGCGCATCATGGCGACCAGGTGAACCAGTGCCAGCGAGGGAGCCTTCCATGACGCCGGGTCGCTATTCCGCGGAGGGCATCGTCAGCGCTGCGCTGCTGGCGCTGATGATGGCGCTGATCCTGTTCCAGATCGCCAGCCGGCTCGGGTTCCTCGCCGGACAGGTCTGGACCGAGGAACTGATCCGCTGGATCTGGGTCTGGCTGGCGATGCTGGGCGTGGCGGAGGCCGAGCGGATGCAGCAGCACCTGCGCATGGAAATGCTGCCTGCGCTGTGGACCGCCCGTCTGCGGCGGGCCGTGTATGCCGTGATCGACGCCGGCACCGGCGTGCTCGCGCTCTACATGGCCTGGCTGGGTGGCAAGGGCGTTCTGCGCACCTGGAACGACGAGTCCGTCACGCTGTACATGTCCGATGCGGTGCTGTACGCGGCGCTCCCGGTGGGTGCCGTGCTGTGGGCGCTGCGGCTGTTCCTGCGGGTGGCGGGCCGCCGACAGCCCCCGTTAGGGGAGCCGGCATGACCTTCCTGGTGTTCATCGGCACCTGGATGCTGCTGATCTTCATCGGCATCCCGATCGCCGTGGCCATGTTCGTGGTCTCGATCGGCTACTTCCTGTACACCGGCATCGGCATCAACTTCGCCGCGCAGCGCGTGGTGGACGGACTCAACAGCTTTCCGATCATCGCGGTGCCACTGTTCATCCTGGCCGCCAGCATCTTCAATTCATCGAGCATCACGCGCAACCTGTTCGGCTTCGCGACCGCGCTGGTCGGGCATGTCCGCGGCGGGCTGGGCCATGTGAACATCCTGGCCAGCCTGTTCTTCTCCGGCATGTCCGGTTCCGCGGTGGCCGACGCGGGTGGCCTGGGCAAGATCGAAGCCGAGGCGATGCAGAAGGCCGGGTATCCGCACGACCTGGCTGCGGCGCTGACCGCGGTCTCCTCCATCCTGGGGCCGCTGGTGCCGCCGAGCATCCCGATGGTCGTGTACGGCGTCGTGTCGGGCGCGTCGATCGGCGGCCTGTTTCTCGGGGGCATCGTGCCGGGTGTGCTGTGCACGCTGGCCATGATGGTCATGCTGTACATCGTTGCCGGTCGGGTGCAGTTGCCGGTCCATCCGCGCGCCACGATGGCAGAGGTCCGCGGCACCTTCATCCGATCGTTCCCGGCCCTGATGACACCCGTGGTCATCATCGGCGGCATCTTCAGCGGCGTGTTCTCGCCCACCGAGGCGGCGGCGGTCACGGTGCTCTACGCGATCCTGATCGATCTGCTGTTCTACCGCGAGCTCACCTGGCGCAAGCTCTGGGACGCGATCTACGAGACCGCCGTGATGTCCTCCACGATCGCGCTGATCATCGGCGGCGTGTCGATGATGGGGATCGTGATGGCACGTGAGAAGGCGCCGGAGCAGATCGCGGGTCTGCTGATGTCGGTGGCCAGCACGCCGACGGAGTTCGTCTTCGCCGTGTGCGCGCTGTTGCTGATCCTGGGCTGCTTCATCGAGGTACTGGCGCTGCTGCTGGTGCTGGTGCCCTCGTTCATTCCGCTGGCCCAGGCCATGCAGATCGATCCGGTCTACTTCGGCGTCGTGATCATCTTCACGCTGATGATCGGTACGCTCACGCCGCCGATGGGCATGATCCTGTTCGTCGTTTCCAAGAGCCATGGCGTCGAGATGCATCGACTGATCCGTGCCACGATGCCCTGGCTCATTCCCCTTGTCCTGGTGCTGCTGGCGATGATCCTGTACCCACCCATCGTGACAGCGCTGCCCCAGTTGTTCATGTCCTGACCTTCCTTGACTCCCATGACTCCACCGCTTCACCTGCACGGCATCGTCCCGCCGGTTGCCACGCCGTACGACCCGCAAGGGCAGATCGATCCGGACAGCCTGCGCCGGGTGCTGCGCCACCTGCTGGACGGTGGCGTGCATGGGCTGTTCGTGCTGGGGTCCACCAGCGAGTGCGTGTTCCTGACGGCCGCCCAGCGTGCGGAAGTGGTCCGCATCGCGGTGGAGGTTGCGCAGGGCCGCGTGCCGGTGGTGGCCGGCGTGATGGATGCCACCACCGACCACTGCATCGCCCACGGCCGCCAGGCGCGCGCACTGGGCGCACAGGCGCTGGTGCTGACGGCGCCGTACTACACCCGTACCAACCAGGCCGAGACGCAGGACCATTTCCGCTACGTGCGCGACGCGGTCGATCTGCCGGTCATCGCCTACGACATCCCGGTGTGTGTCAACATCAAGCTGGCGCGGGACACGGTGAACACGCTGGCCCGCGAAAACGTCGTGGTGGCCCTGAAGGACAGCAGCGGCGACGAAGGCAACTTCCGCATGCTGCTGCGGGATTTGGCGGACCTGCCGGACTTCGCACTTTTCACCGGCTCCGAGATCGTCTGCGATGCGGCCCTGCTGGGTGGCGCCCACGGCATCGTGCCCGGCCTGGCGAACGTGGATCCGCGGGGCTATGTGCGCCTGTATGACCATGCCCGTGCGGGCCGGTGGTCCGAGGCACGCGCCGAGCAGGAGCGCCTGATCAGCCTGTTCCAGATGGTGTTCTTTGCGGCGCAGGACCTGAGTGCCGGCGCCTCCGGCGTGGGCAGCTTCAAGACGGCGCTGAAGCTGATGGGCCTGGCGCGCAGCCACCACATGGCCCGGCCCAATCGCCCGCTGCCACCGGCTGCCGTGGAACGGGTGCGTCAGCACCTCGTCGCGCACGGCCTGCTGGCTGCCTGAGACGCATGCGCACGAGCGACTGGGAAGGCGTCTGGTCCCGCGGCCTGATCGTGTCGTGCCAACCTGTCGTGGCCGGACCGCTGGACCGGGACGACATCGTGCTGGCGATGGCGCAGGCTGCGGCGGCCTCCGGCGCCAGCGCCGTGCGGATCGAAGGTGTGCAGCGGGTGGCGCTCGTGGCGCGCAGCCTGGCCATCCCGGTGGTGGGCATTGTCAAGCGCCCGGTTCCCGGTTCTCCGGTGTTCATCACGCCGGTCGCCGAGGATGTCCGGGCGCTGGCCGCGGCGGGCGCAGCCGTCGTCGCCTTCGATGCCACGCAGCGAACGCGCCCGAGCACCGTGCCGGCGCTTGCGGATGCCGCGCATGCCTGCGGCGTGGGTGCCATGGCTGATTGCGCCACCCTGGCCGACGGACTGCAGGCCTGGCAGGCCGGTTGCGAACTGGTGGGTACTACCCTGAGCGGCTATACCGCCGACACGGCGGTGGCGGAAGATGCACCGCCCGACTTCGGCCTGATCCGTGCGCTGGCCCTGCAGGGGGTGCGGGTCGTGGCCGAAGGCCGCATCCGCACGCCGCAGCAGGCTGCCGAAGCACTCGACAGTGGCGCCTTGTGCGTGACGATCGGTTCCGCCATCACCCGCGTCGAACACATCACGCAGTGGTTCGTGCAGGCCCTGCGCCCTCGCTAGATGGACTGTCTGACGCTGGACATCGGCGGCACCAAGACCGCCGCCGCCTGGTGGCAGGGCGGGTTGCTGCTGCAGCGGCGCGAAGAACCGACGGCCGGGGATGCACCGGCCTTGCTGGAGCAGCTGGCGAGGATGCTGTCAGGCGGGCCGCCGGTGCAGTGCGTGGGCGCCGCCGTCACCGGTGTCACCGATGGCCGGCGGGTCGGTGTGCTCAACCGCCAGATGATCGGCGGCTGGGACGGTCTGCCATTGGCGGAGCACCTGGAGCAGCTGCTGGGCGTTCCCGCGTGGCTGCTCAACGACGCGCAGGCTGCCGCCTGGGGTGAGTATCGCGCGCGTGCGGATGCGCCGGCAGACCTCCTGTTCGTCACCGTGTCCACCGGCATCGGGGCCGGCATCGTTCTGGACGGACGCCTGCGCAGTGGCTCCACCGGCCTGGCCGGTCATCTCGGTCATGGCGGTGCACGGGCGGCCGGCGGGGGCCAGGCGCCGGGGAGCGCCTGCAGTTGCGGGCGCGGAGACTGCCTGGAGTGGCGCGCGTCCGGCAGCGCCATGGCTCGCGATCTGGCTGCGCTGGGGCTGGGCCTGCGCTCCGCACGTGCCTGGATGGCTGCGCCGCATCAGGACCATCCGGCCGTGCAGGACTGGCTCGACCGGGCGACCCGTGCCGTGGCGGAGGCGATCGCGGATGCCCATGCATTGCTGGATCTGCACGGCGTGCTGCTGGGCGGTGGGCTGGGCTTGCACCCGCGCTTCCTGCAGGGGGTCCAGCGGGCCATGCTGGCGCTGCCGGCGCGATTCCGGGTCCCCGTCGACGCGGCGCGTCTGGGACCCGACGCGGGTTTGCGCGGCATGGCCTGCTGGCTGCAGGACCGGCCGGACGCCAGCGACTGAACCGTCTGCCCCGCCGCTCAGACCGGCTGCAGCTGGAAACTCTGCGCGCTGGCCTGCGGCCAGGACTGCTGGTAGATCAGCGGCAGGCCGCGCAGGTCGGGCTGCAGCAACGCGCCGTCGGGCAGTTGCGTCAGGATCGACTGCGCGAGCGACTTCACCTTCTGGTCGCTGGTGCGGCGCACGATGTGGTGCGCGGTGATGTCCGACGGGTGCGTCAGGCCGGCGGCCTGCACCAGCTCCTTCAGCGCGTGCAGCGTCAGGTGGTGAAAGCTGTACACGCGCTGCGTCTTGTCGGCCACCACCAGTGACTGCTGGCGCAGCGGATCCTGCGTGGCCACGCCGGTCGGGCATTCGCCGGTATGGCAGTTCTGGGCCTGCAGGCAGCCCAGCGCGAACATGAAGCCGCGCGCGCTGTTGCACCAGTCGGCGCCCAGCGCCATCATCCGCGCGATGTCGAAGGCGCTGACGACCTTGCCGGCGCAGCCGATCCGGATGCGGTTGCGCAGGCCCACGCCACGCAGCGTGTTGTGCACCAGCAGCAGGCCCTCCTGCAATGGCGAGCCGACATGGTTCGTGAACTCCAGCGGTGCCGCGCCGGTGCCGCCCTCCGCACCGTCCACGACGATGAAGTCCGGCGTGATGCCGGTGGCCAGCATCGCCTTGACGATCGCGAACCATTCCCACGGGTGGCCGATGCACAGCTTGAACCCCACCGGCTTGCCGCCGGAGAGCCGGCGCAGGCGCACGATGAAGTGCATCATCTCCAGCGGCGTGCCGAAAGCGCTGTGGGCGGCCGGCGAGATGCAGTCGACACCGACTGGCACGCCGCGCGCCGCAGCGATCTCCGGCGTGACCTTCGGGCCCGGCAGCACGCCGCCATGGCCCGGCTTGGCGCCCTGGCTGAGCTTGATCTCGACCATCTTCACCTGCGGGTCCCGCGCGTTCTCGGCAAAGCGCTCCGCGTTGAAGCTGCCGTCCTCGTTGCGGCAGCCAAAGTAGCCCGAGCCGATCTCCCAGATCAGGTCGCCGCCGTGCGCACGGTGGTGCACCGAGATCGAGCCCTCGCCGGTATCGTGGGCGAAGCCACCCTTGCGCGCACCGGCATTCAGGGACTTGATCGCGTTGGCGCTGAGCGAGCCGAAGCTCATCGCCGAGATGTTGAACACGCTGGCGTGGTAGGGCTGCGTGCACTGGTCGGTGTCCTCGCCGAGCAGCGCCACCGTGTCCGGCGTGCCGCCAATCCAGACGCGGAAATCGTGCGAGGCCACCATGGTGGGCACCATCGAGTGGTTCATCCACTCGTAGCCCTGCGCATGCACGTCGAGCTGGGTGCCGAAGGGCCGCTTGTCGGAGTCGCCCTTGGCGCGCTGGTAGACCAGCGAGCGCTGCGCGCGCGAGAACGGCATGGCCTCGGTGTCGTTCTCCAGGAAGTACTGCCGGATCTCCGGGCGCACGTACTCCAGCATGAAGCGCAGATGCCCGATGACCGGGTAGTTGCGCAGGATCGAGCGGCGCGCCTGCACCACGTCGTGCACGCCCACCGCGACCAGCGCCAGCGCCAGCAGCACCCAGGGCAGTCCGACGCCGGCCTGGACCCATTGCAGCAGGGCCGCCGCCAGGCTGAGCACGCACAGGCCGAAGACGGTGTAGCGGATCGGGTACCACTGGTTCAGCGTGTGGAACATCGGCGCGTCCTCCGGGGTGATGCGGTTCAGGTGGCGCCGGACGGGCCGCCCTGGGCCAGGTAGCGGCGCAGACCGGCCTTGGCGCGGGCCTGGACCTGGCGGCGCAGCAGCGGGGTCCAGCCCAACAGCAGCCCCGGTGTGCCCAGGGCCTGGCGCGACCAGAGCCAGAAGTCGAACCGGTCCTCGTGCTCGATGATCAGGCCGTCCGGGTCGAAGCGCATCTGCGCGTCGATCCGGTTCAGCACCAGGCGGCCGGTGGCACTGAAGCGGTACTGCGCGTCCCAGTGCGCCTGCCCGCCGTTGTCGTCGGCCGTGATGCCGCTGTACTCCAGCTTCCAGTCGGCGCGTCCCTGCGTGCGGACTGCGTCGCACAGCATGCGCCACATGCCCATGACCTCGTCGCGCCCGTTCAGCGAGAACACCGGGTCGCGGAAGCGCACCTGCGGTGCGTAGCAGGGGGCCATGCCGCGCGGGTCGAGCGCGGCGAAGGACTGGTAGAAGCGGTTCAGGGTCTGGGCGTGCGGGTGCATGGGGCGGGTGGTTCAGGCGGGCAGAGGACGGAGGCCGGACGGCCGCCGGGCGCCGCAGGGGCGCGGCAGCGGACCGCAGGCTGCGGCCGCAGGCAGGTATGCATTATTGAAATTCTGGCTTGCCAATTCCGGCCATTGTGGTGGGGCGGGCCGCTTTCGACAATAGCCGCATGGAACAAACACCACCCCGTGCCCTGCAGCCCACCACGCCGCCGCCCTCCGGTGTTGCGCCGACCCGACGAGGCTTCATCCGGCTGGCCGGTGGCGGCGTGCTGGCCGCGGCCGGGACGGCCGGGCTGGGGGGCTGCTCTGACGCCTTTCCGTCCGAGGCGCTGGAGGCCTGGCGCGGGCCGCCGGCGGATGCCGAACTGCGCCGCTGGGCGGTCGCGCATGCGATCCTGGCGCCGAACTCCCACAACCGGCAGCCCTGGCTGGTCGACCTGCGCGAGCCCGACACCATCCTCCTGCGGGTGGACCGCGAGCGGCTGCTGCCGATGACCGACCCCTGGTTCCGCCAGATCCTGGTGAGCCAGGGCACCTTCCTGGAGGCGCTGGTGATGGCGCTGGCGCAGCGCGGCCAGCAGGCCCGGGTGGAGATGTTCCCGCAGGGCGCTTTCGCGCCGCGTGCGGTGGACGACCGCCCGGTGGCCCGCATCACCTGGACCCGGCCCGAGTCCGGCGACGCCCGCGACCCCCTGTTCCCGTTCCTGCTGCGCCGCCACACTGCCAAGGTGGACTACGACACCAGCCGGCCGGTCCTGCCACAGGCCATCCAAGCGTTGCAGAGCGGCCTGGTGGATCCGGGCGTGCGCTTCGGTGCGACGCTGGAACCGGCGCGGCTGCAGGCGCTGCGCCAGCTGTGCGAGGAGTCCGCCCGCGTGGAGCTGCGCACGCCGCGCACCGTGATGGAGAGTGCGCAGCTCACCCGGGTCGGCCCGCAGGAGATTGCGCGCCACCGCGACGGCATCAGCATCAACAGCCCGATGCTGCGCCTGGCCAGTGCGGTGGGTCTGTACGACCGCAGCCAGCCGCCGGCCGAGGGCAGCACCGCCTTCGACCAGGTGATGGCCCGCTTCAGCGGCCACAGCCGCACGGCGATGGGATTCGTGTGGCTGTCCACCCCGACCGCGCGGCATGCCGCGGCCGGCATGACCCGCCATGCGGAGGTGCAGGCCGGCCGGGCCTACCTGCGCCTGCAGCTGCGTGCCACGGCACTGGGTCTGCAGATGCACCCGATGAGCCAGGCGCCGCAGGAGTTTCCGGAGATGAAGCCCTGGTACGACCGGCTGCACCAGCTGCTGCTGGGGCAGCCGGCGGAGCAGGAGACGGTGCAGATGTTCTGCCGCATCGGCTACTGCGCCGAGCAGCAGCACACGCCGCGCCGTCCGCTCGAGACCTTCCTGCGCAGCTGAGTCGCGGGCCGCAGCGCCTCAGCCGATCAGCTGCAGCAGCCGCTGCAGCGCATGCGTCACGGTGGCTGCACGCACCTGCGCGCGGTCCCCCGGGAAATGCCGCATCTCGCTGTGCACCACGCCCTGCACCGACCAGCCGAACCAGACCGTGCCGACCGGCTTGGCCGCACTGCCGCCGGTCGGGCCGGCGACCCCGGTCACGGCCACGGCCACCTGCGCACGGGAGCGTTGCACGGCGCCGGCCGCCATGGCCCGGGCCACCGGTTCGCTGACGGCGCCATGCGTGTCGATCAGCGCCGCCGGCACGTCCAGGCATTCGGATTTGGCGGCATTCGAGTAGGTCACGAAGCCGCGCTCGAACCACACGCTGGAGCCGCTGAGCGCGGTGCAGGCGGCGGCGATCATGCCGCCCGTACAGCTCTCCGCGGTGGCCAGGGACCATCCCCGGGCGGCCAGCGCCTGCGCGAGCTGGGCGCACAGCGCGTCCGTCACACCAGGGCCGTCCACAACGCAATCACCAGCAGCGTGCAAAAGGCCGCCACCAGATCGTCCAGCATGATGCCGAAGCCCGCCTTGGTCCAGGCGTGCCGGTCGCCCTGCGGGTCGACACCGTGGAACAGCGCGTCGGCCCAGCCTACCGGCCCCGGCTTCACGGCATCGAAGAAACGGAACAGGCCGAACGCGATGGCCTGGGCCAGCAGCCCGGCCGGCAGCACCAGCCACAGCACGATCCAGAACGCGGCCACTTCGTCCCAGACGATCTGGCCCGGGTCCAGGATGTGCAGGTGGCGGGCCGTCACCGTGCTGGCCCACCAGCCGACCGGCAGCGCCAGGCCCACGACGATCGCGAGTTGCAGCGGTGTCAGCCACAGCTGCAGCACTAGGAAAGCCAGCCAGGCCCACAGCGTGCCGGCGGTGCCGGGGGCGATCGGACTCAGGCCGGCGCCGAAACCGAGCGCGATGAAGTGCGCCGGGTGGGCCAGCAGGAAGCCGACCGTGGGGCGGGAGAGGGGGGCGCCGGAACCGGGCATCGCGGGATTATCCGCGACAGCCCTGCGGGCACCGGGTCGCCCGCCCCCGGGTATGCTTGGCGCCTTCCGCTCCGGCGGCCCCGAATGAATTCCACCAAGAGGCGACACATGGCTTTTCACCGATTGCTGCGCGCGGCCTGCGCGGCACTGGCCTTCACCGCCGGCATCGTGCTGGCGCAGGACAACCGGATCGACACGATCCGCCCGGATGCACCGGAACTGGCGCGCCATGGCACCCATGCGGTGGGCGTCAAGACGCTGCAGCTGGTCCATCCCGGCCAGGCGGACATCGTCAAGTTCAAGGCGGGTGCGCCGATGCCGACCTACGACCGTCCGCTGACGGTCGAGGTCTGGTACCCGGCCGCACCCGGCGCGACCGGCAACGGCCAGTACCGCGTCTTCACGCGCGACGGCAAGACCGAGGTCACGCTGACCGGCCGCGCGCTGCGCGACGCGGCACCCCAGCGCGCCGGCGGCCCCTACCCGCTGCTGATCGTGTCGCATGGCTACCCCGGCAACCGCTTCCTGCTGAGCCACCTGGCCGAGAACCTGGCCAGCAAGGGCTATGTGGTGGCCTCGATCGACCACACCGACAGCACCTACAACGACCAGGCGGCCTTCGGCAGCACGCTGCTGAACCGTCCGCTGGACCAGCTCTTCGTGCTGCGCGAGATGGCGCGCCTGGGCGCGTCGGACCCGTCCGGCACGCTGCAGGGCCTGGTCAATGCCGACCAGACCGCGCTGATCGGCTACTCGATGGGCGGGTATGGCGTGGTCAACACGATCGGCGGCGGATTCACCGCCGCCAGCGTGGCCTTCCCCTGGGGCACCCCCAACGGGGCCCTGGCGGTGCGCCAGGCCGGCCAGCCGGCCTATGTCGCCTCGATGGACCCGCGCATCAAGGCGGCGGTGGCGTTCGCGCCCTGGGGCTGGAACGCCGGCTTCTGGGACGCCGCCGGCCTGGCCGGCATCCGCACGCCGGTGTTCTTCGTGGCCGGCAGCGTGGACGACGTGTCCGGTTATGCGCCGGGCGTGCGCAACATCTTCGAGGCCAGCGTGAATGCGCAGCGCTACCTGCTGACCTTCGAGAACGCCAACCACAATGCGGCCGCGCCGATGCCCGCGCCGCGGGAGACCTGGGCGATGGTGCCAGGGCTGCGCTTCTCGCCGGCCGAGCACTACATCGATGCGGTCTGGGACAACGTGCGCATGAACAACATCGCGCAGCACTTCGTGACGGCCTTCCTGGGCCGCTACCTGAAGAACGACGCCGCGATGGACCCCTACCTGCAGCTGCTGGAGAACGCGCGCGACGGCAAGTGGTCCGCCGAGGCGAACGGCAGCTTCAAGGCCGACCACACCTACTGGAAGGGCTTCGCGAACCGCACGGCGGTCGGGCTGCGGCTGGAACAGCGCCGGCCGCAGTAGGACGCGCGGCATGCCGATGACGGGCAACCTGCGCAGCATCCTGGCGATGCTGGCGGCGATGGGCTCCTTCTCGCTGATGGACGCGGTGCTCAAGACGCTGTCCGGCTCCTACCCGTCGATGCAGGTCGCCGCGCTGCGCGGGCTGACCTCGCTGCCGCTGGTCTGCCTCTACGTGGCCTGGCGCCGCGAGGTGCACCTGCTGCTGCGGGTGCGCTGGCCGCTGCATCTGCTGCGCGGCGTGCTGGGCATCGCGATGCTGGCGCTGTTCTCCTTCTCGCTGCGCGAGCTCGGTCTGGCGGAGGCCTACACGATCTTCTTCGTCTCGCCGCTGATCATCACCGTGCTGGCGATCCCGGTGCTGCAGGAGCGCGTCTCGGGGCGGCACTGGGCGGCCATCGCGGTGGGGCTGTGCGGCGTCGTGGTGGCGCTGCGTCCGGACCAGGACGCGTTCTTCTCGCTGGGCGCGGTGGCGGTGCTGGTGGCGGCGGCGTTCTACGCGATCTCGGCGATCGCCGGCCGCGTGCTGAGCCGCACCGATGCGGCCGTGACGCTGGTGTTCTGGACCACCGCGATGTGGGCCGTGGGCGCCAGCGTGCTGGCCTGGCCGGCCTGGGTGCCGGTGCAGGCGGCCCACGGCAGCCTGCTGGTGGCGCTGGCCGTGACCGGCTTCCTCGGCCAGCTGGCGATCACCGAGGCCTTCCGGCACGGCAACGCGTCGGCGGTGGCGCCCTTCGAGTACTCGGCGCTGGCCTGGGCGATCCTGCTGGACTTCACGATCTGGCACATCGTGCCCGACGCCTATACCCTCGTCGGCGGCGCCATCATCATTGGCAGCGGGATCTACCTGATCCGGCGCGAGAAGGTGCGCGACATCGCCGTGCCGCCCTGAGCCATTCAGGGCAGCGGCGTGCCGGGCGCCGCCATCGTGGCCGCATGCACGGCCTGCGGGTCCTGGTGCGAGAAATGCAGCGCCACGCCGCCTTCCTCGAGGATCGCGCGCGACGGCCCGAAGGACGCGCCCCAGACCGGGTCGTCGTAGGCGGGCGGCAGCGTGTGCAGGTGCCGGATGCCGGCCTGCACGATCGCGCGGGCGCAGTCCAGGCAGGGGAAGAAGCTCGCCGCCAGCGTGGCGCCCTCGGTGGCCAGGCCGGTGCGCGCGGCCGCGAAGATCGCATTGCGCTCCGCATGCTCCATCCAGACCAGCCGGCCGTTGCCTTCATGGCGTTCTGCGGTGTCCAACACGCCGCGCGGGAAGGTGTTGCAGGCGCTGATCTGCGTGCGGCCGTCGGCGCTGACCAGCACCGCACCGACATGCCGGACCCGGTTCGGGCTGTGGCGCGCCGCGGCGACGGCCGCCTGCAGCAGGGATTCGGTGATCGAAGGTGTTGCCATGGCAGGCCCTCAGGCAAAGTGGTCGAAGGACGGGAAGCGGTCAGTCAGCACACGGCCCTGTGCATCCAGCAGTTGCAGACCGGGCCGCGCCGCGATGCTGCCAATGCGCGTGACCGGCGTGGCGCTGCGCAGCGCGGCGACCTGCACCGCGTCCCGGAGCGAGGGCGGGGCGGTGAACGCGAGTTCGTAGTCGTCGCCGCCGGACAGCACGCAGGCCAGCAGGGTCGGCCGGGGCAGCGCGGCATCGCCCGGCTGGCGGCCATGCGCCAGCAGCGAAAGCGCGGCATCGGCATGCACATCGGCGCCGACGCCCGACGCGTCCAGCAGGTGCTGCACGTCGCCGAGCAGGCCGTCGCTCAGGTCGATCGCGGCGCTGGCCAGGCCCTGCAGAGCCTGTCCCAGCGCGACGCGCGGCGTCGGCGCATCCAGCCGCTGGCGGGCCCGGGCCAGCTGTTCGGGCGGCAGGCTCAGCCGGCCCTGCAGCGCGTCCAGCGCCAGCCGGGCATCGCCGAGCGTGCCGCTGACATACAGGTCGTCGCCCGGCCGGGCGCCGGAACGCAGCAGTGCGCCGCCGTGCTGCCCCGGACCGGGCACTTCGCCCATCACCGTGATGCAGATGTTCAGCGGGCCGCGCGTGGTGTCGCCGCCGATCAGCTCGCAGTCGTGTGCGTCCGCCAGCGCGAACAGGCCGCGCGCGAAAGGTGCCAGCCAGGCATCGTCGGCCTGTGGCAGCGCCAGCGCCAGCGTGAAGGCCAGCGGCCGGGCGCCGCAGGCGGCCAGGTCGCTGAGGTTCACCGCCAGCGCCTTGTGGCCCAGCCAGTGCGGATCGGCATCCGGGAAGAAATGCCGGCCGGCCACCAGCATGTCGGTCGAGATCGCGAGCCGGCATCCGGGCGACGGCTGCAGCACCGCGCAGTCATCGCCGATGCCGACGATGGCGCGGCGCGGCGGGCGCCGGAAGTGGCGTGCGATCAGGTCGAACTCGCCGCTCGGCTGCATCGTCGTCAGGCCCGGGTCGATGCAGGCGCCGCGGCCTCGCGGACCGGCCACAGGAAATCCAGCGGACGCTGGCGCAGCCGCTGCCAGATCGCCTGGCGGATGCGGGAGCGGTCGAGTGCGCCGACGTTGTGGGACAGCAGGGCCAACCGGAACGCGCAGTAGAAGCTCACGCTGATGTTCAGCACGCCGATCACCGGAATGCTGGCCACGCACCACCACAGCGCCGGCTCGCGCAGCACGCTCCAGCCGATCGAGGCCCCGGCGGCGGCCAGCTGCCCGGCCGACAGCGTGACGTGCCGCAGCTCCAGACCGAGGCCCAGGAAGCCGGCGAAGGCCGGCACCAGCCCCAGAAGGAAGCCCAGCGAGATGTTGGCCGCAAAGCCGGAGATGTTCTGGCGCAGGAAGCGGGCCCAGCGGTCGGCACGCGCCGCACCAAGGCGGCGCGTGAAGGCCGGGTTGTAGCGCAGCGCGGAGTCCAGCCGGTTGAACACGAACCAGTTCTCCACCCAGCCGGCGATGATGCTGGATGCGAACAGCAGCACGCCGGTGATGGCCGCGAACAGCGCGCTCGGGCCGGCCAGTGTCAGCGAATGCAGCACGTAGGCGGTGCCCTGCGCGTCCAGCAGCGGCCGACCGGTGAGCGCCTGCAGCAGCAGGCACAGCACAACGACCACCGGCACCACGATGCCGACATTGCCCAGCACCGCCGCGGCCTGCGAGCGCACCAGGTGGGTGACCTCGTCCACGAAGCTGGTCAACGCGTCCGGTGCATCCAGGTCCTTCAGCTTGGCGGCCATCGCCGGGGCGGTCATGGCGGGCTGCTTGGTGGCCAGCGTCCAGTGCAGCAGCTGGATCAGCACGAAGCTGCCCGCATACACCACACCCGACCAGAATCCGTTCCAGAAGGCCGACAGGCCCAGCGCCATCACGCCGAACTTCATCAGCGTCGTCAGGCCGGTCAGCGCGCCGCCGCCAGCGGCCTGGCGCAGCATCGTCCGGTAGGCAGCGCGGTCGCGCGTGATGTAGTGCTCGCCGACCTCCGAGCTGCGCTCGGTGACCTTGGCGGCTAGCATCGAGGAGTTGGACGCGATCAGGGCCCGCAGGCTGCGCCGGTCCTGGCGCAGCGCCGCCATCTGTGCCAGCAGCCGCGCGGCGGCCACGCCGGGCGCCGGCTCCTGCAGGCAGTCGATCAGCGCGCGGATGCGCAGGATGCGCTCGCGTACCTGGCGGATGCGGAACACCAGGCCGACCGAGATGCCGTGCTCGTCCAGATGCGCGTAGACCGACGCCACGGCGCCGCGGCAGGCCTCCAGCCGGGCGCGGAACTGCTGCAGCGCGGCCTCGCGGCCGGCGCTGTTGGCGTGCTGGCTGGCTTGCAGCGCGTCCGCGTCGGCGGCGAGCGCGTGGAACGGTGCGGTCTGGCGCGCCTGGCTGCTCATGCGCAGCCGCAGCTCCGGCGCAAAGCCGTTGGCCCGGACCTGGCTCGTGCAGATCGTGATCGCCTCCAGCACGCTGTCCTGCCAGGCGGCGCCGGGGGCTTCCGGCTCCCCGGGAGCGAGGGCGGCCGCGATGCGCGCCAGCAGATCGGCATCCAGCGCGGCCAGCCACTGCGCGTCGATCGGGTCGTCCAGCACCAGCGAAAACAGCTCGGCGGCGTCGGCGGTGTCCGGAGTGGCCGGCAGCAGGCGCTGGCGCAGCCGTTCGGCAAACTCGCTGACGAATGCGTGCCGGGACGAGAAGCCGTACTCCGCCAGCAGCACCGCGATGTCCAGCTCCTGGTGCAACGCCTGCCAGCACTGGCGCAGACGCATCGCGTGGTGCGGGGCCGCCTGCAGTGCGTCGAGCAGCAGCCGCAAGCGTGCCAGCGCACCGTCCACCGCGGGTTGCGGCCCGCGGATCCAGCGCAGCAGGTCCATCAGCCACAGGTGGCGCTCGACCCGGCTGGCGGCCGGATCCAGGGAGCTCAGCAGCGCCGGCAGGTCGCGCATCGGGCGGAGGCCGGGCTCAGTGCAGCGTGCGGGCGCCGCCGTCTTCGCTGAGTGCGTCGAGCACGAACATCGGGATGTCGGTCTCGAACTTCTCGCCATCCTCGGCCACGCAGAAGTAGCTGCCGTGCATCGTGCCGGTAGGCGTGCGCAGCCGGGTACCGCTGGTGTACTCGAACTTCTCGCCAGGCTGCAGCAGCGGCTGGTGCCCCACGACGCCCAGGCCCTTGACCTTCTCGGTGTGTCCCTGGGCATCGTTCACGTTCCAGGTGCGGGAGATCAGCTGGGCCGCCACGTCCCCGGTGTTCGTGATCGTGATGGTGTAGGCGAACACATAGTGCCCCTGGGCAGGGGCCGACTGGTCGGGCAGATAACGGGGAACCACCTCTACGCGGAACTGGTACTTGGCCATGGCCCGATGCTACCTGCGAAAATGCGCCGCAACCTGCCCGCACCCGGAAACCCCCACCACCATGACCTACCGCATCGCCCCCTCCCTGCTGTCTGCCGACTTCGCGCGCCTGGGCGAGGAGGTCCGCCAGGTGATCGCCGCCGGCGCCGACTGGATCCACTTCGACGTGATGGACAACCATTACGTGCCCAATCTGACCTTCGGCCCGATGATCTGCTCGGCGCTCCGGTCGCATGCGCGCACCGCCGCCGGCACGCCGGTCCCGATCGACGTGCACCTGATGGTGCAGCCGGTCGATGCGCTGGCCACGGCCTTCGCGCAGGCGGGGGCCGACCTGATCAGCTTTCACCCGGACGCCAGCACCCATGTGCACCGCAGCGTGCAGGCGATCCGTGCGGCCGGCTGCAAGGCCGGGGTGGTCTTCAATCCGGCCGAGCCGCTGGACGTGCTGGACTGGATCATCGACGACATCGACCTGATCCTGATCATGAGCGTCAACCCGGGCTTCGGCGGCCAGGGGTTCATCGACAGTGCCCTGCGCAAGGTGGAGGCCGCCCGCGCGCGCATCCGTGCGTCGGGCAAGGACATCCGGCTGGAGGTGGACGGCGGCATCAAGGTGGACAACATCCGCCGGGTCGCGGATGCCGGCGCCGACACCTTCGTGGCCGGCAGTGCGATCTTCGGCCAGCCCGACTATGCGGCAGTGATCCAGCGCATGCGCACTGCCCTGGCCTGAGCATGGCCGAGCCGGACCGCCGCATCGACGCGGTCGCAGCGCGGCGGGTGCGCTGGTCCATGCTCGGTGCGCTGGCGCTGATCGCGGTGGTGCTGCTGGTCCAGGGCTGGCAGGTGCTGGAGGCGGAGCGCCTGCGCGACTCCGATGCCGAAGTCCAGACGCTGGCCAGCGCGCAGCGGGTGCACAGCCAGCGGCTGGCCCTGCTGGTCGCCCAGGCGGCCGAAAAATCTGCCGCCGACGAGTTGCAGCGGGCCCTGGACGAGGCGCGCCTGCAGGCCCAGCGGCTGGAGCAGCTGCTGGCGGAACACGAGCGCTCGGAAGATGGCCGCTCGGCCCACGCGGTGCGCGAGGCTGCCGAGGCCTGGTCGCGCCAGCGGGAGACCTTCCTCCAGAGCGTGGCCGAGCACCTGCTGGGGCTGCGCAGCGCCGACCTGTCCCAGCTGACGCGGTCCGCCGCACAGGTCCGGGCGCTGGCCGGGCCGTTTCTGGCCGCCACTGGGGAGTTGTCCCGCCAGGCGCGCCTGTCGGAGCAGGCCCATGCGCGCTCGGCCTCGCGGCTGCTGCTGGCCACGATCGGGCTGGTGATCCTGCTGATCGTGCTGCTGGCCTTTGCGGTCGCCGAGCCGACAGCGCGCTTCGTGGCCCGCCAGCACGCTTTGCTGCAGGCCCAGGCCGAGGAGGTGCGCCGGCTGGCGCTGGTGGCCGAACACACGTCCAATGCGGTGCTGATCCTGGATGTCCGGCGCTGCATCGAGTGGATCAACGACAGCGTGACACGCATGACCGGCTTCCGGCTCGCGGAGGTCCGCGGACGGCCGATCGCCGAGGCCCTGGCGGTCGAGGGCATGGACCGCGGCAGCCTGGATACGCTGCGGGCCCGCCTCGATGCGGAAGGCGCGCTGCGTGGCGACATCCGGGTCCGGGCCAAGGGAGGACGGGAGACCTGGGTGTCGATCGACATGCAGCCGCTGCACGACGTGGCCGGCACGGTCACCGGCTGGGTCGTCGTGGCTGCGGACATCGACGAGCAGGTGCGCCAGCGCCAGCAGCGCCGTGCGCTGTTCGAGGCCATGCCCACCGGCGTGCTGGTGTATGCGAAGAGCGGCCATGTCCAGGAGATCAACAACGCCGGGCGGCAGATGCTGGGCATCGCGGAGGGCGATCCGCTGCCCGACCGCAGGACGCTGGACCAGGCGATGCGGGCCTTCGGCCGCGCGGTGCGCGAGGACATGAGCGACTATGCCAATGCGGAGCGCCCGGTGCAGCGCACGCTGCGCACCGGCCAGGGCCTGCGGGGGGAGTCCGTCGGCTTCCTGCGCAGCCCGACCGAGGTGTCCTGGTTCATGGTCAACACCGAGCCGCTGATCGACGAGTCGGGCACGATCGAGGGCGTGGTGGCCTGCTTCGTCGACGTCACGCGGCAAAAGCAGCTGGAGCAGAAGCTGCGCGACAGCGCCCGCACCGACGATCTGACGCTGCTGCCCAACCGGGTGGTCGTGACCGACCGCATCCGCGCGGCGCTGGAGCGCCACCGCGCGCAGCCCGGCTACCACTTCGCGGTGCTGTTCATGGACTTCGACCGCTTCAAGCAGGTCAATGACACGCTGGGCCATGGCGTCGGGGACGAACTGCTGCGCCAGATCGCCGGGCGACTGCAGAACGGCCTGCGGCCGGGGGACGCCTTCGTGCGCACCAGCGACTTCGGCCAGATGGCCGCGCGCATTGGGGGGGACGAGTTCGTCGTCGTGCTGGACGACATCCGCGGGGACCTGGATGCCGAGATCGTGGCCAGCCGGCTGCTGGAGCTGCTCGCGGAGCCCTACCGGATCGGCGAGCATGTCGTGAACTCCAGCGTCAGCATCGGCGTGGTGACCGCGACGCATGCGGTGGATGACGTGGATGCGGTGCTGCGGGATGCGGACATCGCGATGTACGAGGCCAAGCGCACCGGCCGTGGCTGCTATGTGATGTTCGAGCCGGCGATGCACCGCCGCGTGCGGGACGACGTCTCGCTGGAGAACGACCTGCGCGAGGCGATGGCCAAGGGCGAGCTGTTTGTCGTGTACCAGCCGCTGGTTGATCTGGCCACCCGCACGCTCACCGGCATGGAGGCGCTGGTGCGCTGGCGCCACCCGCAGCGCGGCCTGGTGTCACCGGTGGAGTTCATCCCGGTGGCGGAGGCCATCGGCCTGATCGGGCGGCTGGGCGAGCATGTGCTGCGCACCGCCTGTGCCGAACTCGCGCAGCTGCAGGCGGAGCTCGGGCCGATGGCGCCACCCAGCGTATCGGTCAACCTGTCGCGGGCCCAGCTGCGCGAGCCCGCGCTGGTCTCCGGCATCCAGGACGCGCTGCGTGCGCACGGGCTGGACGCCGCCCAGCTGCAGCTCGAGATCACCGAGAGCCTCGCGGCGCAGGACCAGATGGTGCAGAGCAAGCTCGGCGAGATCCAGGCCCTCGGCGTGGCGCTGGCGCTGGACGACTTCGGCACCGGTTACTCCTCGCTGTCCTGCCTGCACGAGCTGCCGATCCACACCGTGAAGATCGACCGGGCCTTTGTCAGCATGGCCCAGACCAGCGACTACCACCGCGTGCTGATCGAGGCCACGATCCTGGTGGCCGAGACGCTGGGCATGGCGACCGTCGCCGAAGGCATCGAGACGCAGGGGCAGGCGGATCTGATGCGTGCACTGGGCTGCGGCAAGGGGCAGGGCTACCTGTTCGGTGCGCCGATGGAGCACGCGGAACTGGTGCGCTGGATCCAGTCCGGCGCGCCCGCGCCCTGACCGGCCTCAGACCGGCTTGCCGAGCAGCTGCTCCTTCAGGCGCCAGTCCGCCGGTGCGCGGCCGAGCCAGATCATCATCAGCGCGTTGAAGAACTCCGGCTCCTTGAAGGCCTCGCCCTGCGGGACGCCCTTGACCGTGATCACCGTGCCGACGCCGGGGATCCAGTCGATCAGGAAGTTGTCGCCGGGGGCGAGCTTGCGGTGCTCCGCGAAGATCTGCCCCATGCGCAGGATGCCTGGCACGATCCGGGCGAAACTGCCCTTGTCCAGGTTGTCCTCGACGCCGCGGGCGAACAGGCGCCCGAGCTCCGCGGAATCGATCTCGCGCAGCATCGTCACCGACATGCGCTTCGGGCCGGGGGCAGCCAGCACCTCCTCCGGCGTCGACGCCTTGCGGCTCAGGTACAGGCCGGCCGTGTAGACCTTGAACACGGTGCGGTAGCGGATGCCGGCGCCATTGAGCAGCAGACGGCTGCCGGAAGTCTGGATGCTGTCCTCGAGCCGCACGCCGGACAGTTCGACCGGCGCGGCCGGGCTGGCTGTCGCTGACAGCGTCAGGCACAGGGCCAGCAGAATGGGGGTCCAAGAGTGCATGGGATTCGCCTTTCCAGTCACAAATCTACGGCGCCGGGCGCGGATTCTAGGTCGGCTACACTTCGGGCATGTTCATTCACCGCATCAGCATCACAGGTTGCAGCGACCGGGGAGCCTGGCCCTGGCGTCCGCTGACTGACCTGCCTGCCTGCGCGGCACCCGTCTTCGCCTGATTCCGGCACGGGGCCCCGCGCGGGCCCGCATGCGGCAAGGCGCCGGCTTACCGGCTACCCGCACGCACCGTCCGCCCCCCGGGGCACCCCGAGAACCTGCATGCACCCTGTCCGCGACGGCGGGCGACCGGTGCGTCGAAAGGCCCGAGCCGTGATTACCGAACTTGAATTCAAGAGCCTGACTTCCCAGGGCTACAACCGCATACCGCTGATGGTGGAAGCCTTCGCGGACCTGGAAACCCCGCTGTCGCTGTACCTGAAGCTGGCGCATGCCAAGGGCGGCGGCGCCTACAGCTTCCTGCTGGAGTCCGTCGTCGGCGGCGAGCGCTTCGGCCGCTACAGCTTCATCGGCCTGCCGGCGCGCACGCTGCTGCGCACCCGCGGCTTCGGCGACGAGGCCATGACCGAGGTCGTCACCGACGGCGTCGTCACCGAGACAGACCGTGGCAACCCGCTGGACTTCGTCGCGCGTTACCAGCAGCGCTTCAAGGTGGCGCTGCGGCCGGGCCTGCCGCGCTTCTGCGGCGGGCTGGCTGGCTACTTCGGCTACGACACGGTGCGCCACATCGAGCGCAAGCTGGTCGGCACCTGCCCGCCCGACACGCTGGGCTGCCCCGACATCCTGCTGCTGCAGTGCGAGGAGCTGGCCGTCATCGACAACCTGTCGGGCAAGCTGTACCTGATCGTCTATGCCGACCCGGCCCAGCCGGAGGCCTACAGCAACGCCAAGAAGCGCCTGCGCGGCCTGCGCGAGCAGCTCAAGTACTCGGTCAGCGCGCCGGTCGTCAAGGCGACCCAGAGCCACCCGGCGGAGCGGGAGTTCCCGAAGGCGGACTACCTGGCCGCCGTCGAGCGCGCCAAGCGGCTGATCGAGGCCGGGGACTTCATGCAGGTGCAGGTCGGCCAGCGCATCCGCAAGCGCTACACCGAGTCGCCGCTGTCGCTGTACCGGGCGCTGCGTTCGCTGAATCCAAGTCCGTACATGTACTACTACCATTTCGGCGATTTCCATGTCGTCGGAGCCAGCCCGGAGATCCTGGTGCGCCAGGAGCATACCGACGAAGGCCAGAAGATCACGATCCGCCCGCTGGCCGGCACGCGGCCGCGCGGCGCCACGCCGGAGCGCGACAAGGCGATCGAGACCGAGCTGGTCAACGACCCCAAGGAGCGCGCCGAGCATGTGATGCTGATCGACCTGGCACGCAACGACATCGGCCGCATCGCGAAGACCGGCACGGTGCGGGTCACCGAGGCCTTCGCGGTGGAGCGCTACAGCCATGTGATGCACATCGTCAGCAACGTCGAGGGCCTGCTGCAGGACGGCATGCGCAGCATGGACGTGCTGCGTGCCACCTTCCCTGCCGGCACGCTGACCGGTGCGCCGAAGGTGCATGCGATGGAGCTGATCGACCAGCTCGAACCCAGCAAGCGCGGCCTGTACGGCGGCGCCTGCGGCTACCTGAGTTATGCCGGCGACATGGACGTGGCCATCGCGATCCGCACCGGCATCGTCAAGGACGGCATGCTGTATGTGCAGGCGGCGGCCGGCGTCGTGGCCGATTCGGTTGCGGAGCTCGAATGGAAGGAGACCGAGGCCAAGGCCCGCGCCCTGCTGCGCGCGGCGGA
>JAEUOX010000433.1 GCA_016790475.1 Rhodoferax sp. | reverse complement strand
ATATCAGGCTCCCTGCGGGCATGGCACAGGATGATCGCCAGCCGCAGCGCCAGCAGCTGCTGCACGAACACGGTGTCCTCGAAGTCCGCCTCCAGCTTGCGCAGCTTGCCACGCTGGCCCAGCACCAGCAGGCCCAAGCGGTGCAGCTCCGTCTGTGCAAAGCCCATCGCGTCCGCGTTGTCCAGGATGTAGGCGCCGTGCTTGTGGTAGTCGCTGTGGGAGATGTGCGAGCCGATCTCGTGCAGTTCCGCTGCCCAGTGCAGCTTGCGCAGGTCGCGCTCGGTGTCGGCATCCGCCGGCCCGGCCTCGGCCAGTTGCCGGAACAGGGCCAGCGCCACGCGGCCGACACGCTTGCCATGCACCGGGTCCGCGTTGAACTTGGTGGACAGGCGCTGCACCGAGGTCGAGCGTACGTCGCGCCCGTCCTCGCCGCTGCCGGCCAGGTCGCACAGCAGACCATGGCGCAGTCCGCCAGCGGCGGCGTCCATCCGGTCGATCTGCAGCAGGTCAAAGATTGCCCGCAGGATCGCCACGCCGCCGCCGATGATCGGCCGGCGGTCCTCCTTCATGCCAGGCAGGCGCAGGCGGTCTGCCTGCTGCGCCTCAAGCAGGCGCTCCAGCAGCCAGTCCAGGCCCTCGCGCGTCACGCAGCCGGCCGGCCAGCCGCCGGCGGCGAGAACGTCCCCGACGGCGCCGATGGTGCCGGCTGAGCCAAAGGCCGCGTCCCAGCGGTCGCGGTGGTAGGCCTCAAGCGCTTCGTCCAGCACGGCCTTGGCAGCGACCTCGGCCATCTGGAATGCCCGGGCGGTGAACTGGCCCTCCGGGAAGTAGCGGGTGGACCAGGCGATGCTGCCCACCCGGTAGGACTCCATCTTGCGCGGCTCGAAGCCTTGCCCCAGGATGAGTTCGGTGGAGCGTCCGCCGATGTCGGCCACCAGCCGGCGCTCGTCGGACTGCGGCAGCATTTGGGCGACGCCGAGGTAGATCAGCCGGGCCTCCTCGCGGCCGGAGATGACGTCGATCGGGAAGCCCAGCACCGCGTTGGCACGCTGCAGGAATTCGTCGCGGTTGCGGGCCTCCCGCAGCGTCTGCGTGGCGACCGCCCGAACCTGTGCTTTCTTGAAGCCGGCCAGACGCTCGCCGAAGCGCGCCAGGCAGTCCCAGCCGCGCTGCATCGCGTCGGTACTGAGGTTGCGCTCCGCATCCAGCGCACCACCCTGGCGGATGGTCTCCTTGAGGTACTCGGTGCGCTCGAACTGCCCGTGGTCGAGCCGGACGATTTCCAGGCGAAAGCTGTTGGAGCCGAGATCGACGGCGGCGAGGCGCGTTCCGTTTTGCATGGACATGGGTGCGAAGGTGCTGCCAGCATAGCATCAGCGCTGGCGCGGGCATGGCGCAGGCGGATTCAGTCCGGCGCCTCTCGCTGGCGGCCAAGCTGGACGCCCCGGACAAATTCCCGCACCGCGGTGTCGGCCGGCAGGCTGTGGAGCAGCGCCACCGCCTGCGCCAGATCGCGTGCATCGCCGAGGGCACGCTGCAGGTGCGCGGCCTGCCGCAAGGCCTTGCGGGACCACCGCTTTGGCAGCAGCGGCCGCAGGAACTCGATGCCATAGCGCAGACGCTTGGCCAGAATCCGGCGGCGGTGGCCTCCGTCGGACCCCAGTGCCTCCGTCGAGGTTGCGAGAAGCTTGCGCTCCAGGCGCCGCAGCCGTGTCAGCGCCCAGTCGCGGTCGATGCGCCGGGCCGCCGCACAGGTCTGCCTCGCGGCACCCGGGTCATCGGGGACCGGCGGCGCAACGTCCTCCAGCCAGGCCGTCATATCCAGCAGCGCACGGCCGATGGCGGGCTGCTGCAGGCACGCCAGCAAGGCCGCATGCTGCGTCGCCTCCAGCCGGTCGAGCCGCGCCAGCATACGGCGCCAGCAGGCTGCGCGTCGGGGGTCCTCCGCGATGAACATGTCCTGCAGGGGCGCCAGCACGTCGTGCCGCGTGACCGCGGTGTCCCGCAGATCGCCCAGGGCCTGGCACAGGGGCTGCAAGGCATCGATGGCGTCGTGCAGGGGGTTCTGCGCCGCCGCCCCGAACAGCTGCACCGCGCTGCGCATCCGGCGCCAGCCGACACGCGCCTGGTGCACCAGCTCGGCGTTCCGGTGGTGCAGCAGCAGGGCGAGGTTTCCGGTGAACTGCGCGGACGTCTCCCGCAGCACGGCATACGCGGCATCCGCCAGGAGCATGCCGTCTGCCAGCGTCACGGGTGCCGCGATGCGCGGCAGCGGGCCCTGCGCCAATGCAAAGCCGCGGGCAGACTTGCTGGCGTCCAGCGGCAGCATCGGCACGGCGCCCGACAGTTCCCGGGCCAGGCGGAACAGCGCGCCAGGCGGGCCGGCACGCAGTTCGAACTCCAGCTCGCACAGCCGCTCACGCCGTCCGCCGGCCCGCACCTCGCCGATGTCCAGGGCGAGTTCCACCCAGCTGCCGTCGCGCCGCCGCACCTGCCAGCAGGCACGGTCGAAGACTGTCTCGAAGCAGGGCGCCAGTTGGTCGAACAGATCCCCGGCGGGATCCAGCCCCGACCAGACCTCCCGGGGCAGCGCGTCGCGCTCCAGCGCCGCGGACTGCACCGGCATTTCCCACTCACCGCGCCGGCTCAGTGCCGCAGGGCGCTGGGGGCTGATCTTGAGCGTCTGCAGCCATCGTGCCGACGATGCGCCGGTCTCCCGGCGCAGGCGCAGCACCGCACCGGCCTGCCGCAGCGCCTGTCGCGGCGTGTCGAGGTAGATGTTGTGCAGCTGCAGGCGCCGGGCCGTGCGCCTCGCGAGCACAGGATGGCGTGACAGCCGCTGCAGCAGGCCCGCCGGATCAGACACCGGCACTGCGAGCTTGAGTTCGACCTCCTGCGGCATGGCGGGCCCGGGAGCATGTGCGGTCATCGTGCCATTCTGCAGGAGCCGGGCGATCCAGCCAAGTCAGGCTCGCGGCATGACGCCCTGTCACGCCACCGTCACAAAAGCTTCCTAAAGTCGCGGCAATCCTCTTGATCGCAACACCAACTTCCAACCCAAGGACATCCTCATGAACCACCCCGTGCAATCCGCAGTACTCGGTCTGGCCGCCTGGGCCCTGGTCGCCCCCTTCAGCATCGCGCACGCGCAGGAAATCACCGGCGCGGGCGCCAGCTTCCCGGCACCGGTCTATGCCAAGTGGGCCGCCGACTACCACAAGGCCACCGGCGTCAAGGTGAACTACCAGTCGGTGGGTTCGGGCGCCGGCATCAAGCAGATCGACTCCAAGACCGTCGACTTCGGCGCCTCCGACATGCCGCAGACAGACGAGGTGCTGCGCCAGAAGGGCCAGATCCAGTTCCCGACCGTGATCGGTGGCACGGTGCCGGTCGTCAACATCAAGGGCATCGCCCCCGGACAGATGAAGCTGGATGGCCAGGTGCTGGGGGACATCTACCTGGGCAAGATCACCAAATGGGACGATCCGGCCATCAAGGCATTGAACCCCGGTCTGCCCCTGCCGGATGCGGCGATCGCCCCGGTGCGGCGTGCGGACGGCTCCGGCACCACCTTCAACTTCACGAACTACCTGAGCACGGTGCATGCCGAATGGAAGGCCAAGGTCGGCGAGGGCACGGCGGTGAACTGGCCTGTCGGCGCCGGCGGCAAGGGCAACGAGGGCGTGGCTGCGTTCGTGAACCGCCTGCCGAACTCGATCGGTTATGTCGAGTACTCCTATGTCAAGCAGAACAAGATGACCTACACGCTGATGAAGAACAAGGACGGCGTGTTCGTGGCGCCGGACGACGAGACCTTCAAGGCGGCGGCCGCGGGCGCGGACTGGAACAAGTCCTTCTTCCAGCTGATCGTCAACCAGCCGGGCAAGAACGCCTGGCCGATCTCCACCGCCACCTTCATCATCATGAACACGAAGCAGGACAAGCCGGCCAATGCGACCGAAACCTTCAAGTTCTTCAGCTGGGCCTACAAGAACGGCGACAAGATCGCAGCCGACCTGGACTATGTGCCGATGCCGGACAACGTGATCGGTGCGATCGAGAAGGCCTGGTCGCAGGTCACCGACGCCGCCGGCAAGCCGGTGGCCACCCGCTAGGCCGGCAGCGGTTGTCGCTGTTTCCATTCGATCCAGGAGCAGGTGTGTCGACTACACTTTCTGCGAACCAGGGAGTCCTGCACCCGTCGATCGACGAGGGCGGACATGTCATGAAGAGTCCACCCCCCATGAAGCAGGCGCGCTCCGGGCCGATGGCAGACCGTGTCTTTGGCTGGCTGGCCAAGGGGGCGGCCCTGTTCACGCTGTTCACGCTGGCGGCGATTCTGGTCTCGCTGACGATCAGTGCCTGGCCGGCGATCGACCGTTACGGGCTGGGCTTCCTGGCCAGCACGCAGTGGGACCCGGTCAAGGAGGAATTCGGCGGCCTGGTGATGGTCTACGGCACGCTGGTCACGTCGCTGATCGCGCTGGTGATCGCCGTGCCGGTCAGCTTCGGCATCGCGCTGTTCCTTACCGAGCTGTCGCCGGCCTGGCTCAAGCGCCCGCTGGGCACGGCGATCGAGCTGCTGGCGGCGGTGCCGTCGATCGTCTACGGCATGTGGGGCCTGCTGGTGTTCAGCCCGGTGCTGTCGACCTGGGTCCAGCAGCCGCTGCAGAAGCTGCTGGGCGACATTCCGTACCTTGGGGCGCTGGTCTCCGGCCCGCCGGTGGGCATCGGCATCCTGTCCGCCGGCATCATCCTGGCCATCATGATCATCCCCTTCATCGCGTCGGTGATGCGGGACGTCTTCGAGGTCACGCCACCGCTGCTGAAGGAATCCGCCTACGGCCTGGGCGCGACCACCTGGGAGGTGGTCTCCAAGGTGGTGCTGCCCTACACCAAGGCCGGCGTGATCGGCGGCATCATGCTCGGCCTGGGCCGCGCGATCGGCGAGACGATGGCGGTGACCTTCGTGATCGGCAATTTCAACCAGCTGGATTCGCTGAGCCTGTTCCAGGCAGCCAACAGCATCACGTCCGCGCTGGCCAACGAGTTCGCCGAGGCCGGCCAGGGCCTGCACCAGGCCGCGCTGATGTACCTGGGGCTGGTGCTGTTCTTCATCACCTTCGTCGTGCTGAGCCTGTCCAAGATGCTGCTGGCCCAGTTGCGCAAGGCGGAAGGGGCGCGGGCATGAGCACGGCCGGGACGGGAGAGCGGCTTCTGGCGGCTGCCGACCTCGATGCGGTGCGCCTGGCGCGCTTCGCGCAACGCAAGCGCGTGGATAGGATCGTGATCGGGCTGGCCATGGCGGCGATGGCCTTCGGGCTGTTCTGGCTGTTCTGGATCCTGTTCGAGACCGCCCGGCTGGGGCTGGGCGGGCTTTCCTGGGCCACGCTGTCGCAGATGACGCCGCCGCCGAACGATGCCGGCGGCCTGGCCAATGCGCTGTACGGCTCCTTCCTGATGGTGCTGCTGGCGACGCTGGTCGCGACGCCGATCGGCGTGATGGCCGGGGTCTATTTGGCGGAGTACGACAGCAAGGGCTGGCTGGCCGTGACGACCCGCTTCGTCAACGACATCCTGCTCTCCGCACCCTCGATCGTGATCGGCCTGTTCGTCTATGCGCTGGTCGTGGCCCGCTTCAAGTCGTTTTCGGGCTGGGCCGGCGTGGTGGCGCTGGCGCTGATCGTGATCCCGATCGTGATCCGCACCACCGAGAACATGCTGCAGCTGATCCCCTCCGGCCTGCGCGAAGCGGCCTATGCGCTGGGCGCGCCGAAGTGGAAGGTGATCCTGAGCATCACGCTGAAGGCCGCCCGTGCCGGTGTCGTGACCGGCGTCATGCTGGCCGTGGCGCGCATCGCCGGCGAGACTGCGCCCTTGCTGTTCACGGCGCTGAACAACCAGTTCTGGACGTCCAGCCTCAGCGAGCCGATGGCCAGCCTGCCGGTGACGATATTCAAGTTCGCGATGAGCCCCTATGAGAACTGGCAGCAGCTTGCCTGGGCCGGCGTGTTCCTGATCACGCTGGCGGTGCTGGCGCTGAACATCGCGGCGCGCTTCGTGACACGGGGCCGCTGAAGGCCCTGCCCACCCGAAACCGACCCCTATCGAGAACCTGACCCCATGCACGCATCGACGGCCATCAAGGAACGCGCCAAGATCTCGGTCCGCAATCTGGACTTCTACTACGGGAAGTTCAAGGCCCTCAAGGGCATCAACCTCGACATCCCCGAGAAGAAGGTCACCGCCTTCATCGGCCCTTCGGGCTGCGGGAAGTCCACGCTGCTGCGCGTCTTCAACCGGATGTACGAGCTGTACCCGGAGCAGCGCGCCGTCGGGGATGTGCTGCTCGACGGCGAGGACCTGCTGAAGAGCCGCAAGGATGTCGCGCTGCTGCGCGCCAAGGTCGGCATGGTGTTCCAGAAGCCGACGCCGTTCCCGATGTCGATCTTCGACAACATCGCGTTCGGCGTGAAGCTGTTCGAGAACCTGGGCGCCAACGACATGGAGGACCGGGTGGAGTGGGCCCTGCGCAAGGCGGCGCTGTGGGACGAGGTCAAGGACAAGCTGCACCAGAGCGGCTCCGGCCTGTCAGGCGGACAGCAGCAGCGCCTGTGCATCGCGCGCGGCATCGCGATCCGCCCGGAAGTGCTGCTGCTCGACGAACCCTGCTCCGCGCTGGATCCGATCTCGACGGCCAAGATCGAGGAGCTGATCACCGAGCTGAAGAACGACTACACCGTCGTGATCGTCACGCACAACATGCAGCAGGCCGCCCGCTGCAGCGACTACACCGCCTACATGTATCTGGGCGACCTGATGGAGTTCGGCTCCACCGAACAGATGTTCTTCAAGCCGGTGCGCAAGGAGACCGAGGACTACATCACCGGCCGCTTCGGATGAGCGGCCTGACCAGGAGTGCAGCCATGAACGACAAGCATCTCTCCAGCCAGTTCGACTCCGAGCTGACAGCCATCTCGGCGCGGGTCATGGAGATGGGCGGGCTGGTCGAGTCCCAGATCCGCACCGCGGTGTACGCGCTGGCGCAGTTCAGCGCCGAGGCTGCCGGGCAGGTGATGGACGCCGAGGCCCGCGTGAACGCGATGGAGGTGGAGATCGACCATGACCTGTCCTCCATCATCGCGCGGCGCCAGCCCACGGCGCGGGACCTGCGGCTGCTGATCGCGATCTCCAAGGCCACGGCCAATCTGGAGCGTGCCGGCGACGAGGCCGAAAAGATCGCCCGCATGGTGCGTGCGATCGTGCAGAGCGGCATGGCCCGGGCGCTGCCGGCCTCCGAGCTGCGCCTGGTGGCGGACCTGGCGTCCGCGCTGCTGCGCAAGTCGCTGGATGCCTTCGCGCGGCTGGACGCCGGCATGGCGCTGTCGATCCTGAAGGAGGACGACGCCATCGACCGGGAGTTCGACGGCTTCGTGCGCAAGCTGGTCACCTACATGATGGAAGACCCGCGCACGATCTCCACCAGCCTGGATCTGCTGTTCGTCGCCAAGGCGATCGAGCGCATCGGGGACCATGCCAAGAACATTGCGGAGTTCACGATCTACGTGGTCAAGGGCGCGGATGTTCGGCATGCGTCGCTGGATGAAATTGAAACCCTGGTCCGTTGACGGAGCCGCGGCTCCGATGGTTGAAGCATGACGAGAAAGTTGCCCCGCATCCTGGTGGTGGAAGACGAACCGGCGATTGCCGAACTGGTGGCGGTGAACCTGCGCCACAACGGCTTTCAGCCGATCTGGGCCCCGGATGGCGACAGTGCCCAGCGCGAGATCACCGAGGTGCTGCCCGACGCCATCCTGCTGGACTGGATGCTGCCGGGCCACAGCGGCCTGACGCTGGCCCGCAAGTGGCGTGCCGACCCCCGGACCCGTGCGGTGCCGATCCTGATGATCACCGCGCGCGGCGACGAGCCGGACAAGGTGGCCGGGCTGGATGCCGGCGCCGACGACTACATCACGAAGCCGTTCTCGACGCAGGAGCTGCTGGCGCGCATCCGGGCGGTGCTGCGCCGGCGCGCGCCCGAGCAGGTGGCCGACAGCGTGGAGATCGGCGAGCTGAAGCTCGACGCCGCGACGCATCGTGTGACGCACCGCACCCAGCTGCTCAAGCTCGGGCCGACCGAGTACAAGCTGCTGCACTACCTGATGAAACATGCCGAGCGCGTCCACAGCCGCGGGCAGCTGCTCGACAAGGTCTGGGGCGACCATGTCTACATCGAGGAGCGGACCGTCGACGTGCATGTCAAGCGCCTGCGCGAGGCGCTGGGTGATGCCGGTGCCATGGTCGAGACCGTGCGCGGCGCGGGCTACCGCCTGACGGCGATGCGCCCGTCCCACTGATCCACGCACCGGTTCCGCCACGGCACGGTCCGACCCTTCATGCTCTGGCGCGTCGTCCGCTTCTTCCTGTTCCAGCTCGCCGGCGGCGGGCTGGGTTTCGCACTGGCCCCGAAGGCCTATGCGCTGCACGGGGCGCTCGGCGGGCTGGTGCTTTCCAGCCTGGCCTGGGTCAGCATCGACCTGTGGCGATCCCATCGGCTGCTGGCCTGGCTGCGCGATGCCCCCGCCGGGTCGCCGATCCGCATCGGCGGCCTCTGGGGGCGTCTCGCGCAGCGGATCGAGCGCTCTTTCCGGCAGCGGGACCAGGCGCTGCAGGACAGCGAGGCACGGCTGCAGGAGTTCCTGGCGGCGATCCAGGCCTCGCCGAACGGCATCGTGCTGCTGAATGCCGCCTCGCGCATCGAGTGGTGCAACCAGATGGCGGCCAGCCATTTCGGTCTGGATCCGCGCCGGGACCAGGACCAGCTGCTGGGCAACCTGGTCCGTGACCCGGCCTTTGTCCGCTATGTGGAAGCCGGTGACTACACGCATGACGTCGTGATCCCCAGCCCGACCAGCTCCAGCAGCCGGCCGGTGCGCCTGTCGGTGCAGCTGTTTCGCTATGGCCAGGGCCGCCGGCTGATGATGTCGCGGGACATCACCGCGCTGGAGCAGGCCGATGCGATGCGGCGGGACTTCGTCGCGAATGTGTCGCACGAGATCCGCACACCGCTGACGGTGCTGTCCGGCTTTGTCGAGACGCTGCAGTCGCTGCCGCTGGAGGCGCCGGACCGGGAGCGCTACCTGGACCTGATGGCCCAGCAGGCGCGCCGCATGCAGAACCTGGTCAATGACCTGCTGACGCTGTCGCGGTTGGAGGGCAGCCCGCCGCCGCCGCTGGATACCTGGGTCGACACGCGCACGCTGCTGGCGCATTGCGTCGAGGAGGCAGGCAGCCTCTCGGGCCTGCTGTCGAGCGAGCCGCACGCGATCAGCTGCGACGTGGCGGGGCCCGGCCTGCTGGCGGGCGCCGAGGCGGAGCTGCTCAGCGCGATGGCCAACCTGGTCCACAACGCGGTGCGCTACACGCCCGGTGGCGGCCGCGTCGAGATCGCCTGGCGCCATCTGCCCGACGGACAGGGCGAGTTCAGCGTGTCGGATTCCGGCCCGGGCATCGCGCCGGAGCATCTGCCGCGCATCACCGAGCGCTTCTACCGGGTGGACCGCAGCCGTTCGCGGGAAACCGGCGGGACCGGCCTCGGCCTGGCGATCGTCAAGCATGTGGCGCAGCGTCATGGCGCACAGCTGCTGATCGACAGCGTGCTGGGGCGGGGCTCCCGGTTCGCGATCCGGTTTCCGGCGACGCGGGTGCGCGAGAAGGTCTCCGCCGATTGAGCTGGCTCAGGACCCGGTGCGCCGGCGGAACAGCACCACGTCGTCCGCCTTCTCGGACGGCCGCCGGATCGTCGCGACGTGGTCCCACAGCGCATCATCGAGCCGGATCGCCAGGCTCAGCCGCGGGTCCGGGTTCAGGATCAGCCAGTCACAGCGGACAGCCGGCCCGGAGGCACTGACGCGGTACCCGGCGTGGTACTGGATCGCGGCCACCTGCTCGCGCGTGAGGCCCCATTCCTGGACACAGCCGGTGGTGCCGACCGTCGCGACGATCTTCTGCGCCACGCTCTGGTAGCTGCGCACATAGTCCAGCAGCGGCATCCACAGCGTCATCAGCAGCAGCCAGCACAGGGCGGCGCCGCCGGCGGGCAGCACCAGGCTCTTCCACAGGGCGGTGCGGTGGCGACCGACCCGCCACCGGACCAGCCAGCCCCACAGCACCGTGGCCAGCAGCGCGACCAGCAACGCCGGCAGCGAGAAGGTGGCTTCGAATTCCGGGGCCTGGCGCAGCGCGTTGGTGGCGGCCTGGCGCGGGAAGCCGGTCTGCAGGCCGATCCAGATCACCCAGATGATCGCGCCGCAGCCGGTGAAGAACAGCAGCGTGAACCAGTCGATCAGGGCACCGACGCTGCGCTGCAGCGTCGGCAGCGCAAAGGCGGCCAGCGTCGCCAGGGCCGGCAGGGCCAGCAGCAGGGCCCGGTCCGAGGGCCGTGTCGTCAGCGTCGCGCCGACGCAGACCAGAACAAACCACAGCGGCAGCACGATGTGCAGGCTCGGCGCCCGGGCCAGAGCGCGCGCGCGCCAGCGCCACAGCGTCCACAGCGCCAGCGGCCAGGCTGGCCAGGTGAACCACAGCAGCAGCCGACCCAGGTTGCGCCAGTCCCGACTGCCTGCGTCGCTGGGCAGCAGGATACGCCAGCGCCACAGGTCCAGCACCGAGGCCAGGGTCGCGGCAGCCAGCGTGGCCAGCGCGATCGATCCGAGCACGCGCCAGCGGCTGGCCCCCGACAGGCCTTCCGGCGCGGCCACGGCATGCACCAGCAGGCTGCCGGCGCCCAGCAGCACGGCCAGCGAAGGCGCACCGCTGAGTGCCAGCCCGAGCAGTCCGGCCACCGCGGCCAGCGTGCCGCTGATGCGCCAGTAACCCAGCGCGGCGAGTCCGAAGAAGGCGGTCGCGATGAAGGCCAATTGCGCCACGCTGGGCGTGGCCTCATGGCCCAGTTGCGCCAGGCCCAGGCAGGCGATCAGGGCCAGCACGCCCCCGTCGGCGATGGCACGCGCGTAGTCGGCGGGCCGGGCCTCGCCACCGAACGCGAAGGCCACCGGCTGGGCCTGCGGTTGGCGGGCCAGTTCGTAGACGGCATACCAGGTGGCCACCATGGCCAGGCCCAGCAGCAGGAAGAAGGGCAGCCGGGCGGCGGCGGCAGGGTCCAGCCAGCCGTCCAGCAGGCGGATGCAGGCGGCGCCGAGCCAGTAGGGGAGCAGGCCGTCGGCCTCGGGCGGCAGGCCGACCAGCCGGGGATCCGTCCAGCCGGTACGGCCGCGGGCCATGTCGAGCATGTAGCCAAAGGACGCCATGTCGGCGCTCTTCCAGGGGGCCCGGCCCACGAAGCCCGGCACCGCATACGCCAGGCAGAACAGTGCCATAGCCCAGCGCGGCAGCCGGCGGACCGCCGCCTGGGCCACGATCGCGGGTGTCGGCCGCTGCATGGTTTCAGTGCCCGCTGCGGCCGTCCCGGGGCCGCTGAATGACAAAGGGCAGCTCGGTTTCCCGGGCTGCCCTGATGCAGTGCTGGTGCAAGGTTTACTTGACGGCGGTCTTGCCGAAGCGGTTGCGGAACTTCTCGACGCGGCCGCCCATGTTGTCGACGGACTTCTGGGTGCCGGTGTAGAAGGGGTGCGATTCGCTGGAGGTGTCCAGCTTGTACAG
>JAEUOX010000419.1 GCA_016790475.1 Rhodoferax sp. | reverse complement strand
GCCAGCGCCTCGCGCAGGGGCCCGTTCGGAAAGTAGGGCCGCTGCGGAATGAACATGCTGTCGGCCGGGCGCGCGACGGACCCGCGTGCGTGCGGCCAGATGCCGGCCAGCGTGCGGAACAGCGTGGACTTGCCGCTGCCCGAGGGGCCCTGCAGCAGGATGCGGTCGCCGGCGGCCGCGCGCAAGGTGGCCCCATGGAGCAGCTGCGCGCCGCCGGGCAGCGACACGTCCAGGCTGTCGACCGCCAGCCCGTCGGCCGGGGTTTGCACCAGCGCCGGGTTCGCGGCATTGGCCAGCGTGATCGCGTCATCGAAGCTGGTCAGGCGATCCACGGTGGCGCGCCAGGCTGCCAGGCTGCTGTAGTTGTCGACGAACCAGCTCAGCGAATCCTGCACCCGCCCAAAGGCCGAATTGATCTTCATCAGGTCGCCCAGCTGGATCGCGCCGCTGAAGAAGCGTGGCGCCGCGACGATCATCGGGAAGATCACGGCGGCCTGGCCGAAGAAGGAGGTGAACCAGACGAGGTTCTTCTGGGCCTTGATCAGCGTCAGGTAGTTGGCCAGCACCGACAGGAAGCGGGTGTTCAGGTGGGCCTGCTCCACCGGCTGCCCGCGGTCCAGCGCGATGGACTCGCTGTATTCACGCACCCGCATCATGTGGTGCCGGTAATCGGCCTCGCGGCGCTGCTGCTCGAAGTTCAGGCGGATCTGGCGCCGCCCGATGTAATGCGTGATCACGCTGCCGACCAGGCAGTACAGCACCGCCATCCACACCATGAAGCCGGGGATGGTGTATTGCATTCCCTGGAAGCTGAATGCGAAGCCGCCGGACAGCCCCCACAGGATGCCGACGAAGCTGACCAGCGTGACGCAGGCGTTCAGCAGCCCCATGCTGAGGCCGACCGTCTGTGACGTGAACCCGTTGACGTCCTCGGAGATGCGCTGGTCCGGGTTGTCCGGCGTGGCCTGCTCGCCCGGGCTGAATCGCTGCAGCTCCATCCGGTAGAAGGCCGTGCCCTCCAGCCAGCGGCGCATGTAATAGGCGGTCATCCACTGGCGCCAGTTCATCTCCAGCAGTTGCCTCAGGTAGAAGCGGTAGACCGCCACGATGATGGCGGCAAACGCCAGGTAGGTGAAGGTGCCGATCTCGGTCCAGAACACCGCCTCCTTCTTCTCCTGCAGCGCGTCGTAGAAACGGCCGTACCAGTCATTGAACAGCACCGCCATGTAGACCGATGCGAGGTTGAGGATCACGATTGCGGCAAACAGGCCGCGGGCCTTCCACTTCTGGTCGGACTGGAAGTACGGCGCGGAAAGATGCAGCACGCGACGCACGAAGACCCGGAAACTCGCGAGCTTGTCGGTCACCAGCATGGTGGGGCGTCCTTCTCTGTCAGTGGGAGGGATTGGAGATGCCGCTGGCCACATGGCCGGAGGGCACATGCGGGGCGGCGGATTCGATATGGCCGGTCTGGTCGTCGAAGAAGAAATCCGGCTCGAACTCGCGCAGGAACTCGCCCTTGGCCAGCCCCCCCAGGAACATCGCCTCGTCGACCTCGATGTTCCAGTCCATCAGCGTGCGGATGGCCCGTTCATGGGCCGGCGCGCTGCGTGCGGTGACCAACGCCGTGCGGATGCGCATCGCAGCCGTGCCTTCCTGCTGCAGTCGGTGCAACGCGGCGAGCAGGGGCTTGAACGGCCCGGCGAGCAGGGGCTGCGCGGCCTTCTCGGTTTCATGGCGCTGGAACGCCGTGAGCCCCTCGCGCTGGTAGACCTGCTCCGCCTCGTCACTGAAGAGCACCGCGTCGCCGTCGAACGCGATGCGCACCTCGTGCGGATGCGCCGCGCTGGCACGCGCAGAGCGAGGGTAGACCTGGGCGGCGGGCACACCGGCATCCAGCGCCGCCCGCACGTCGCTGAGGTGCGCCGACAGGAACAGGTTGGCATGCAGCGGCTTGAGATAGCGCCACGGCGGCTGGCCCCGGGTGAAGCTGCCCCGCTGGATCGACAGGCCGTAGTGCGCGGCCGACCGGAACACCCGCATGCCGGACACCGGGTCGTTGCGCGACAGGATCACCACCTCGACCGGCTGCGACGCCCCCCGCTGGCCCTCCGCGGCCGGCTGGTTGAACGCCAGCAGCTTGCGCACCAGCGAGAACGCCACGCCCGGCTTGGCCGGCGTGTCCAGGCGCTCCAGTTGCAGCGCCATGTAGGCCTTGTCGCGCTGCGGGCCGTCGCCCTGCTCGAAAACGCTGTTCTCTTCTTCGAAGTCGAACAGCGCCCGTGACGAGATCGCGACGACCAGCTTGCCTTCGAGGGAGGTGCTCATGGGGTGGCTTTCGGTGGTCTGTGATGGTGTATTGCGCCTTGGTGTCTGCGCCGTTTGGCATGGTTCCCGTTGACCTGGCATTGGTGTTCGCTGCGGGGGCTGCTCTGGCGTTCGTCGTCTTGACTACCGTGGCGTTGGCGCGCGTCGCGGCAGGCGCAGCCCGGTGGGGGCTCATGGGCGGCTTGGTCGGGCGCTGAACGCGCCGACAACCTGCGGTGCTCGCGGCCGGGGCGCATCGCCAAACTCGCTGCGCGCCCGTTGGGCGCTCCG
>JAEUOX010000416.1 GCA_016790475.1 Rhodoferax sp. | reverse complement strand
GCCTTCTTCGCCGGTGCGGCCTTCTTAGCCGGAGCAGCCTTCTTCGCCGGTGCGGCCTTCTTGGCGGGAGCCGCCTTCTTTGCCGGTGCGGCCTTCTTCGCGGCCGGTTTTTTTGCAGTTGCCATCATTTTCTCCTTGATCAAGTAACAAAGAGCACTTCATGCGTGTTGGACGGCACGAAGTGATTCATGGTGTTGGGCAGAGTCCCAGCACCATGAACGGGGTGACACAAGCCCGCACCGCATCCGAGGATGCGCAAGCCGGCTTGTGAAGAGGGTGAAGCCATGGAGTTGCCGCCGGGTCGTCAGTCCCAGGAGAGGGCGCCGCCCGACTGGTATTCGATCACACGGGTTTCGAAGAAATTGCGTTCCTTCTTCAGATCGATCATCTCGCTCATCCAGGGGAACGGGTTCTCTTCGTTCGGGAACAGCGGCTCCAGGCCGATCTGGGTGGCGCGGCGGTTGGCGATGTAGCGCAGGTAGCCCTTGAACATCGACGCGTTCATGCCCAGCACGCCGCGCGGCATGGTGTCTTCGGCGTAGCGGTACTCCAGCTCGACGGCTTCGGTGAACAGCGCCTGGATCTCGGCCTTGAAGGCGGGGGTCCACAGCAGCGGGTTCTCGAGCTTGATCTGGTTGATCAGGTCGATGCCGAAGTTGCAGTGCATCGACTCGTCGCGCAGGATGTACTGGTACTGCTCGGCGGCGCCGGTCATCTTGTTCTGTCGGCCCAGCGCCAGGATCTGCGTGAAGCCGACGTAGAAGAACAGGCCTTCCATCAGGCAGGCGAACACGATCAGCGACTTCAACAGCTTCTGGTCGTTCTCGAGCGTGCCGGTCCGGAAGTGCGGGTCGGTCAGCGTGTCGATGAACGGGATCAGGAACTGGTCCTTGTTGCGGATGGACTCGATCTCGTTGTAGGCGCTGAAGATCTCGCCTTCATCGAGCCCGAGCGACTCGACGATGTACTGGTAGGCGTGCGTGTGGATCGCTTCCTCGAAGGCCTGGCGCAGCAGGAACTGCCGGCATTCGGGGGCCGTGATGTGGCGGTAGCTGCCCAGCACGATGTTGTTGGCGGCCAGCGAATCGGCCGTCACGAAGAAGCCGAGGTTGCGCTTGACGATGCGGCGCTCGTCCTCGGTCAGGCCGTTCGGGTCCTTCCACAGCGCGATGTCGCGGGTCATGTTGACCTCTTGCGGCATCCAGTGGTTGGCACAGGATGCCAGGTACTTTTCCCAGGCCCACTTGTACTTGAACGGCACGAGCTGGTTGACGTCGGTCTGGCCGTTGATGATGCGCTTGTCGGCCGCACGCACGCGGCGCGTCGGGATGCCGGTGGCCGGCTTCGGGAGCGGAGCACCATCGTCCAGCGTGCGCAGCAGCGGGGTGGGCGATGCGAGAGGCGGAGAGTCCATCATGCGGCCAGCTGCGGGGCCGCGTGGCAAAGGCGTTGGCGGTGTGGGCTTGACTTCTTCGTCCCAGGTCAACATAGAGGTTTCCAATCAGCGAATTATCAGAGCAGCGATGAGAAATGAAAAGTGTTCATTCACATCGCCCTCAGGGAGTGTTGTTCAATTGCATCGTGGCTGCAACTGCCTGCATCACTGGCAGGCTTCGCAGGTCGGGTCGTCCACACCGCAGAACTTCACATCGGTCGCCGACTCGACGGCCAGCTGGCTCTGCGCGGCAAGTGCCGCCTTCTCGAGCGCGCTCATGCCATTGCCGCCGGCCCGGTTGTCGGTGCCGGAGGAGACCGCGTTCAGGCGGCCGGCACTGACGGTGGATTTCTCGACGTGCGTGGCCGACATCGTGCGCAGGTAGTAGGTGGTCTTCAGGCCGCGCACCCAGGCCATCTTGTAGGTGTCGTCGAGCTTCTTGCCCGAGGCGCCGGCCATGTAGATGTTCAGCGACTGGGCCTGATCGATCCATTTCTGGCGGCGCGCAGCAGCCTCGACCAGCCACTGTGTCTCGATCTCGAAGGCGGTGGCGTACAGCGCCTTGATGTCCTGCGGCACCCGGTCGATCGGACGCAGCGAGCCATCGAAGTGCTTGAGGTCCATCACCATGACGTCGTCCCACAGACCCAGGCGCTTGAGGTCGTGCACCAGGTAGCTGTTGATGACAGTGAACTCGCCGGACAGGTTCGACTTGACCGACAGGTTGCCGAAGCAGGGCTCGATCGAGGCATCCACACCGATGATGTTGGAGATCGTGGCGGTCGGAGCGATCGCGACGCAGTTGGAATTGCGCATGCCGTCGGCCGCGATCTTGCGCCGCAGGGCGTCCCAGTCCAGCGTGGATGAGCGGTCCACCTCGACAAAGCCGCCGCGTTCCTTGGCCAGCAGGTCCAGCGTGTCCAGCGGCAGGATGCCGCGGTCCCACAGCGAACCGGTGTAGCTGGAGTAGCGGCCGCGCTCCCGGGCCAGATCGGTCGAGGCCCAGTAGGCGTAGTAGCAGATCGCCTCCATCGAGCGGTCGGCGAAATCGATGGCCTCCTGGCTCGCGTACGGGATACGCAGCTTGTACAGGCTGTCCTGGAAGGCCATCAGGCCCAGGCCCACCGGGCGGTGGCGAACGTTGGAATCACGGGCCTTCTTGACGGCGTAGTAATTGATGTCGATGACGTTGTCGAGCATGCGCATCGCGGTGGCCACGGTCTTGCGCAGCTTGGCATGGTCGATCTGGCCGTCGTCGGTCAGGTGGCGCACCAGGTTGACCGAGCCCAGGTTGCAGACCGCGGTTTCGGTGTCGCTGGTGTTGAGCGTGATCTCGGTGCACAGGTTCGACGAATGCACGACACCCACGTGCTGCTGGGGCGAACGGATGTTGCAGGCGTCCTTAAAGGTGATCCAGGGATGGCCGGTCTCGAACAGCATCGAGAGCATCTTGCGCCACAGGTCGGTGGCCGGCACGGTGCGGCTGGGCTTGATCTCGCCGCGGGCTGCACGCTCCTCGTAGGCGACATAGGCGCGCTCGAAGGCGTCGCCGAACTTGTCGTGCAGGTCCGGCACGCTGGAGGGCGAGAACAGCGTCCAGGAGCCCTTTTCCATGACGCGGCGCATGAACAGGTCGGGGATCCAGTTCGCGGTGTTCATGTCGTGCGCGCGGCGGCGGTCGTCACCGGTGTTCTTGCGCAGTTCCAGGAACTCCTCCAGATCGAGGTGCCAGGTCTCCAGATAGGTACAGACCGCGCCCTTGCGCTTGCCGCCCTGGTTGACGGCCACCGCGGTGTCGTTGACGACCTTCAGGAACGGAACCACGCCCTGCGACTCGCCATTGGTGCCCTTGATGTGCGAGCCCAGCGCGCGCACGCGGGTCCAGTCGTTGCCCAGGCCGCCGGCGAACTTGGACAGCAGCGCGTTCTCCTTGATGGACTCGTAGATGCCGTCCAGGTCGTCGGGTACGGTCGTCAGGTAGCAGGAGGACAGCTGCGAGCGCAGCGTGCCGCTGTTGAACAGCGTGGGCGTGCTGGACATGAAGTCGAACGAGGACAGGATCTCGTAGAACTCGATCGCCCGGGCCTCGCGGTCGATCTCGTTGAGCGACAGCCCCATGGCCACGCGCATGAAGAAGGCCTGCGGCATCTCGATGCGGGTCTTGCCGACATGCAGGAAGTAACGGTCATACAGCGTCTGCAGCCCGAGGTAATCGAACTGCATGTCGCGCTCGGCCTTGAGCGCCGCACCCAGCCGCGGCAGGTCGAACTGCAGCAGCTTGTCGTCGAGCAGTTCGTTGTCGACGCCCTTGCGGATGAACTGCGGGAAGTAATCGACATAGGCCTCGCCCATGCGGGACTGCGGCACGTCGCGGCCGAGCACCTCCTTGGCGATGGTATGGAACAGCAGACGGGCCGTCGCGTAGGTGTAGTCCGGGTCTTTCTCGATCAGCGTGCGGGCGGCCAGCACGGAGGCCTTGTAGACCTCGTCCATCGGCACGCCGTCGTACAGGTTGCGCAGCGTCTCGGCCAGGATCGGCTCGGGGCGGATGTCCGCACCCAGGCCTTCGCAGGCGGAATCGATCAGGCTCTTGAGCCAGCCCATGTCGAGCACGACGCGGTTGCCGCCGTCCAGCACATGCAGTGCCGGCGCCTTGGGCGCCTGCTCCTCCTGCTTGCGGGCGCGCTCCTGCGCGCGCTTTTCGCGGTACAGCACATAGGCACGCGCGATCTCGTGGTGGCCACCGCGCATCAGGCCGAGCTCGACATGGTCCTGCACATCTTCAATATGGAAGGTGCCGCCCCCCGGACGCGAGCGCACCAGCGCACGGATCACGGCCTGCGTGAGGCCGTCGACCACCTCGCGCACGCTGGCCGAGGCGGCACCCTGGGTGCCATGCACCGCCAGGAAGGCCTTCATCATGGCCACGGCGATCTTGTTCGGCTCGAAGGGAACCACCGCACCATTGCGGCGGATGATCTGGTATTGGTTCAGCGGGATCGTGGCCGCACTGCCGCCTGCGTCCATCGCCGGAGCCGCGCCGGGGACCGACTGGTAGGTGGCGGGAGTGTTCAAAACAATTTGCATCTTTTCCTCGTCTGTGACAGGCGTTTCGTTGGAATGTTCAGGGTGGGAGGACGCTGCCTCCGGAGAAAATCGACAGGGCGTCGGTCGGGCCAGCGCACACTATATATGGGGTCAAGGTCGAATTCAAGCCACTACCGGTAGTGTATGGGCGCCGGCTGCGGCGAAATGGCAACAGCGCGTGTCTGCGCTCCCGGAAGCGGTCCGCGGCACAGGCCGCGTGCGGCTCATTCCGCGTCGTCGGAGGCCTCCGGCCCGGCCGGGACGTCGATGTGCAGCCGGGCGATCCGGTAGCGGATCTGGCGCAGGCTCAGGCCCAGGCGCGCGGCCGCGGCAGTGCGGTTGAAGCCGGTCTCGCGCAGCGTCTGCACCAGGATCTCGCGCTCCTGCCGGTCCAGGTGGCTCTGCAGGTCCGATGGGATGGCCGGCGCGGGCGTGTCACCGGAAGACGGTGCGAGTTCCGCCGGGCGGGTTGTCTCCGGCTGCAGCGCGGCCGGCAGCGTGTGCTCCGACAGCACGTCCACCTGCAGGTCCCGGCCCTCGCTGAGGGCCACGGCCCGGTGCAGCAGGTTCTCGAGTTCGCGCACATTGCCTTTCAGCGGTGCGAGGCAGATCTGTTCCAGCGTGCCGGCCGACAGCCGCGGCACCTCGATGCCGGACTCCTCGGCAATGCGCTGCAGCAGGCTCTCGCACAGGGCCGGCAGGTCGTCCAGGCGCTCGCGCAAGGGCGGGATGTGGATGTCGATGACATTGAGCCGGTAGAACAGATCCTGGCGGAAGCGGCCGCTCTGCACGTCAGCCGCCAGATCGCGGTGCGTCGCGCTGATGATGCGCACGTCCACCGGCTCCTCCTGGGCCGACCCGACCGCGCGCACGCTGCGCTCCTGCACGGCCCGCAGCAGCTTGGACTGCATCGCCAGCGGCAGGTCCCCGATCTCGTCCAGGAACAGGCTGCCGCCGCGCGCCGCCTGGAAGAAGCCCTCGCGGTCCTGGCCGGCACCGGTGAAGGCGCCCTTGCGCACGCCGAAGAACTCGGACTCCAGCAGGTTCTCCGGGATCGCGCTGCAGTTGACGGCAATCAGCGGCCCGGCATGGCGGTGGCTGTTCGCATGCAGCGCGCGGGCGACCAGTTCCTTGCCGGTGCCGGACTCGCCGGTCACCAGCACCGGCGCCATCGAACGGGCGACCTTGGCCACCCGCTCCTTGACGGCCCGCATGGCCGGCGAGCTGCCGACCAGGCGCTGCAGCGCGGCCTCGCCGGCCGCCTGCGGTGCATCGGTGCGCCGGCGGTTCGGGCCGTCGTGGGGTTTCGCGCTGGGCGCGGCATGGCGGCGGCCCGGCAGGCCGTCGCCGCGCGAGCCCTGCACCGCCGAGGCCACGACCGCACGGAACTGCCGGATGTCCACCGGCTTGGTCAGGTAGTCGAAGGCGCCCGTCTTCAGCGACTCGACGGCGTTCTCGGCCGAGCCGTAGGCGGTGATGACCACGCAGCGCTCGCTGCGGCGCTGCTCGCGCAGCTGCAACAGCAGGCTGGTGCCCAGACCGTCGGGCAGCCGCATGTCGGTGATCAGTACGTCAAAGCGCTGCTGGTCCAGCAGCTTGCGCGCGTCCTCCAGGTTGCCGACACTGGTGACCGCATACCCTTCACGCAGCAGCGCCAGCTCGTAAAGCGTGCGCAGATCCGGCTCGTCGTCCACGACGAGGATCTGCACATCGTTCGGGGGCGTTCGGGCATTCATGGTGCGAGCGGTATTCTGTCAGATGCCGCCGCACCGGAGAGGTCCCGCCCGCCAGGATCCATCGTGACCAGGAATTCGTTGCCCTCGACCTGCACGCCATCGATCGTGCGGCGCGTGCGCTCGAACCCGATCGTCGCCCCCTGTCCCTCGCACAGCTCGCGGCAGATGTAGAGCCCCAGCCCGGTGGACCGGCTCTCGGAGGAGAAGAAGGGCTCGAACATGTGCCTCTCGACCGAGGGCTCCATCGGCTGGCCGTCGCTCCAGACACCCAGCACCACATGGCCGGCCCGCGTCGTGCGCGTGGAGACCTGGATCGCCTGCGCACGCCCGCTGGCATAGCGCCGCGCGTTGTCCAGCAGGTTGATCAGCACGCGGCGCAGGTGCTCCTGGTCGAACGCCACCCGCGGATCGGCCGGGCTCAGGAAGACCGCCGCCGTGGTGCCCGCGCCCCCGTGCTGCTCCCACTCATGGCAGATGCGCGCCACCAGCGCGTTGACCGGCTCCTGGCTGCGCGCCTGCGTCGTGCGCTGGTCCTTGACCCGCGCGATGTCCAGGATCTCGTCGACGATGGACTCCAGGCGCTGCGCATTCTGGCGCACCATCGTCGTCAGCCGCTTGAGCCGCGGATCCGCGATGTCCTCGTCCAGCAGCGCGTTGGCCTGCACGATCGCCGCCAGCGGATTGCGAATCTCGTGTGCGACGGCGGTCGACATCCGCCCCATGCTGACAAGCCGCTCGGTGCGCATCCGGGCCTCGATCTCGCGCTGGTCCTGCAGGAACACCACGCACAGGCGCTCGGTCGAATCCGGGTCGGTGGCGGTCATCCGGGTGCGGGCCTGCACCCGCTGCGGGCCGGCGCCGGCATGGCGCAGCACGATCGATGCGCGCTGGGCCAGGTTGGCCTGGAAGCTCAGGCTGACCAGCCGGGCGAGCTCGCCCCAGCCCGGCTCCTGCGCCAGGTTGACCGGCGCGCCGGACGCCAGCTCGCGCCCCAGCAGCCGGCCAGCCGCCGGGTTGCCGGCCCAGACCTGCCCGCCAGCGTCGATCACCAGGATGCCGTCGTTCAGCGTCTCGATCACCAGTTCATTCACCTGGCGCTGCACGCGCACCGCCAGCCGGCTGCGCTGCGAGCGCTGCTCCTCGCTGGCCAGCCGCGCGGACACCTGCGTGGACAGGAAGGCGATCACGAAGTAGCCCGCCCCGGTGAGTGCCGTCTGCGCGAGCAGGGCCGCCGCGTCGGGTGCCTGGCGCAGCGAGATCAGACCGGCCTGGGCCAGCAGCAGCAGCGTGACGCTGGCGGCCGTGCCCATGGCCAGCGGCAGGCTGCCCAGCACCGAGGCCAGCAGCACCGGCAGCGCGAGCAGCGGCGTGTAGTTGATGCCGGACTGGCCCTGCACGAACTGCAGCGCGCCGAAGGCGGCGACATCGACACCGATCGTCCAGACCCATTGCGGGTCGAAGGTGCGGCCCAGCCGCCGCGGCCGCCCGAGCAGCCGGGTGCCCAGCGTGGCCAGCAGGTAGACACCACAGACATACATCAGCAGCCGGTCCGGTGCCTGCCCGAGCGCATGCAGCGTGGTCTGCAACAGCAGCAGCACCAGGCCCAGCGTCACGCGGGCGGTCATGAAGCCGCGCCACAGGCGGTCGAATTCGTCGGGGCCGTCTTCAGCCGCCAGCGTGCCCGCCGCCGGCCGGGCGTCCAGCCACGACGGAGCAGCAGGCAGGGACATCCGGATCCCGGTCAGTGCTCGGCGTCCAGCCGGTGCTGAGCCGTGCAGTAGCGCCGGCCGTCCTTGCCGGTGACGGCATCGGTGCCCGGGCAGTGGATCCCGCAATGGGCGCACTGCACCATGTCGATCGCGGCCTTCGGCTTCGCCGCCGCGCTGCCGGGTGACGCCGGGGGCGGTGCCCGGCGGCCCTCGCGGCTGGAGCGCCAGACATAGAAGCCGATCAGCACCACGGCAAAGACCAGCAGAAACTTCATGCGATCCGGCCCAGCACGACTTCCAGCACGAACCGCGAGCCCACATAGGCCAGCAGAAGCAGGCCGGCACCGACATAGAGCACCCGTGCGGCGCGCGGCCCGCGCCAGCCGAACCGGGCCCGCCCCAGCAGCAGCGCGGCAAAGGTGATCCAGGAGAGCACCGAGAAGACGGTCTTGTGGTCCCACTTCACGGCGGTGCCGCGGCCGTACAGCGACTCGCTGAACACGAAGGCCACCAGCAGCGTGGCCGACAGCAGCACGAAACCGGCGTTGACGAAGCGGAAGGTCAGCCGCTCGATCGTCAACAGCGGCATGCCCCGGCCGAGGTCAACCGCGCGGCGCATGCGCTCCTCCGCGCGACCCAGGTACCAGGCGTGGGCGACCGCCACACCGAACAGGCCATACGACGCGATGCCCAGCGCCCAGTGCACCGGCAGCCACACCGAACTGCTGGGCGGCAGGTGGGCGCCAGGAAACAGCTGCGCCAGCAGCACGACGACCGAGCCCAGCAGGCAGACCGTCCAGCGGATACGCAGCTGCGGGTAATAGTGGCTCTCGACGGCGTAGACGGCGGCGATCAGCCAGACCGTGACGGACAGCGCGGCGGCAAAGCCGAAGCGGGGTGTCTCGCCCGAGAAGCCGCTGAACAGCAGCACCGCATGCAGCAGCCAGGCCAGCACCACGACGACGCGCGCGGCGTTGTCGCGCTGCGTCAGCGCCACGGCCGGCACCAGGTAGCCCACAGCCACCATCAGGCTCAGGCTAAGGCCGGGCAGGGCTTCACTGGCTAGAATCATGGACACAGTTTAGCGGTTCGACTGCACCGCAACACCATGGCCTCATCCCTCACCGACAAACTCTCGCGCCTGGTCAAGGAGATCCGCGGCCAGGCCCGGATCACGGAATCCAATGTCTCCGACATGCTGCGCGAGGTCCGCATGGCCCTGCTGGAGGCCGACGTGGCCCTGCCAGTCGTGCGCGACTTCATCGCCCGCGTCAAGGAAAAGGCCCTCGGCCAGGAAGTGATCGGCTCGCTGTCGCCCGGGCAGGCCCTGGTCGGCATCGTCAACCGCGAGCTGGCGGCCACGATGGGCGAAGGCGTCAGCGACATCAACCTGGCGGCCCAGCCCCCGGCGGTGATCCTGATGGCCGGGCTGCAGGGTTCGGGCAAGACGACCAGCACCGCCAAGCTGGCCAAGTACCTGATCGAGAAGCGCAAGAAGAAGGTGCTCACCGTCTCCGGCGACGTCTACCGCCCCGCCGCCATCGAGCAGCTCAAGACCGTGACGCAGCAGGCCGGCGCGGAATGGTTCCCCAGCACCCCCGACCAGAAGCCGGTCGACATCGGCCGCGCGGCCCTGGACCACGCGAAGCGGCACTACTTCGATGTGCTGCTGGTCGACACCGCCGGCCGCCTCGCGATCGACGAGGTGCTGATGCGCGAGATCAAGGAGCTGCACGGCACGCTGAATCCGGTCGAGACGCTGTTCGTCGTGGACGCGATGCAGGGCCAGGACGCGATCAACACCGCGAAGGCCTTCAGCGCCGCGCTGCCGCTGACCGGCATCATCCTGACCAAGACCGACGGCGACTCCCGCGGCGGCGCGGCGCTGTCGGTGCGCCAGGTGACCGGTGCACCGATCAAGTTCTCCGGCACCAGCGAGAAGATCGACGGCCTGGAGGTCTTCGACGCGCAGCGCCATGCGGGCCGCATCCTGGGCATGGGCGACATCCTGGCACTGGTGGAGCAGGTCAGCGCCGGCGTCGACATGCAGGCGGCGCAGCAGCTGGCGGCCAAGGTCAAGAGCGGCGCCGGCTTCGACCTGAACGACTTCCTGGCCCAGATCCAGCAGATGCGCCAGATGGGTGGCCTGTCCAGCCTGATGGACAAGCTGCCCGCCGCGATGGCAGCCAAGGCCGGTCAGGTCGACATGGACCGCGCCGAGCGCGACATCCTGCGCAAGCAGGGCATCATCCACAGCATGACGCCGCTGGAGCGGCGCAAGCCTGAACTCATCAAGGCCACGCGCAAGCGCCGCATCGCCCAGGGCGCCGGTGTGCAGGTGCAGGAGGTCAACCGCATGCTCAAGGAATTCGAGCAGATGCAGGAGATGATGAAGAAGATGAAGGGCGGCGGGATGATGAAGATGATGAAGCGCATGGCCGGCATGAAGGGCATGAAAGGCCTGCCCGGCATGCCCTTCTAGGCGGCCGTCTCGCGCACCACCACCTCGCCGCGCAGGCCGCGCTGCGGCGCCTCGGTGATGCGCACCTCCACCATCTGCCCGATCAGCCGCGCCGGCCCCTCGAACACCACCGGCCGGTTGCATTCGGTGCGGCCGAACAGCTCCGCGGCGTTCTTGCGCGCGGCGCCCTCGACCAGCACCCGCTGTACCGTGCCCTGGCGGCTGGCGCTGATGCGGCGCACGTTCGCGTCCACCGCCGCCTGCAGCTGCTGCAGCCGCGCCAGCTTGACCGCGTGCGGCGTGTCGTCCGGCAACGCGGCGGCCGGCGTTCCCGGCCGCGGGCTGAAGATGAAGCTGAAGGAGGTGTCGAAGCCGACATCTTCGATCAGCTGCATCATCCGGCCGAAATCGTCCTCGGTCTCGCCGGGGAAGCCGACGATGAAATCGCTCGACAGCGACAGGCCGGGGCGCACCGCACGCAGCTTGCGCACCGTGGACTTGTACTCCATCGCGGTGTAGCCGCGCTTCATCGCCATCAGGATGCGGTCCGAGCCGTGCTGCACCGGCAGGTGCAGGTGGCTCACCAGCTGGGGCACCCGGCCGTAGACCGCGATCAGCGCCGGCGTGAACTCGTTCGGATGGCTGGTCGTGAAGCGGATGCGCTCGATGCCGGGCACCTCGGCCACATACTCGATCAGCGTGGCCAGGTCCGCCACCTCGGTGCTGCCGCCCATCGGCGCACGCCAGGCATTGACGTTCTGCCCGAGCAGCGTGACCTCGCGCACGCCCTGGTCCGCCAAGCCGGCGATCTCGACCAGCACATCCTCGAACGGGCGGGACACCTCCTCGCCGCGCGTGTAGGGCACCACGCAATAGCTGCAGTACTTGGAGCAGCCCTCCATGATGCTGACGAAGGCGGTCGCGCCCTCGACCCGCGCGGGTGGCAGGTGGTCGAACTTCTCGATCTCCGGAAAGCGGATGTCCACCTGCTGCTGGCCCTGCACGCGGCGCTGGCGCAGCAGCTCGGGCAGCCGGTGCAGCGTCTGCGGGCCGAAGACCACGTCCACATACGGCGCGCGCTCGATGATCGCCGCGCCCTCCTGGCTGGCCACGCAGCCGCCCACGCCAATCTGCACGCCGCGCTGCTTCAGGTGCTTGACGCGCCCCAGATCGGAGAACACCTTCTCCTGCGCCTTCTCGCGCACCGAGCAGGTGTTGAACAGGATCAGGTCGGCCTCATCCACATCCTGCGTAGGCTCGTAGCCCTCGGCGGCGCGCAGCACGTCGACCATCTTGTCCGAGTCGTACTCGTTCATCTGGCAGCCGAAGGTCTTGATGAATACTTTCTTGCTCATGGTGGCAGGTCTTTCGTGGCGCGGGGACTCCCGGCCGGGGGCGCCAGGCCGCATCGCGCGGCCGGCAGGGTGCGCTAGTTCTTCGGGTAGGACGGCAGCAGGTGGTACGGCGTCTTGCCGTCGTCGGTGCGCGGCTTGTTGGCGTCCGACTGGAACGTGAAGTTCGTCTCCGGCTCCATGCCGCTGCGCTTTTCCGCGGCCTCGGCCTCGGTCAGCAGCCAGACATCCCGGATCAGCCCCTGGCTCTCGCGCACGTAATTGACGATGTAGGTCGTGCCGACCAGCGAGGCAGACATCACCAGCGTGTTGTTGGTATTGCGGATGCGGGCGCCCGGGGCCAGCCGCTCGGCCTTGCCATTGAGCAGGATGTCCGGCGGTGTCGAGATGGACAGCGTGGCGCGGCGGGCCGCGGCCGGAAACTGGCGCACACCCGGCGCGGGCTGCACCTGCACCGGCTGGGCGACGGCGTTCTGGGCCGGCTCGGACTGCGCGGCAGCCGGCGGGACGGCTGCGGCCAGCAGCAGCGCCAGGCCAATGGCGAGCGGCGGTTTCGGGTGGGAACAGCGGTTCATGGTGATCATCCAGAGGCTGCGGAAATCGGTCGCGGTCAAGGGAAAGACCGTGGTGGCCGAGTGTACCTTCCCGCCTTGCGCTGCAGACCTGGCCCCAATCACTCTACGATCCCGGCCACGTCCGCCCTCGACCTGCCCTCCCCGATGCCGGTGCTGACCCGGCGCCAGGCCCTGCTCGGCGGACTGGGCGCCGGGCTTGTCGCGCGGCCTTTGCGCGCAGCCGGCCCGGACCTGCCCGCGCTGCTGCGCCAGGGCGGTGCGGTGGCGGTGTTCCGCCATGCGCTGGCCCCCGGCACCTTCGACCCGCCCGGCTTCCTGCTGGGCCAGTGCGCCACGCAGCGCAACCTCAGCGACGCCGGGCGCGCGCAGGCCCGGGCGCTGGGCGAATGGTTCACCCGCCAGGGCCTGCGCCCGGCGCGGGTGCGCTCCAGCCCCTGGTGCCGCTGCATGGACACCGCGACGCTGGCCTTCGGTACCGCGCAGGCCTGGCCCGCACTGGGTTCGCCCACCGGCCTGCAGATCGACGCGCGGGCCCAGCAGTTGCGCGAACTGCAAACGGCGCTGGTGCAGGCGGCCGGCCGGGCCGGCAGCTTCGAGGTCTGGGTCACGCACATGTTCGTGATCGCCGACCTGACCGGCGCCAACACCGACTCCGGCGACGGTGTGCTGATTGTGCCGGGCGCCAGCGGACTGCCGGCCCGGGTACTCGCGCCCCTGGACCTGACCTGACCCCGGCGGCCGGCGCCGGACGGCGTGGCGATAATGCGGCCAACCCAGCCCCGCGCCCTACCACCCATGCAAGCACCGGCTTCGGTCCACACCTCCACCGACATGCGCACCTGCAGTGCCTGCCGGGTGCGGGTGCACCGGGACGAAGTCCACAAGAACCGCTACGGGCAATACATCTGCAAGCTGTGCCGCAATGACGGCGTGCGCGCCGTCGGGCTGCGCCGGTTCCAGCACCTGCTGCAGCGCATGCCGACCGCGCTGCTGGCCTTTCTCGGCGTGGTGCTGGCCATGGCGGTGGCCACGCTGGTGGTCCTGGCCGTCGTGAAGGCCCACAGCTATTCCAACGCCGGCATGGTGGAAGACCTCAAGAGCCTGGTGCGCTCGATCAACCGGCTGGCGCACTGAGGCCGCCCCGGGGGGCGCCCGCGAAGCCCCGCCTCCTAATCGGATTCTTCGCGCCGGCCCAGCAGCGCCGCAGCCAGCAGGCCGATGCCAAAGGCCCCGGCCACCATCGCCAGCGTCGACGGTGGCGTCGAGCGCACCACGCCCGAGACGATCTCGCCGACCCGCGGGCGGGCCAGCTCGAAGCGGCGCCGGCGCATGCGCCCGCCCAGCTCATCCAGGTGCTCGGACAACACGCGCTCGGCGGCAGGCAGCAACACGGTTTCCTCGTCGGCGATGTGGTGCATCAGGCTGCGCATCAGCTCCAGCACGGCGCCGTCGAACCCGATGTCCTCGGCGCTCATGCGGCGCAGCCGCGCGATGAGACGGTGCAGATGGTTGTGCTCCGGCGCGCTCTTCGCGATGACCTCCTCGCCCGGGTACAGCTCGCGCAGCGCCGGATAGAACACCTCTTCCTCCAGCTTCATGTGGATCTCCAGCCCGACACAGAGGCGATCCGCCAGCGCCTGGCGGGTCGCCGCCGGCGCATCGGCGGTGTAGCGGTGGAAGATGCCGAGCAGGTTGGCATGGTCCGCGCGGATCATGCGGGTGATCTTGGGCGCAAAGGCGCTCAACACATGGGTGGTCATACGGGGCTCCCTTTCCGCCGAAGTCTAAGGCAATGCTGAACAAGTCGGTGAACGGAACTGTGCCGTCAATCGTTGTAAACCGATGAAGCAACAAACCTTGGCAGTGGCGGCCGATCAGGGCGCAGGGTACGAACAACATCGCAAGCCAACCCGGCGTGACGAG
>JAEUOX010000430.1 GCA_016790475.1 Rhodoferax sp. | reverse complement strand
TCGAACCCCGGCGCGACCGCCGCGTGGCGGGCCAGCGGCTCGATGCCATCACCTTGCTGCGCGCCGGGCCCTGGCAGGAACTGCGCGCTGCCATCAAGGGCAGCACCGACATCGAACGCATCAGCGCACGCATTGCGCTGCGCCAGGTACGTCCCCGCGAACTGGTGGCCTTGCAGGTCACACTGGACAAGACGGCACAACTCGCGCCGCTGGTGCTCGGCCTCGATGGCTGGCTGGTGCAACTCGGGCATGCGTTGACCGCTCCGGCCGGTTGCCCCGAACTGCTGCGCACCGCGATCCAGGAAACCCCTGCCGCCCTGGTGCGCGACGGCGGCGTGATCGCAGCCGGCTTCGACGCCGAGCTCGACGCGTTGCGCGCGATCCAGGACAACTGCGATGGGTTCCTGCTCGACCTGGAGCAGCGCGAACGCGCGCGCACCGGCATCGCCAACCTGCGCGTGCAGTACAACAAGGTGCACGGTTTCTACATCGAGGTCACGCAAGGCCAGGCCGACAAGGTGCCTGCCGACTACCGGCGCCGCCAGACGCTGAAGAACGCCGAGCGCTTCATCACGCCTGAACTCAAGGCCTTCGAGGACAAGGCGCTCAGCGCCCAGGAGCGCGCGCTGGCGCGCGAGAAGTTCCTCTATGAACAGGTACTCGACGAACTGCAGCCCCATGTGCCGGCGCTGACGGCGATCGCGCAGGCGCTCGCCACGCTCGACGCCCTGGGCGCCTTGTGCGAACGCTCGCTGACGCTGGACTGGTGCGCACCGCAATTCGCCAACGACCCGTGCATCGAGATCACCGCCGGTCGCCACCCGGTGGTGCAGGCGCGGCTGGCCGAGACCAGCAGCGGCAGCTTCATCGCCAACCACACCAGCCTGCATGCCCGCCAGCGCATGCAGGTGATCACCGGGCCGAACATGGGCGGCAAGTCCACCTACATGCGTCAAGTGGCGATCATCGTGCTGCTGGCGGCCATGGGCAGCTATGTGCCGGCCGAAAGCTGCCGCCTGGGCCCGATCGACGCGATCCACACCCGCATCGGCGCGGCCGACGACCTGGCCAATGCGCAGTCGACCTTCATGATGGAGATGACCGAGGCGGCGCAGATCCTGCACACCGCCACGCCGCATTCGCTGGTGCTGATGGACGAGATCGGCCGCGGCACGTCCACCTTTGACGGGCTGGCGCTGGCCTCGGCCATCGCGACAAGGCTGCACAACAAGGCGCAGTGCTTCACGCTGTTTGCGACACACTATTTCGAGCTGACGGAGTTCCCTGCCACGCACCATGCCGCGGTGAACGTGCATGTCAGCGCGGCCGAGTCCGGCCGCGACATCGTGTTCCTGCACGAGGTGCAGAGCGGCCCGGCCAGCCGCAGCTACGGCATCCAGGTGGCCCGGCTGGCCGGCATGCCCTCCGGCGTGCTGAACCACGCGCAGCAGGCGCTGGACGCACTGGAGCGCAGCGCCACCGCCAGCCAGGCGCAGGTGGATCTTTTCGCACCGCCGCCGGAGGCAAGCGCGCCCGCGCCGAGTGCCGCCGAGGCTGCGCTGGCGGCGATCAACCCGGACGCGCTGAGCCCGCGGGAGGCGCTGGATGTGCTGTACCAGCTGAAGAAGCTGGGAACGGCCGGTTGAACCCGCCCGCGGGCGGGCGGCCTCTCACGCGTCGGCCGGCCGCAGGCGCCCGATCAGGAACTGGCTCCCCGCCGCCAATGCCAGCAGCGTCAGCATCCCGATGGCCCACAGCACCCACAGCAGCGGCGCCAACCATTCCAGCAGCGGCCCGACCCAGGGCGTGACCCAGGCCAGCGCGTCCTGCGTGGCGGCGATCAGCGCGAACAGGCCTTTGCGCCAGGACGGGTCGAGCCAGAAATCCAGCCACGGCGGCAAGGCCAGGCCCGCCATGCCCTGCAGCCCGCCCAGGGCCGGGCCGGCCGATCCGGCGAGCCAGTCCGAGACCGACGCCAGCACCGCGATGCCGGCACTCCACAACAGCGCGCACAGGGCCGCAACGCCCCACACCAAACCTTTCATGGTCGACTCCCGCAAGGACAGACAGCGGATTGCTGCAGCCGGATTGTTGTCGGCTGGCGCACCCGATGCAGCCGCATCAGGCGGATGGCCGCAGAGGCTGTCCGGGATCAGGCGCCTGCGTCCCGCGCCACCGCGAACCGGCCGCGGCCCGATCGCTTGGCGTCGTACAAGGCCGCATCGGCCGCCTCGACCAGCACCAGCGGCGCCTGGTCCGCGCGGGCCATCAGGCTGGCCACCCCCACGCTGACGGTGACAACGCCGCCGCTCGGCGATGCGGCATGCACGATGCCGGCGTCCCGGACTGCATCGACGCAGATCTGCGCCACCCGCGTGGCGCTGGACAGATCGGTGCCCGGCAACAGCACGGAGAACTCTTCGCCGCCGTAGCGGCTGACCAGGTCCCCGGCGCGCCGCGAGCAGCCCGCCAGCAATTGCGCGACGCGGCGCAGGCAGTCGTCGCCCATCGCATGGCCGTAGTGGTCGTTGTAGCGCTTGAAGTGGTCGATGTCGATCAGCAGCAGCGCCAGTGGCGCCTGGCTGCGGGCACTGCGCGTCCATTCCACCGCCGGCGTCTGGTCGAACAGGCGCCGGTTCGCGATGGAGTGAGGCCGTCGGACATCGCCTGCTCCGCCAGTTTCACGTTGGCGGCAGCCAGGTCGATCTGGGACTGCTTGCGCCAGGTCACGTTCTTCAGCGTGCCGGTCAGCCCGACCGTCACGCCGCTCTCGACGACCGCTTCACCCTGGGAGCGCACCCAGATGCGCTGCCCCTTGGCCGTGGTCATCTGCAGCTCCATGTCCCACGGTGTCTGGTGCGCGATGGCGGCCTGCCGCGCAGCCAGCAGCCGCGCGCGGGATTCCTCCGAGAACGACTGCATGATCTGCTCCTGCGTCGGCACGTTCGGTGGGTCCAACTCGCGGATCCGGAACATCTCGTCGGACCAGATGCTGCGGCCGGTGCGCAGGTCATGGTCCCAGCCGCCGGTGCGCGACACCCGGCTCATGCGTGCCAGCAGTTGCTCCGAGCGCGCAACACGGGCCTCCGCCTCCTTGCGCGCCGTGATGTCCAGGTAGGTGCCGGTCATGCGCACCGGCTGGCCGGCCTCGTCCCGCACGGCGACCTTGCCCCGACTGTGGATCCAGATCCAGTGGCCCAGCGCATGGCGCACCCGGTAGTCATAGATGAACGCCTCCCCCTGGCCGGCCAGGTAGGCGGCCTGCGCGGCCCGCCACCCC
>JAEUOX010000372.1 GCA_016790475.1 Rhodoferax sp. | reverse complement strand
ACAGCCGCGATGAAGGCCGGCGGCAGGCCCGCCATGTCGGACTTCAGCAGGTTGTTGCGTGGATGGTCGCGGTCCTTCGGGCTGCCGGTGTAGGCGTCGCGGTATTGCGCGGAATCGTCGTCGCCCAGGCCGTCGAGCTCGACCCAGCCGTACAGCCGGCGGGACGCGGAGTCCTTCAGGCCGTACGCACCATAAAAAAGCAGCTGGCCGCACAACACCGGGCCACCGGCTGCCCGGGCATCGAGCGCGGCCACCAGGCTCAGATGGGCGCCGGCCGAATCACCGCCGACCGCGATGCGTTGCGTGTCCAGCCCCCAGGCCGCCCCCTGTCCCGCCACATGCTGCAGCACGCCGAAGACCTGGTCCGGCTGCACCGGGAACTGCTTCTCCGGCGCCAGCGTGTAGTCGATCGCCAGCACGGCCCAGCCGCTGCGCTGCGCGAGCAGCCGGCAGATGCGGTCGTGCGTATCCAGATCGCCGAGCATGAAGCCGCCGCCGTGCGAGAACACCAGCACCGGCAGCAGCGCGCCGGCCGGCGCCGGGCGATACAGGCGCACCGGCACGGTGCCTTGTGTCGTGGTGACCTGCAGGTTGCGCACCTCGGGCAGCTCCACGACGACGCTGTTCCAGAAGGCCCGCTCATGCCGGTAGCCCTCGCGCATCACCTGCAGGCGGTCGGTCGAGCGCGGCTGAAAGCTGGCGTACTGCTGACGGCTGAGCTCCAGGCATTGGCGGGTTTCTTGCGTGAGGCGGGCGAGGATGTCGACTTTGGGCATGGAAGCCTCCGGTAACGGGGTATGCGGGTCCGCCGAGCGTCTTCCAGGCAGCATCCGGTCGAATGACCTGGAGCGACAGGTTGTTGACGGCAGACGACCTGATCCGCATGGTACTTTCCCCATGCACAGGTGTTTCGCCGCGCGTGTAAACTGAATTCGGCTTTCCTTTGTCGCCCACCCTCGTGGCCCCGGCCACCCATCCGTTCACCAGGAGTACGCATCCATGTCGCAGGAACTGAACTACCTCAGCCAACAGGTCGCCCTCGGGCGCAGCTCGCGCCGGGACTTCCTCGGTCGGGCGGCCGCACTGGGGATGTCCGCAGCCGCTGCCAATGCGCTGCTGGCCACGGCCGCGCAGGCCGCCGGCCCGCGCAAGGGCGGCACGCTGAAGATCGGCCTGCAGGGGGGTGCCGCCACCGACAGCCTGGATCCCGCGCTCGCGGCCAACCAGGTCACCTTCCATGTGAACCGGATGTGGGGCGAGGAGCTGGTGCGCCTGTCCCCGACCGGCCAGCTGATGCCCTACCTGGCCACCGAGTGGCGCTCCTCGCCCGACGCCAAGGCCTGGGTGTTCAAGATCCGCAAGGGCGTGCAGTTCCACAACGGCAAGGAGCTGACGCCGGACGACGTGGTCGCCACGATGCAGCGCCACAGCGGCCCGAACACCAAGTCCGGCGCGCTGGGCATCATGCGCGGCGTCGACTCCATCACCCGCGACGGCGACACCGTGATCTTCACGATGAAGGACGCCAACGCTGACTTCCCCTACCTGCTGACCGACTACCACCTGCTGATCCAGCCGGGCGGCGGCAATGACAACCCGAAGGCCGCCATCGGCACCGGCCCCTACAAGATCACCACCTTCGAGCCCGGCGTGCGCGTGATCGGCGAGCGCTTCAAGAACTACTGGGCCGCCAGCACGCGCGGCCATGCCGAGCAGGTCGAGCTGACCGTGCTCAACGACAGCACCGCGCGCACCGCGGCGCTGCAGAGCGGCCGCGTGAACATCATCAACCGGGTCGACCCGAAGGTGGTGGACCTGATCAAGCGCGCGCCGGGCGTCACGATCCAGAGCGCCTCCGGCCGCGGCCACTATGTGTTCATCGCACACTGCAACACCGCGCCGTTCAACAACAACGACCTGCGCCTGGCGCTGAAGTTCGCGATGGACCGCAAGGAGATGGTCGACAAGCTGCTGCGCGGCTTCGGCTCGGTCGGCAACGACATCCCGATCAACGCCAGCTACCCGCTGTTCACCGCGCTGCCCCAGCGCCCGTTCGACACGGACAAGGCCGCCTTCCACTACAAGAAGTCCGGCCACGACGGCAGCCCGATCGTTCTGCGCACGTCCGAGGTTGCCTTCCCCGGTGCCGTCGACGCGGCCCAGCTGTACCAGGCGACCTGCGCCAAGGCCGGCATCAAGATCGAGGTCAAGCGCGAGCCGGGCGACGGCTACTGGTCCAACGTCTGGAACAAGCAGCCCTTCTCCACCTCCTACTGGGGCGGCCGGGCGGTCCAAGACCAGATGTGGTCCACCGCCTACATCACCGGCGCCGACTGGAACGACACCCGTTTCTTCAACCCGGCCTTCGACAAGATGGTGATTGCCGCGCGCGGCGAGCTGAATGCCGCCAAGCGCAAGCAGATGTACCAGGACATGGCGATGATCGTGCACAACGAGGGCGGCGTGATCGTGCCGATGTTCAACGACACGATCGACGCCACCGGCCCGAAGGTCGGCGGCTGGGTCAAGAACCCGAACGCCGAGCTGATGGGCGGCATGGCCGCCTCCGAGTGCTGGCTCGAAGCCTGAGCACGGGCTCCGCAGGCTGATGTCCTCTCCCCTGGTGCGGCAGGTCGCCCAGCGCCTGCTGCTGGGCGTGCTGATGCTGGTCGGCGTGTCCATGCTGATCTTCGCCGGCACGCAGATGCTGCCGGGCGACGTCGCGCAGGCGATCCTGGGGCAGTCCGCCACGCCGGAGGCCCTGGCCAATCTGCGCAAGGAAATGGGCCTGGGCGAGCCGGCCATCACCCGCTACTGGCACTGGTTCAGCAATGCGCTGACCGGCGACTTCGGCAAGTCGCTGTCCAACGGGCAGGACATCGCCGGGGCGCTGGCCAAGCGCCTCTCCAACACGCTGTTCCTGGCCTCCTGTGCCGCGGTGATCGCGGTGCCGCTGGCGATCCTGCTCGGGCTGGTCGCGGTGCGCTTCCGCAACGGCTTCATCGACCGGCTGATCTCCGGCGTCGGGCTGGCGTCCACGTCCCTGCCGGCCTTCTTCGTCGGTTATGTGCTGCTGTACTTCTTCGCGGTGAAGCTGCAGTGGGTTACCAGCGTGTCGACCGTGTTCGACGGCATGCCGCTGTCCGAGCGGCTCGCGGCGGTGATCCTGCCGGTGGCGGTGCTGACGACCGAGGTGTTGGCCCACATGATGCGCATGACGCGCGCCGCGATCCTGAACGTCATGCAGTCGGCCTACATCGAGACGGCCGAGCTCAAGGGCCTGTCGGGCTTCCAGATCATCTACCGCCATGCGATGCCCAACGCGCTGGCGCCGATCATCAACGTCGTGATGCTGAACCTGGCCTTCCTGGTCGTGGGCGTTGTCGTGGTCGAGGTGATCTTCGTCTACCCGGGCATGGGCCAGTACCTGGTGGACCATGTCGCCACGCGCGACGTGCCTGTGGTGCAGGCCTGCGGCCTGGTGTTCGCCACCGTGTACATCGGCATGAACCTGATCGCCGACATCGCCGGCGTGTTGTCCAACCCGCGGCTGCGGCATCCTAAATAAGGCAGGCGGCATGGACTGGCGGCGCATTCCCCTCTCCGCACTGATCGGCCTGGTGCTGACGCTGGCCATCGTGCTGACGGCCGTCTTCGCGCCCTGGATCGCGCCATACGAGAACGGCAAGGTCATCGGCGATGTCTGGGCCGCGGCCTCCGACAAGTCGCTGCTGGGCACCGACAACCTCGGGCGGGACCTGTTCTCGCGCATGGTCTACGGCGCCCGCATCACGCTGACGATCGCCGGCGCGGCGACCGCGCTGTCCTTCATCCTCGGTTCGATCCTGGGCTTTGTCGCGGCCGTCTCGGGCGGGCGCATCGACCAGTTCCTGTCGCGTGGCGTGGACTTGCTGATGGCGATCCCGACGCTGATCCTGGCACTGGTCGTGCTGTCGGTGCTGCCGTCCACCGTGACGATCCTGGTGCTGGTGCTGGGCATCCTGGATTCGACGCGGGTGTTCCGGCTCTCGCGGGCTGTGGCGGTCGACATCAACGTGATGGACTATGTCGAGGCGGCGCGCCTGCGCGGCGAGAAGACCGCCTGGATCGTGTTCTCCGAGATCCTTCCCAATGCGCTGACGCCGCTGGTGTCCGAGCTCGGCCTGCGCTTCATCTTCGCGGTGCTGTTCCTGTCCGGCCTGTCCTTCCTCGGCCTGGGCGTGCAGCCGCCGGACGCCGACTGGGGCGCGATGGTGCGCGAGAACAAGGAAGGCATCGTGTTCGGCATTCCGGCCGCGCTGATCCCGGCGGCGGCCATCGGTGTGCTGACGATCTCGGTCAACCTGGTCGCCGACTGGATCCTGAACCGCACTTCC
>JAEUOX010000293.1 GCA_016790475.1 Rhodoferax sp. | reverse complement strand
GCGCAGACCATCAAGACGCAGGACCAGGTGCTCTCGACGCTGACCAACCTGCGCTGATCGCTGACTCGGAATCGCCATGGACCGCCTGATCTACACCGCCATGACCGGGGCCAATGCCGCCGCCCACCGGCAGGCCGTCCTGTCGAACAACCTGGCCAACGCATCGACCAACGGGTTTCGCGCCGAGCTGTCGACCTACCGCGCCGTGCCGCTGCGCGGCGACGGCGCGACGACCCGCGTGTTTGCACTGGAGGCCACCTCCGGCCACCTGGACCTGCCCGGTGCCGCACAGCGCACCGGCCGCCCGCTGGACGTGATGGCCACCCGCAACGCCTGGTTCGCGGTGCAGGGTCTGGACGGCACCGAGGCCTACACCCGCAACGGCTCGATGGAGGTCGCGCCCGACGGCACGCTGATGACCAGCAACGGTCTGGCCATGCTGTCCGACGGCGGCGGCCCGATCACCGTGCCTGCCAATTCGGAGCTGTCGATCGGCAACGACGGCACGCTGAGCGCTCGCGTTCCGGGGCAGCCGGCCCAGCAGATCGGGCGTCTGAAGATGGTCACGCCGACCGCGGACGACCCGCTCAAGCGCAGCGACGACGGCCTGTTCCGCACCGCCACCGCCGACCCGCTGCCCAACGACGCGCAGGCCCGGCTGATGGTTGGCGTGCTGGAGGGCTCCAACGTGAACCCGATCGAAACCATGGTCGGCATGATCCAGACCGCGCGGCAGTTCGAGCAGCAGATGCGCCTGATCCAGACCGCCGAATCCAACGACCGCCAGGCCGGCCAGCTGCTGAGCCTGCAGGGCTGAGACCCGCGCCCCCTTTGAGGACTTCCCCATGATCAACTCCCTCTGGATCTCCAAGACCGGCATGGAAGCCCAGCAGATGCAGCTGGACGTCATCTCGCACAACCTGGCCAACGTCTCGACGACCGGCTACAAGCGGGCCAACGCGGTGTTCGAGGACCTGATGTACCAGAACCTGCGCCAGGTCGGCGCCAACACCACGGCGGAATCGCAGCTGCCCACCGGCCTGCACCTCGGCCTGGGCGTGCGCACCGTGGCGACCAGCCGTGCGTTCTCGCAGGGCACGATCCAGCAGACGACAAACCAGCTCGACGTGGCCATCCAGGGCAACGGCTTCTTCCAGATCACGATGCCCGACGGCACGACGCAGTACACCCGGGACGGCTCCTTCCAGGTCGACAACCAGGGCCGGCTGGTCACCTCCAACGGCCTGCCGGTCGCCAACGGCGTGACGATTCCCGCGAACGCCAAGAACATCACGATCGCGAACGACGGCACGGTCACCGCGTCGATCCCCGGCCAGACTGCGCCGCAGAGCATCGGCACGATCGCGCTGGCCAGCTTCATCAACCCGGCCGGCCTGGAGCCGCAGGGCCAGAACCTGTTCGCCGAGAGCCCGGCCTCGGGCCAGCCGCAGACCGGCACCCCGGGCTCCAACGGACTGGGCGTGATCTCGCAGGGCTTCCTGGAGTCCTCCAACGTGAACGTCGTGCAGGAGCTGATCACGATGATCCAGACCCAGCGCGCCTACGAGATGAATTCCAAGGCGATCCAGACCTCCGACCAGATGCTGCAGAAGCTGGGGCAGCTGTGATGCGTGCACTCCCGAGACGCCCCCTGCTCGCCGGCCTGCTGGTGCTGGCCGCGCTGTCGGGCGGCTGCGAATCCATCCCGCAGAAGGTGGCGGTCGACTTCGCGCCGATGCCGGTCGCGCCGCCGCGGGCGGTCGCCGTGGCGCCCCGCGCCAACACCGGCAGCCTGTTCCAGAACTCCACCTACCGGCCTGGCTTCGAGGACCGCCGCGCCCGGCTGGTCGGCGACACCGTGACGATCCAGATCGTCGAGAACGTGACCGCCAGCCAGACCTCGTCGAGCACCGCCAACCGGACCAGCTCGATGTCCGGCAGCGTCAGCGCCTTCCCGTTCGCGCCGTCCGCGCTGCTGCCCAAGCTGACGGTCGGCACGGCGTCCGCCAACGACTTCTCCGGCGAGGGCGCCACCGCCAGCGCCAACACCTTCTCCGGATCGATCACCGCCACGGTGGTCGACGTGCTGCCCAATGGCCACCTTCTGCTGGCCGGCGAGAAGCAGATCGGCGTGAACCAGAACGTCGACGTGCTGCGCTTCTCCGGCACCGTGGACCCGCGCGCGCTGCAGCCCGGCAGCATCGTGAGCTCCACGCAGGTGGCCAATGCGCGCATCGAGTCGCGCGGCCGCGGCGCGCAGGCCGAGGCCCAGACCACCGGCTGGATCGCCCGCTTCTTCATGGCCATGTTGCCGTTCTAGGACGCCCCCCATGCAGTCCCCCGCCTCCCCGCTCCGCCATCTGGCCCGCAGCCTGCTGCTGCTCGCCGCGCTGCTGCTGGCCCTGCCGGCCAGTGCCTACCGCATCAAGGAAGTCGCCGCCATCGAGGGCGTGCGCAGCAACCAGCTGACCGGCTTCGGCCTGGTCGTGGGCCTGGACGGCACCGGCGACCAGACCACCCAGATGCCCTACACCTCGCAGGGCCTGAGCAACTACCTGCAGCAGCTCGGCATCACGCTGCCGCCGGCCACCGCCGCCTCGCTGCAGCTCAAGAACGTCGCCGCGGTGCTCGTGACCACGCAGCTGCCGGCCTTCGCACGCCCGGGCCAGACGATCGACGTGAACGTGTCCTCGCTGGGCAATGCCAAGTCGCTCAAGGGCGGCCTGCTGATCAGCACGCCGCTGCGCGGCGTGGACGGCGAGATCTACGCGCTGGCCCAGGGCAACCTGATCGTCGGCGGCGCCGGTGCCTCGGCCGGCGGCAGCAAGGTGCAGATCAACCACCTGAGCGCCGGCCGCATCCCGGGCGGCGCCCAGGTGGAGCGCAGCGTGCCCACGCCGCTGCAGGACGGCGACACCTTCCGATTGGGCCTGGACGCCTCCGACTTCCAGACCGCCCGCCGCGTCGCGCAGGCCATCAACAAGCGCTTCGGCGACGGCTCGGCCCAGGCACTGGACGGCCGCACGGTGCAGGTCCGCGCGCCGATGGAGCCCAACGCGCGGGTGTCCTTCATCGCCGAGATGGAGGAGCTGCCGCTCGAGTCCAGCTCGCCGGCCGCCAAGGTGGTCATCAACTCGCGCACCGGCTCGATCGTGCTGAACCAGGCCGTCTCGCTGGGCCCCTGCGCGATCGCGCACGGCAACCTGTCGGTGACGATCAGTTCGACGCCGGTGATCAGCCAGCCGAACCCGCTGTCCACCGGCGGCCAGACCGTCGTCGCCGAAAAGGCCAACATCCAGATCAAGCAGGAGCCGGGCATCCTGATCCAGGTGCCGGCCGCGCCCCAGCTGGCTGACGTCGTGCGCGCGCTCAACGCGCTGGGCGCCACGCCGCAGGACCTGCTGGCGATCCTGCAGGCCATCAAGGCCGCCGGGGCCCTGAACGCCGAGCTGGAGGTGATCTGACCATGTCCCTGCCGCAGCTGGGTGCCACCTCGCCGTCGCTGGCCGCCGACGGCCGGTCGCTGAACACGCTCAAGCTGCAGGCGGGGCAGAGCTCGCCCGCTGCGATCAAGGAGGCCGCGAAGCAGTTCGAATCGCTGTTCATGCGCGAGCTGATCAAGAGCATGCGCGAGGCCACGATGAAGTCCGGCATGCTGGACAGCGCCGGCGAGGGCCTGAGCACCGACCTGCTGGACCAGCAGCTGGCCGTCCACATGTCGGGCATGCCGGGCGGCCTGTCGGACATGATCGCGCGCCAGCTGTCGCAGCAGACCGGCGGCGCCGGCGCCGCTGCGCCGGCCACCGGCACCGCACCGCGCGACACCGTGCAGCAGCCCGCCGCGCTGCCGCCGACCGGCAGCCTGAAGCCCGGCAGCAGCCAGGCGGCCTTCGTGCAGCGCCACAGCGCCGCGGCCGCCCAGGTCGAGCGCGAGAGCGGCCTGCCCTCCGGCTACATGCTCGGCCAGGCCGGCCACGAGACCGGCTGGGGCCGCAGCGAGATCCGCATGAAGGGCGGCGCGCCCTCGCACAACCTGTTCGGCATCAAGGCCGGCCCGGGCTGGAACGGCAAGGTGGCCGAGGTCACGACCACCGAGTACATCAACGGCACGCCGCGCAAGGTGGTTGCGAAGTTCCGCGCCTACGACTCCTACGAGGCGTCCTTCCGCGACTACGCGAAACTGATCACCGAAAGCCCGCGCTACGCGCAGGCCAGCCAGCAGACCGCGTCGGCGCAGGCCTATGCGCAGGGCCTGCAGCAGGCCGGCTACGCGACCGACCCGGCCTATGCCGCCAAGCTGAGCCGGGCCATCAACATGACGCTGCAGCTGCAGCGCGCCCAGGCCTGAGGCGGCGGCCATGTCCATCCTGAACATCGGCACCCGGGCCCTGCTGGCCAACCAGCTGGCGCTGCAGACCGCGGGCAACAACGTCGCCAACGTCAACACGCCGGGGCATTCGAAGCAGACGGTCGTGCTGGAGAGCGTGGATGGCGCGTTTTCCGGTGCCGGCTACTACGGCAACGGCGTCAACGCCGCCACGGTGATCCGCGCCCATGACGAGTTCCTGACCCGCCAGGCCGCGCTGACCAAGGCCATCGCCGCGTCGGATGCCAAGCGCCTGGAACAGCTCAAGCAGCTGGAGGACCTGTTCCCCGGTGGCACGACCGGCCTGGGTGCGGCGGTGTCGGACATGCTCAATGCGTTCTCCGATGTCGTGAACGCACCGACCGACCTGCCGGCGCGCGCCGTCGTGCTGTCCCGCGCAGACGAGCTCGCCGCGCGCTTCCGCACCTCGGCCGGCAACCTGCTGGGCCTGCAGCAGGGCATCCAGAGCGAGCTGCGCGTGGTCGCCGGCAACATCAACGACCTGGCCGGCCGCATCGCGCAGGCGAATGCGCAGATCGCGGCGACCAACGGCTCCGGCCATGACCCGAACCAGCTGCTGGACCAGCGCGACCAGCTGATCCGCGAGCTCAATGCGCTGGTGCAGACCACCAGCATTCCGGCCGAGGACGGCACGATCGGCATCTTCATCGGCGGCAGCCAGCCGCTGGTGCTGGGCAAGGTGGCGGCGCAGGTGTCCATCACGGCCGACGAGTTCGGCGACCCGGCCAAGTCCAAGCTGCAGATCACGCGCAACGGCCAGTCCGCGATCGTCGAGGACGGCAACCTGGGCGGCGGCTCGGTCGCCGGCCTGCTGCGCTTCAACAACCAGGACCTGGTCGACGCCGGCAACCTGCTGGGACGCATGGCGCTGGCCATCGGCACCAAGGTGAACGAGCAGCAGACGCTGGGCCTGGACCAGACCGGCGCACCGGGGCAGGCGCTGTTCTCGCTCGGTCCCCTGCCCACCGGGCTGCCGGCCTCTGCGAACACCGGCAGCGGCTCGATGAGCTTCAGCATCCAGACCACGCCGACCAACGGCGCGACCGCGCTGGCCGCCAGCGACTACGAGGTGGTCTTCTCCAGCGGCTCGACCGGCACCGTGCGCCGCGTGCTCGACGGGCAGACCGTGCCCTTCGGATCCGTGCCGGTGCAGATCGACGGCCTGACGCTGGATGTGGCGGGCTCGCCGGCCACGGGCGACCGCTTCCTGATCACGCCGCTGCGCAATGCGGCGCTGGCGATCGACACCACCTTCTCGTCCCCGCGCAACCTGGCCGTGGCCAGCCCGGTCGCCGCCAGCGCCGGTACCGCCAACACCGGCACGCTGACGCTGCAGAGCCTGCTGCCGCAACGCGCGGACGCCAACCTGACGCAGACCGTCACGCTGACCTTCACCGGCACCGGCACCTTCGACGTCACCGGCACCGGCACCGGCAACCCCACGGCCGTGGCCTACACGCCGGGCCAGCCGATCAGCTACAACGGCTGGGCGCTGACGCTCAAGGGCAATCCGAAGCCGGGGGATGTCTACACCGTGGCGGCCAACGCCTTCCCGAACACCAGCGCCGGCAATGCCGAGGCGATGCTGGCGCTGCGCGACCTGGCGATGTTCGACGGCGCGGCCGTCACCGACGGCTACGCCGGGCTGATGTCCAGCATCGGCGTGCGTGTGCAGAGCGCCGGCTTCAGCGCCGGCATCTCGGAGTCGATCGCCAGCAATGTCGAGACCGACCGTTCGTCGATCGCAGGCGTGAACCTGGACGAGGAGGCGGCCAAGCTGCTGCAGTTCCAGCAGGCCTACCAGGCCTCGGCCCGCATCCTGCAGGTCTCGCAAACCATGTTCGACACCATGATCCGCAGCCTGGACTTCTAAGCCCGGAGCGACCCCACCATGCGCATCGCCACCGCCAACACCTACGACAACGCGCTGGAGCAGCTGTACAAGCGCCAGTCGGACCTGTCCCAGCAGCAGGAGCGCATCAGCACCGGCCAGCGCGTGATCCGCCCGAGCGACGACCCGGCCGCCGCCGCGCAGGCCGAGCGGGTCATGACCCGGCTGACCCGCATCGACGTGGACCAGCGCGCGCTGGAGGCGCAGCGCGCCGCGATCGCCACCGCCGAATCGGCGCTGGGCGAGGCCACCGGCCTCGTGCAGGGCACGCGCGACCTGGCCATCTCGGCGCTGAACGCCGGCTTCACGCCACGTGACCGCACGACCGTGGCGAACCAGATGGCCAACCTGCGCGACCAGCTGTTCGCGCTGTCCAACCGCACGGACAGCAACGGCATCGCGCTGTTCGGCGGGCTCGGCAGCTCCGGCGCCCCGTTTGCCGACACCACGCCCGGCGTGAGCTTCCAGGCCACGGCCGGCCAGCGCGCCGCCACCACCACCGCGCTGCCCGGCGCGATGGACGGCCAGGCGATCTGGATGGATGTGCCCGACGGCAACGGCGTGTTCAAGGTGTCGCTGGGCGCCACCAACACCGGTACCGCCTGGACCGACGCCGGCAGCGTGGTCACGCCCAGCGCGCAGACCGGCGACAACTACAGCCTGAACTTCTCGGTCGTCAACGGTGTCACGACCTACGACATCGTCGACACCACCACGACGACGACGGTGGCCACGGCGCAGCCCTATGTCGACGGCGCACCGATCCAGTTCGACGGCCTGTCGGTGATCGTGCATGGCGCGCCGGCCAACGGCGATACGGTGGCCGTGGCCCCGAGCGTGCAGACCAACGTGTTCAAGGTGCTCGACGACGCGATCGCCCGCATCACGAACGCACCCGGTGACAACAAGTTGACGCAGACCGTCACGCAGGCGCTGGTGGAGATCGACGCGGCGCTGGAGCGGCTGCAGTCCGCCCGCAGCCAGGCCGGCGACTGGCTCAACCGGGCCGACACCATCACGAACACGCAGAGCGCCCGCTCGTTGACGCTGGAGGCGGACCGCTCCCGCGCGGTGGACCTGGACATGGCCAAGGGCATCTCGGACTTCAACAAATTCCAGACCGGCTACCAGGCGGCGCTGCAGTCCTATGCTCAAATACAGAAACTGACGCTGTTCAATTTCATCAACTAGCCGCCGGAGCACGCTCCCACCCGCGCATGTCCCCTTCGGTCCTGGGCCATCTGACACTGGGTTACCAGCTGGTGTGGAACCGGCTGCGTCAGATCGTCGCCGTCCAGCTGTTCATCGATTCGCCGGGCGAGGCGCCGGTGGATGCCGAGCACCTGTTGCGCACGCTGATCCAGGCCTGGTCGCTGCAATCGCCCCGGCTGATCCTGTCGGTGCAGTCGCCGGTCCTGCTGGCTGACCTGCTGCTGCATTCCAATTCCACCAGCCCCTGGATCGCGGTGCCGGGACCGCTGATGGCCGACCCGCTGGTCGCGCACCGGGTGCACGGCGCACGCCACCGCCAGGTGCCGATGCTGTGGCGCGGCGAGCATGCCGAGCGGGAAAGCCTGGACACCGCCGCCGAGTTCCTGCGCGGCATGGTCACGCTGACGCCCGGCGAAGTGCTGCGCGGCGCGCGCGCCGCGCTGAACCCGGACCGCGCCTCCCAGTCGGCCGACAGCCCGATCCTGCCGGACCAGATCTACGAGGCGGTGCCCAACCGGCTGCTCACGACCCACTGCCTGGACCAGCGCGGCGCCTGGGGCGTGGCCGGCTGGCCGATCGAGGAGGTGCTGCAGGCCCACGAGCACCGCGTGCCGCCGGACCGGCGCACCGTGGTCAAGCTGCAGGCCGCGACCGACGCCGATGCCTCGCTGGAGGTGATCGAGGGTCTGCTGGGCGAGGACCCGGTGCTGGCCTACCGCTTCCTGCGCTACGCCAACTCGGCCGAATTCCATCTGCGCAACGGCGTCGAAGCCCTGCGCCAGGGCATCATGGTGCTCGGCATGACGCGCTTCCGGCGCTGGCTCGGCGAGCAGCTGGCCGGGGCCACCGAGGACCCGCAGCTGCAGCCGGTGCGCCGTGCGATGGTGGTGCGCGCCCGGCTGATGGAGCACCTGCTCGATGCCGGCGACGAAGTGCGGCTGCGCCATGAGGTCGCGCTGTGCGCGCTGCTGGCCCAGATCGACCTGCTCGTCGGCGAGCCGGTCGCACAGGCGGTGCAGCACATCCCGCTGTCGGAGCGCGTGCTGGAGGCCATCGTCAGCCACACCGGGCCGTACGCGCCCTACCTGGCCCTGGCCGCGGCACTGGAGTACCCGCAGATGCACACCGTGCCGGCGCTGTGCGAGGCGCAGGGCCTCGACATCGCCGACGTCAACCGGGAACTGCTGCGGGTGCTGTCGCAGTCGCAGCTGTATCCGGCGCGCGGGCGCTGAGCGGCAGCGCCGGCCGGAGCCCGCGCTGCCTCAGCCCGCCAGGCTCTTGTAGATCCCGCACCCGACGTACACGCCGTCGACCTCGCACACGTAGGACATCTTCGACTGCACCTGGCCGCTGGTCGGGTTGGTGATGTCGTAGGACACCCAGCCCACGCCGGCGCCGGCCTGCGCGATGATGGCCTGCATCAGGCCGTCGCCGTCGATGCCCGGCACGTCCTGCACCCGGGTGCCGACCTTCGCGGCATTGCCGCCGAATGCCAGGTAGGTGCCGGCCGCATCCAGCGCGAACACATACATGTCGCGGTCATGGAAGCGATTGGCCGGCTCGGTCAGCCCGCGCAGGAAGGCATCGCGGGAGCCGGCCTCGCCGCGGTACTGCACCGCGCGCTCCACCAGCGCCTGCGCCTCCTGGGCCACGCCCTGCAGCAGCTTGAAGTTGCCGATCGCGTCGGTCAGCGAGCGGGCCTGCACCTCCAGCCCGCCCGACATGTCCACCGCGTGTTCCACCATCTCCGCATTGCGCTGCGTGATTTCGTCGAGCTGGCCGATCGCCGACGAGATCTCCGCCAGCGCGGTGCTCTGCTCGGCACTGGCCACCGAGATCCGCGAGATGCTGTCCGACACCAGCCGGATGCCCGACACGATGCTGCCCATGCCCTCGCCGGCGGCGCGGATCTGGCCCACGCTGGTGGCCACCTGGGCCGACGAGCCCTTGATCAGCGTGCGGATCTCGCCGGCACTGGCGGCGGAGCGCTGCGCCAGCGAACGCACTTCGGCCGCGACGACCGCAAAGCCGCGCCCCTGTTCGCCGGCACGCGCAGCTTCCACCGCCGCGTTCAGCGCCAGGATGTTGGTCTGGAAGGCCAACGCGTCGATGACGCCGATGATCTCGTCCATCCGGTGCGCGCTGGATTCGATGGCCTCGACCGACGCGATTGCATCCGCCATCTGCGTGGCGCCGGATTCGGCGATGCCGCGCACGTTGATCGCCTGCCGGTCCACGTCGCCGGCCACCCGGGCGTTCTCCTGCACGGTGGAGGCCAGCTCCTGCACGCTGGCGGCGGTCTGCTCCAGGTTGGCCGCCTGCTGCTCGGTCCGGTCGGCGAGGTCCCGGTTGCCGTTGCTGAGCTCATGGCCGGCATGGGCCACCAGCGCCGCATCGCTGCCCACGGCGGCCACCATCGCCGACACATTGCGGATCATCGTGCGCAGCACCCCCGCCACCCGGCCGATCTCGTCATCGCTGCGCACCGAGGCGGCCACCTGCAGGTTGCCCTGCGCCAGCTGGTTCATCGCATAACTCAAGCGCCCCAGATCGACCGCGAAGGCGCGGTAGAAGCTGACCAGCGCATAGACCAGCAGCACCAGCCCCACGACCGTCCCGGCCAGCATGCCGTTGCGCTCGAACTGCAAGGACCCGACGCGTTGCTGCAGCAGACCGAGCAGGTTGCCGGACATGCCGTTCTGCGCCGCGGTCACGGCGTCGACGGCGCGGTGGCCCTGGCCGAGGTAGGCCTCGGCATCGCGCGGCACCGCCGCGCCGGACGCGCCGAACTGGCGCAGCGAGACGTCGGCGAAGGCAGCCGCCGCTGCCAGTGCGTCGCGTCCGCCCAGGTCGGCCACGCCCTTGCGCTGCAGCACGCCCAGCGCGAAACGCTGGTCCTCCATGACGCCTGCCAGTGCGCGGGCCCGCTCGCGCAGCGCGCTGTCGGTCGCCGGCTCCGCGGTGCTGCGCGCCAGTGCCACGGCGCCGCTGCCGCGCATCTGGGCCAGCGCCTCCATCCAGGCCAGATTGCGGTTGACCACCATGTCCATCAGCAGGTAGGCCACCGGATCCGGGTCATAGAGCAGGCCGGAGACTTCCCCGACCTCCTGCACAAAATGGCGCAGCGCGCGCACCGCATCGGTGTGGCGCTCGAAGGCCTCCGGCCCGCCGTCGGCGGTCGTCAGCGCCTGCACCTGCGTGGCCAGGGGCTGCCAGCGATCCCCGAGCGCCAGCGAGCGGCTGCCGCGCAGGACCTCGTCCACCTGGGCCAGTGCTGCAGCCATTGCTGCGCGGGTACGGTCGCGCTCCGCCGCGACAGCCGGGTTGCCGGCGCCCACCAGCGCCGACTCGCCACGGTGCTTCTGCACCAGATGCACGACGCCGGACAGCGCCTTCACGGCCGCCAGTCCCTCGATCTCGGACCGCGCCACGGTCAGTTCGGCGTTCTGGCGCTGCAGCAGCAGCACGGCCGTGAGCGTCATCGGGATCAGCAGGTTCAGCGCGAGCAGCATGAACTTGACGGACATGTTCAACTTGCGTGCCAGCACCACACCGGGCAACAGGATGCCCAGTGGTTCATTGCGACGGTTCATGGCAGCCTCCCCTGTCTCTGTGCTCACAGAATGCATCGTACTCCGCAGAACCCCGGGCGCGGGGCACCCGCTCAGCCCCCGCCACCCGCATAGTCCAGGAACTTCTCCGGGCTGATGCGCAGCGCCGCGCCGGTCGGACAGGCCCGCACGCAGGCCGGGCCGCCCTTCAGGTCGCGGCACATGTCGCACTTGACGGCCTTCTTGATCTCGGCCGGCTTGTCGGCGCCCGGAGCCGCCGCCTTCTTGCGGGAGGCCGGCGGCGCGCCCGGCTCGCGGCCGATGCCGGTCAGCAGCCAGGCCCACAGGCTCTGGATGCCGCCCCGGCTGTCCAGCGGCGCCATCTGGATCACGCCATAGGGGCAGTTCTTCTCGCAGTTGCCGCAGCCGATGCAGGCGTCGGTGATGTAGACCTCGCCCCCGGGCGAGCGGCGGATCGCGTCCGGCGGGCAGTCCTTCATGCAGTGCGGGTGCTCGCAGTGGCGGCAGGAGGTGGGCACATGCAGGTTGTCGAAGGTCGGGCCGGCCTCCCGGTCCAGCCGCGAGGTGCCGCCATGGGTGCTGGCACAGGCGCGCTCGCAGTTGTCGCAGCGGATGCACAGCGACTCGTCGATCAGCAGCACGTCGGTGGCCTCGCCCACACCCTGCTGCAGCAGGAAGGAGATCAGGTTGCCGGAGGCCACGTTGGACGCCATGGCCTGGTTCGCCTCCATGCGGGCCAGGTACTGGTCGTCGAGCTTGCCACGCATCGCGCTGTTGCTGGCCATCAGCGCGGTGACCTTCTCGGCCAGCAGCACGATCGCCTCGGTCGGCACGGCCGCGCGCACCGTCGCCGAGCGCGGGGCGTCCTGCACCAGCGCCATCTCGCCCACATAGTTGCCGGCCGACACATAGGACAGCACCACCTCGCGCCCGCCCAGTGTGCGTGACACCATCACCGAGCCCTTGCGGATCAGGTACAGGCCGTCGGAGCGGTCGCCCTCGTGGAACAGAGCATCCCCGCTCTTGTAGTGGCGGATCTGCGAGCCTTCGATCAGCGTGCTCAGGTCCGCCTCGGTGATCTCCGGCGCCACGTACTTGCGCACCGCGCGGCGCAACGCCACCAGGTCGAGTTCCTTGCGCACCGAGTCGACGGAGGCCAGCAGCTTGAGCATCGCGCGCCGCGGCGTCTCGACCAGAATGCAGCGCTCCGCGGCCCGCACGGTGGACGAGCGCCGGCGCCCGGAGATCAGCCCCAGCTCGCCGAAGAAGTTGCCGGTGCCCAGCAGCACCGCCGCGCCGCCGGTGTCGGCCTCGGCGCCCTCGATCTGCACCTGGCCGCGCACGATGCTGAAGAAGGAGTTGGAGTAGTCGTTGCGCTCGAAGATGACCTCGCCCTGCTTCGGCAGCCGGAATTCGCTCTCCAGCATGAACTCGCGCAACTGCAGCGCGTTCAGGCCGCGCATCCAGGGCATGTTGCTGGACACCAGCGCCAGCACATCCTCCACCGAATGCAGCTTGGCGGTGGCGGCGATCACGGCGGCGAACTTCTTCTCCAGCAGCGGCTGGTCGGCCGCCACGACGGCGCGCCCGCAGATCGACTCGATCGCCTCGTAGCCCTGGTTCATCGCCTGCTTGATCAGCGGGTAGCCGCCCAGCGCACCCACCACATACAGCCCGGGCACGCTGGACTCGTAGGTCGGCGAGAGCTGCGGCAGCGCGGTGGCCTCCTTGCTGGAGAATTTCACCCCGAAGCTCTCGACCAGCTTGCGCGGCGGGATGGCGCCCAGGCGCGCGATCACGCGGTGGCACTCCAGCACCTCCTCGCCGCCGGGCGTGTTCAGCACGACCTTCAGCGACGGGCCGGAGGCGCCCTTGCGCGCCTGCCGCTTGGACAGGTCCACCACCGACACCATCATCGTGCGGTTCGGGTCGGCCATCGGCGCGTCGGCCTGCGCGGCCAGCGGCTCCAGGTGGTCGATGCTGGTGCGGTAACGCACCGCCAGCCGGCTCTCCCGCACCGCGGCCTGGATCGCCGCCAGATTGCCCTCCTTGCAGCGGCTGAACTCCTCGTTGCGGTTGAGCAGCACCACCCGGTTGTCGTTCTCGGCCAGCGCCAGCGCGTTCTCGATCGCAGCATCGCCGGCCCCGACAACGACGATCGTCTCGCCGCCATAGGCCCGTGGATCGTCCAGCTGGTACTGCACCTTCGGCAGGTTCTCCCCCGGCACACCCAGCGTGCGCAGGTTGCCCTGCATGCCGATGGCCAGCACGATCTGCTCCGCCAGGATCAGTTCGCCCGACTCCAGCGTGATCCAGAAGCGGCCCTTTTCGCCGGTGATCGCAGTCACGGCCGCCCGGTGCTGGATCACCGCGCCGAGTGCGGCGATCTCGTCGTCCCAGCGGTTCAGGATGCTCTCGCGCGTGCCGGCGCTGAAGCTCATCGGGCTGCGCAGATCCAGGAAGGCCGGCTCGGCCATCACATGCTTGCCCTTCTGGTACTTGTAGATGGTGTCGGCCAGGTGCGGCTGGGCCTCCAGCAGGATGTGGGGCAGGCCCAGCTTCGCCGCATGCGCGGCCGCCGACAGGCCGGCCGGGCCGGACCCGATGATGGCGACGGTGTAGGGAGGGTTCATCGGTGCACCTCGCGCTATCGGCCGGCCAGCGGCGTGGCGACCAGCGGGCGGAAGGCCCGCAGCCGGTTCTGGAAGTCGGCCGGCCGGTAGGCCTCGTCCTGCACCAGGCCGGCCCGCAGCTGGGCCAGGCCCTGGTTCAGGCTGGCCGCGGACGGCAGCTGCCCGAGCTTGTGCAGCGTGTTGACGACGCTGCCCAGCGCCATGGCCGCCTGCTCGGCGCCGGCGTAGTCCGCGTAACCGCCGGCGATACCGTCGTCCACCAGCGCCAGCGCCATCGCGCGCAGGTTGTCGCGCGTGACGCCGACGCTGGCGATGCGCCGCGCCGCCTCGTCTGCGAGCGCCTTCACGTCCCGGGCCCGCTCGGCCAGGTCGCCGTTGCCGGCCACCGCATGGTTGAGTTGCACCACCGCCTGCACGAAACGCTCGCCGAGCGGTGCATCGATCTGGCGCAGGATCAGCCGCAGCATCAGCATGCCGGAGTCGTTCAGGCGCACCAGGCCCGGGCTGATGCTGCGCCCGAAGCTGCCCACCGGCTTCCAGCGCGTGTCGGCCATCGGGTGGTGGCAGGCATGGCAGTCGAACAGCGTGAGCTCCGGGAAGGCGCCGTCGCGCCCGCGCCGCGGATCCTGCAGGATGTCGATCTGCGTGCCCACCGCCACCGCCTGCCCGATGGCCCAGATGCGCACGCCGTCGACGTTGCCCTTGCGGGCGACGTAGTCGGCGTCCACCTTGAAGTGCGCCGGCTGCAGGTTCGTGAAGGTCTCCATCTCGAAACTCATGCGCGGGTGGCCGGCGGCCATGATCCGGTGCGTCACGTACTTGTCGGCGGTGCCGAAGTGGCAGGACAGGCACAGCCGCGCGCGTGCCAGCGGCTGGTCGCTCGGGTACAGGCCCTGCGCAAGATTGCCGCGGTGGCTGGCGTCCGGCTCGGTGTGCGCGGCGATCCAGCGCTCGGCCGGCCCGTGGCAGCCCTCGCAACCGATGCCGTCGCTGACCTTGTGCGCCGGCGCCGGGTTGGCCGGCACATGCGCATGGCAGTCCAGGCACACGCGCGACTGGTGCGCCGGCTGCGGCAGCGCCAGGTTGGCCGCGATGCGGCGCGACTTCTCGTTCAGCAGCAGCTGGTAGGCCCGCGCATGCTTGTCCAGCCGGGACCACACCACGTACTCGTTCTGGTTCACCGGTGAGCCGTTCCAGGACGCGATCGATCCATGGCACAGCGCGCTGGCGCAGGTCACGACACCCAGCGTGCGGTCGCGCGACTTGTCCGGCAGCACCTGCGCGCCGGCCTGCAGTGCAAACAGCGCCAGCAGCCCGAGCAGGGCCGCGCACACAAGGGTTCGGATCGGTGTCATGGTCGGGCCCCCCTGGCTGGTGTCGTCGCCACGGCGGCAGGGCCGGCCGGTGACGCAGCGCCGACGTGCGAATAGGACGTGCCCGGCGTGTCGGTCACGGTCCAGACGCTGCCATCGGCCCGCTGGTACAGCCGCGCCATCTCGGCCGCATTGAAGGGCCGCGAGCCGATGCGCCCGAACACCGCAATCTGCCCGCCGGTCTCGTCAACCGCCCGGTCGCGGTCGAGGCCCTTGGACAAGGCCAGCGCCGGGGAACGCGTCTCGCGCCAGGCGATCACCTGCGGCCGCGGCTCCGGCGAGAACCCGTAGAACTTCGGCTGCGTGTCGGGCGCCGTGAGCTGCAGCACCTTGAGCCCGTAGGCGCCGTCGGCCACATACGCGAACAGCGAGGCATTCGTCGAGCCCACGATCACGTCCTGGCTGTCGCGCAGGCTGGTGGCCGGCGATGCGCCCTGCTGCACGCGCGTCGCGATGCGCGGCTGGCGCGGGCGCTCGACATCCACGATCACCAGGCCTTCGGCGCCCGCCGCCACATAGGCATAGGTACGCGCCACGTACACCTTGCGCGCGTCGGCCAGCGCGACGCGGGCCGACGGCACGTGCTGCGCGCGCTGCGGTGTCGTCACGTCCACCAGCTCCAGCCCCTGCGCCGTCGTGACCCACAGGTAGCGGAACTGCAGCGCGCTGGCCCGCGCATCCTGCAGCGGCACGGTGGCCACCCAGCGCGGCTTCAGCGGATCGTCCACATCCACGATCACCAGACCCTGCGCCGCGCTGATGTACAGGTAGCGCCCGCCGATCGTGATGTGGCGCGCGCCATCGAGCACGCCGCGGCTGGCGCCCTCGCCGTTCCAGGTGGCGGCGCGCTTCAGGAAGTTGTTGCGCGGCTCGCCGTCGGCCAGCGTGTCCACGTTCACGACGATCAGCCCTTCGCGGCTGTCGGAGATGAAGGCGTAGTGGTAGATCGGGTGGAAGGCCTGTTCCTGGTTGGTCACCCGCATCAGCTCGCCGGTATTGCGCTGCGGCGCGATCGGCTGGTTCGTCGGCAGCGCGACGCAGGTGGCATTGCCGGAGGCGATGTGCGTGTTCTGGCCCAGCGGCGAGAACGGCGCGCTGACGATGCGCTGCGACACCCCCTTGTTCGCGATGTTGGCCACGTCGTAGACCCGCATGCCGCCGGCCCCCTCGGCCACGAACAGGTATTCGCCACGCAGCTGCACGCAGTTGGCCGGGCCGGCCGTCCCGTGGTCGTGCGCCTGCTGCAGCCGCGCCTGCGCCTCGCGGTGCTGGCGGTACCAGTCCGGGTAGGCATAACGCTGCAGGTAGCTGCCGATCACCGCCTGCGGCTCGTCCCATTCGGTGACCTGCACCGCCTCCACATGCCGGGCCGCGCCGACCCAGGCGTTGTAGCCGACGAAGTTCACGAAGTTCGTGCCCTGCAGCAGCAGCTGCGCCATGATCGCGTTGTTGTCATCGTCCTTGTTGACATGGCAGTCCGAGCAGGTCTTGGTCTCGGTCTTGCGCTCGGTGTGCGGGTAGTGCGGCGCGAAGGCCTGCGACGAGAAGCCGCTGGCGGCGATCGGTGCCTGCTGGATGTAGATCTTCTCGCGGTTGATGTTGGTGCTGGAGAGCACCAGCGCCGAACTCGAGCGCACCGGCGTGATCTTGCCGCCCTTGACCGGCCCGTGGATGCCGAGCTGGAACATGTCGTCGCGCGCGACCTGCGGGTTGTAGCTGGCGTAGTTCCGCGTCTCGCCGCCCTCGTAGTGCTGTCGCTCGGTCTTCCAGTTGGCCTGGATCGGCAGGTGGCAGCCGGCGCAGCTGGTCGTCCAGGACAGGTGGCAGGAATAGCAGTTCATCTTCTCGTCGCCGTGCGCGTACCCCTTGCCGTCCGGCGTTGCGCCCCACTGGCCGTCCTGCCCCGACGGCCCGGAATGCATCAGCTTGGCGCGCGCGGCCTTCTCGTTGTACTTCGGGTTGCCGGGCGTCACGGTGTCCTTGACCAGCGACATCTCCCACTCCAGTGCCGGGTCCAGCGCCGAGCGCTGGTAGAGCTTGCCCTCGCGCCATTCGAAGCGGCGCCGGCCGTCCTGCGTGCGCAGCAGCTTCATGTCCATGCCGCCGGGCCGCGCCGCCGGGCCGGACGTGAACAGCGTGGGGTACTGGCTGGCGCTGCCGTGGCAGTCCTTGCAATCGATCTCGATCGCGGCGGCCACCTCGCCGTAGATGTGGCCGTTGCCGTGCGCGTCCTGCGCGAAATGGCAGTCGACGCAATGCATGCCCACGTCCAGGTGCACCGAGGTCAGGTGCACCGCCTTCTTGAACTTCTGCGGGTCCTCGTCGGACACCGGCTGGTTCTTCGCGTCCACCAGCGTGCCCTTGCGGTCCCGCTTGAAGATCGATCGGAAGTTCCAGCCGTGGCCATGGTAGTCGGCGAACTGCGTGTCCTTGAGCTGCGGGTTGAGCTCGGACACCCGCTTCGAGAATTCCGGATCCCCCCACAGGCCCCGGATCGCCGCCTCCTCCGGATTGCGCTCCTGGATACGGCGGATCTCGGCCGCCGTCGGGTACTTCTGCTGCTTGGGCCACATGAAGGGCGCATCGGCCTCGTAGTCCCACATCGTCGTGCCGTAGAAGGAGTTCACGAAGATGTTGGGCTGGTGCATGTGGCACACCATGCACTGCGAGGACGGGATGGCCCGCGTGAACTGGTGCG
>JAEUOX010000277.1 GCA_016790475.1 Rhodoferax sp. | reverse complement strand
ATCCTTGAAATAGCCCTTGGCCACCGGCGCCAGGAACAGCGCGGACGGTCCTTCGAAGCGCCAGTCGAGGATGAACTTGATCGGGGTGGTCTGGGCCTGGGCCAGGGCGCTGAGGCCGGACAGGGCGAGCGTGGCAGCGATCTGGAGAAGTCGGCGTTTTTGCATGGTGGGTCGGTTCCGTGGGTGCGGCCCGGCTGCGGATGCAGGCCGTGGCTGATCCCGGAGCCTAACGCAAAAATGGTGCCAAAACGCCGTTCCGGTGCGCCACCGGTCGCTGCGAAGCCGGTGCCAGGGGTGCTCAGACGGTATCGGGGGACTGCACCGCGGCGACGACCGTCTGGCTATGGCCGTCGCGCTCCCGGGTGCGCAGCCACCAGACACCACCCTTGCGGACCGGGAAGGTCTCGCCGTCGAAGGGCAGCAGTTCGGCGATCGTGCCGCCAAGCACCGGCTGGTGCCCGATCACCAGCACCGCCTGGCGAGAACCCGGCCATTGCGCGGCCTCCAGCAGCGCCGAAACCGTGCCGTCCGGCGCCAGTTCCTCGCGTACCTTGTATTTGCGCCCCAGCGCGTCGGCCGTCTGGCGGCAGCGCACGGCCGGGCTGCACAGAATGCGCGTGCCCTCCGGCAGCTTGCGGTCCAGCCAGCCGGCGACACGCGCTGCCTGCTTGAGGCCACGGGAGGTCAGAGGGCGTGCCAGATCGTCGCAGCCCTCCTGCCAGTCTTCGGCATCGGCATGGCGCCAGAGAATCAGGTCCATCGGTCATCTTCCTGCGTGTCGGAGCGCCGCAGTATTCTGCCGGAGCATGACAGCCCGATGACAGCGGTACGTCGGGCCGGCTCAGGCGCCGAGCAGGTGGCGCCGGTAGCGTGGGTGCAGCCGGTCGATGCGCAGCATCATCGGCAGGTCGGCACTGTTGAACTCCGGGTCCCAGGCCGGCGGGCCCAGTACCTCGGCGCCCAGACGCAGGTAGCCGCGAATCAGCGCCGGCGGCGGGACGTCCAGGCTGCCGTCGAAGCGCTCCAGCGGCAGCGGCAGGCGCGGGCGCACATGGAACTCGATCGGCGCCAGGTGCCGATCGCGCAGCTGGTTCCAGATGCTGGCTGCCGCGCCACCCGCCGCCGCGACGCCGCTGGCGCCGGCGTGCTGCAGCGGGATGCTGGCGCAGCCCACCATCGTGTCCAGGCGGTTGCGCTGCATGAACGCGGCCAGTGCGCTCCAGAGTGCCAGCACGACGCCGCCGTGCCGGTACTGGCGGTGCACGCAGGCGCGGCCGGTCTCGACCATGCGCTCGCGCAAGTGGCGCAGGCGGGTCATGTCGAACTCGGTAGCGCTGTAGGTGCTGCCGATGCGCCGCGCCTGGGCCGGCGTCAGCACGCGGTAGGTGCCGACGACTTCCCGGCTTGCCGCATCACGCACCAGCAGGTGCTCGCAGAAGTCGTCGAAGATGTCGATGTCGTGGCCGGCAAGCGGGGAGCGCAGCCGGGCGCCCATCTCCCCGGCGAAGACGGCGAACCTCAGCCGCTGTGCGGCGCGGACTTCGTCTTCATGGCGGGCCCAGGCCACTTCGAGCCGGCTGGCAGCCGGATCCGCCAGGCCGTTGCAGTGCGGGTCAGCAGCTCCCGGATGAAGTGACCCCCGTGGCAGGGTGGATGGACTCACCGGCAGGGTGGGGGTGGGCAGTTCCTTCATGGGGGTCTCCTCGGGTGGTGGGGGTGTTGGCCGGCAGTGTGTGCGCCACCCGTGACGCGGCCATGTCAGCCCGGGGGCATTTATGTGACGGATGCCACAGGCGGCACTTCCGGGCGCGGTCGGGTGGCGTGTAAACTGGTTTGCGGTTCTTTTTCCCCTTAAACAGCCCTCAGGAGTTCCCGTGTTCCAAAAAGTCGTACCGGTCAACAAGGATGCCCACGCCCGCACCCGGATCAAGGAGATCTCCTCCTTCGCCTTCGCCTCGAAGTTCCATGTGGCCTACCTGACGATGCACGAGTTCACGCGCGCCGCGGCGATCTTCCCGATCGTGTTCCTGGAGGACAAGGAGAAGGACGAGTTCCG
>JAEUOX010000266.1 GCA_016790475.1 Rhodoferax sp. | reverse complement strand
GCCTCCCCGCATTCCTGCACCGGGTAGGGCAGGATGTCGTTGAACATGAAGGAATGGGCGGCTTCGAACTGTTCGGTCCAGTAGGCCCGCCGGGCAGCGTCGTCTGCGGTCGATGGATGGTCCATCGGCCGATTCTAGGTTTGGACGCCTCAGTAGCTCAACGACGCCCGCCCCTGCTGCGCCGCCTCCCGGAGCGCCCGGGTGATGATCGCGGTGCTGACCGTCGCGAAATAGCGTGCGCCCCAGCCGGCGTAGCGCGCCTCCTCCTCCGCACCCAGAGCCAGCACGCCCGGGCACTTGCCGGCGGCGGCCACCGCGCGCAGCGTGTGCTCGATGGCCCGTTGCACCGGCGCTTCCTGCCACCGGTTCTCGCAACCCATGGCATGGGCCAGATCGTTCGGGCCGACGAAGACGCCATCCACACCGGGCACCGCGGCGATGGCCGCCGCGTTCTCGACGCCCTCGGGTGTCTCGACCATCACCACCAGGGCGATGCCCTCATTGCTGCGCCGGGTGTGGGCCGGCCCGCCGAAGGCGCCATAGCCGGCCGCGCGGGTGGAAAAGGCGCTGCCCCGCCTGCCGGCGATGCCGGGCGCGCCGGCAGGCAGCGGGTACTTGACCCGTTCCACCAGCGATTGCGCCTGGGCCGCCGTACTGACCATCGGAATCTGCAGACCGCCGGCACCGATGTCCAGCGTGCGCGGGATGTCCTGCTCCAGGCAGCGCACCAGCGTCGGCAACTGGCAGGCCCGCGCCGCCCGCAGCAGATGCTCGGTCGTCTCGATGCCGGCACTGCCGTGTTCGTTGTCGATCACCAGGAAATCGAAGCCCGCATAGGCGCACATCTCGACAATGGCCGGCGACGCGATGCCGTTGAAGATGCCGTGCAGGCGCTGCCCGCTGCGCAGCAGCGCGGGCAGACGGTCGTCCAGGGGGTGGGGGACGGGCGGCATCCGGCTCAGCCCCAGAGCGTGCGGCTGGCGATCTCGGCGCCCTCGGCCATGCTGGCCAGCTTCGCGAAGCAGATCGGCGGGTGGATCGCGCCGAAGCCGGCGAAGGTGCCGAAGCCGCAATCGGTGGCCGCCATGACCCGATCACGGCCTACGATGTCGGCATAGGTCAGCAGCCGCTGCGCGACCAGCCGGGGGTGTTCGATGAAGTTGTTGACCGTGTCGAGCACACCCGGCGCCAGGATCTTGTCGTCGGGGATGCGCCCGGCCTTGCCGGCCGCGGCCCAGACCTCCCACTCGTGCGCGTGGCGCGGGTTGGCCCCTTCGAACAGGATCGTGGCCGGCTTGGCGGCCAGCACGATGTCCAGAATCTTCTCCAAGCCGATGTCGTGGTGGTGCGGGCCTTCGTAGTTGCCCCAGCAGACATGCATGCGCACCCGTTCGGCCGGCACGTCGCGCAGCGCATGGTTCAGCGCCTCGACCTGCAGCCGGGCGTTGCGCAGGAACTCGGCGTCGTCCACGTCGCGGAATTTGATGTGCCGGCCCATCGCCAGGTCCGGCGCATCGATCTGCAGGTCCAGCCCGGCTGCGACGATCGCCCGGTATTCGGTGGCCATCGCGTCGGCGAGCGCGAGCAGGTACTGTTCGTGGCTGGCGTAGAACTTGTTGGGCTGGAACACCGCGATCACGCCGGGCGAGGCGCTGTTCATGAAGGCACGCAGCGGCGCCTGCCCCGGCGCCGCAGCAGCCGCGCAGGCCGCCTGCAGGTTGGCGATGTCCTTGTGCAGCCCGGAGAGTTCCTTCACCGCGATCGGCCCGGTGCAGATCGGACGCTGGTACTTCGGCGTCGCGCCCAGCCGGGCCAGCCGCTCCTTGAAATCCGGAAAGTCGTCCAGGTCGCGCGGTGTCGCGCGCGGCATCTCGCCGATCTCGAAGCCGGTCAGGCGGTGGCGGATGTAGGTGGCGTAGGAGATCTTGCTCATCTCGCCGTCGCTGACCACGTCGACGCGGGATGCCGCCTGCCGGGCCACCACATCGGCCACCTCGGCGGCCATGATGGCGTCGAAGTCGGCCTCGACATAGTGCAGGCCGCTGTCCTGCGCGAACAGCTGGGTGACGACGCGCTCCGGGCGCGGCAGGCTGCCGACGTGGGTGGTGAGGATGCGTTGCGGCATGGCGGGGGACTCCGGCAAGATGGTCAGGGGTGACAGGAGGGACGGCCCTCAGCGCTGCGAGCGGTCGACAAAGCGCTTGGGTGCCACATAGCCGTTGGCATCGATCGCCCGACCCTGCGCCGCGGCAGCTTCCAGCACCTCCGGCGCCCATCGAATGTGCTTGCGGTGGTCGCCCGGTGTCATCAGCAGCACGACCGCGTCCTGGTCGCCGGTGTTGTGCAGGCTGCGCCAGCAGTCGGCCGGCATCGCGAAGCTGTCCCAGCCGGCGTCGCCGCCGTGGGCGACACTGCGGACCGTGCCATCGATACCCTGCACGTCGATGCCCACGCTGCCGCGGTAGACCACCAGCACCTGCTTTTGCTGCAGCGTATGGCGCGACATCCGGCCGCCGGGCGGGATGCGCAGCCATTCGAGCGAGAACCCGTGGGCGTTGGCGACCGGCGCCTCGTGATCCCGGTCCTGCGTGATGCCCAGCCCGATGACCGGCGCCAGCGCGGCGCCGCAGCCCGGCAGCGTGGCGTCCAGCAGGGCCTGCGAGGACCAGGCCAGCGTCGCGAAGCGAACGACGCGCCGGGCCATCTGCTCCGGGCTCCAGGACCGCAGCTGGGCGATCTCCTGCGGGGTCATCGGCTGCAGCCGCCGCAGGCTGTCGTCCCAGGTCTGGCCCGATTGCTCGTCGATGATGCGGTAGTCCTCCGTCAGGTGCACGCCTTGCGCGCGTGCGGCCTCCAGCGTCTGCGGAGCCCACAGGATGCCGCCCGTGTCGTCCTGCCCCAGCGCCGTGAACATGAAGGCGTCGTCCGGCCCCTGGTTGCAAAAGCCGCGGTAGATCCAGGTCGGCACGGTGGCGATGTCGCCCTCGCCCACCTCCGCGACCGAGCGCTCCGGGTTGAAGCCCCAGTGCAGCTGCCAGGGCCCCTTCACGCAGATGAAGACCTCCGCCGTGAAGTGCATGTGCGGCGGATTGGTCTTGCCGTGGGGCATGGATACGCCACCGACCTGGAAGCCGTGCTTCTCGCGCAGGCTCACCGGCTGGTTCGGGTTCTGGGAGACCCCGGGGCCGATCAGGGCGTAGTTCTTCTTCGGCGCGCATTCGGGAATGCGGTAGTCGATGAAGGCCTCGGTGCTGTAGCGCAGGCTGCTGAAGGGGATGAAGCGCTGGCGGATCTGTTCGTCGGTGAGCATGGCGTCTCCTGCGGTGGATCGGAGTTCTTGGAATGGGGAAGTCAGGCGGTCAGGGCGCGCGGGATGGCGTGAACTCGCGCATGCGCGCCAGCACGTCCACCCCGATCTGCCGGTACACATGCAGCAGGTCGACCAGCACCCAGTTCTCCCGAAGGAGGCCGTTCTCGCAGCGCCAGAAGTCCAGGCTGCGCATCGTGATCTGCTGACCGGCCGGCGCGATGCCCATCCAGCCGTCGCCGGTGATCGTGGCCTGCATGTTGGGCCAGCCGGTGACCGCCACATAGTGGCCATCGGCGAACAGGTCGTCGCGGCCGGAGCTCGACGCACCGCGGCGGTCCGGCATCCCGCGCAGGAACGGGATCTGGTGCCACTTGCGGAATCCCGCGATGCCACGGCCGGTGCCGATGCCCGAGGGGCCGTACCAGTTGCAGCGCGGGTGCCAGTAGCGCTCGAGCTCCATCGCGGCAACGCCGCCGGTCGCATGGCGTGACAGGCCGATCAGCATGTCCAGTACCAGCTGCCGGCTGGCCAAGGATGCGTCGGCATCCCAGGCGCGCTCGATCAGGCCGTCCTGCGTCGCCGGTGCGGGCACCTGCCACTCCCGGCCCAGCGCCGGAGCCATCGGCCAGGCGCGGGCCTGCAGCATCAGCTCCGGGATGTCCCACAGGGCCTGCATCTCGACAACGCGCCCGTCCTCGAAGCGGTAGAACTCGTGGAAGCGCATCGCGATCTGGTGGCCGGTTGGCGGGATGTCGAGCCAGGGGCGCTGAAACGTGCCGGTATAGCAGCCGCAACAGCCGACCCAGTCGTCGCCTGAAGCGCTGGGGCCGGCCACGACAATCCAGTCGCGCCGCTCGAGATCCGGCAGCGCCGTGTGCAGCGGCGCGTAGGCTTCGCCGTACAGGCCGGCGGCACCGTCCAGATCTTCGAAGGGTGTCGCCAGGTGCACCACCGCCTGCTGCGCGAACAGTTGCTGCAGGCTGGTCCGCACCCGCTCGGGCTCATAGTCATACTGGGCCTGGCGCATGCGGGCCACGGCTGCGCGGTTGCGCGTGCGAACGTCCTGTTGCATGGTGGTGGCTATCCCTTGACGGCGCCCTGGGTCAGTCCGCCGACGATCTGCTTCTGGAAAACGACGATCAGGACAATCAGCGGGATCGTGATGCTGACCGCCCCGGCGACACCCTGCATCAGCAGCGCCTCGCTCTCCGCAGCGATCGAATTCGCGATGGCCGCCGGCATGGTCATCTTGTCGGCATTGGTCAGCGCGGAACTCAGCAGGAAGTCGTTGTAGGCGAGCAGGAAGCTGAACAGGCCGGTGGTCACGACGCCAGGCCACATCACCGGAATGATGACGCGCCGGAACGCCTGGAATCGGGTGCAGCCGTCGACCAGGGCCGCCTCGTCGAGTTCGCTCGGAATGTTGACGAAGAAGGACCGCAGCATCCAGATCGTGAACGGCTGGTTGATCGCCACCAGCACGAAGATCAGCGTGAAATAGGTATTGCGGATGCCCAGCGCGTCGAAGATCGTGAAGAAGGATGGCAGCAGGCTGGAATGCGGTATCGCCCGGAACACCAGCGCCACCAGCAGGAGCCAGAATCCCAGCGATCCGCGGTAGCGGGACAGTGCATAACCCGCCAGACATCCGACCGTGAGCGAGATCCCCACCGTGAACACCGTGACCAGCACGGTGTTCAGGAAGTTGCGGTAGAACGCCTTCTCGATCCACAGCCGGCTGTAGTTTTCGAACGTGAAGGGGGCCACCCACTTGACCGGCGCGGAGAACGCATCGACATACTGCCGGAAAGAGATCACCGCGGTCCACACGATGGGCAGCGAGGCCAGCACCAGCCACAGCACCAGACCGCCATAGAGCAGGATCGACAGAGTCAGGCTGCGACGGGGCATTCAGACACCACCCTTCTGTTCGCGCCATGTCCTGACCAGCAGCGGAATCAGCAGCACCAGGATGCCAAGCAGCGTCAGTACCGCCGCGGCACTGGCCTTGTACGGGTTGTTCTCCTGCAGCAGGATGTAGTAGGTCAGGTACTGCACGCTGGTCGTGAAGGCGCCCTGCGTCAGGACCAGCACGGGCTCGAATACCCGGTAGGCATCCATCAAATGGATCAGTGTCACGAACACGACCAGCGGCATCAGGTGCGGCAAGGTCACGTAGCGCAGGCGCTGCCACCGGCTCGCGCCATCGATGGTGGCGGCTTCCAGGGCATCCTGCGGAACCGACTGCAGGCCGGCGTAGAACACGATGAACGCGAAGGGCACCACGTGCCAGACGCCATAGACGATGATGAGCAACTGCGCCGACCAGGCCTGCGCCATCCAGAACACGTTCACGCCGACATGGGACAGCACATGCGGCACCAGCCCGTTGTCGCGGAACAGCCACTTGATCGACAAGGCCGCCACCACCGGTGTGATGATGAACGGCAGCAGCGAGGCCGAGATGAACACGCTGCGCAGGCGCCGGGTGGCGCCGTTCACAGCAAGTGCCAGAAGCAGCCCGATACCGAGCACGAAGGGCAGCGTCACGAAGGTATAGAGCATCGTGAAGCGCAGCGCCGCCAGGAACTCGTTGTCGACCCGGGGCGCGCCAGGCGCGGCGGCAGCGTCTGGCGGCGGCCCGCCCGCGGGCGCCTCGGTTGCCGCCAGACCCAGCACCTTGCGGTAGTAGTCCAGCCCCACGAACCGGCAGGTCTGGATGGCCCGGCCGGACGCGTCGAGCCGGGCACGCTGGGTCAGCACCTCCTTCTTTCCAAAAGGGCTCGACTCCTCCACCTTGACCATCTCCATCTCCAGCGTGCAGTTGCGCACCGACAGGTAGAAGGTGGTTGCCATCGGGATCGCCAGCAGAAGCAGCATCAGGAGCACCGAGGGGCCCACGAACTGCAGGAAGCTGCGTGTCTTCATGGCGGTGGAGTGGCCCGAGTCCAGCCTACTTCAGGAAGCCCTTTTCCGTGGCGGCCTTGGTATAGGCCGCCGCCGCAATATCCAGCGCCTGCTTGGGCGACATGGCGCCGGTCATCACGTCGGGCAACACCTTGCCGATCTCGCCATGGGCCAGGCCGAAATAGGGCTCGGTGGGCCAGATCGGCGCACCCGCCTTGGCAGACGCCGACACGCCAGTCCCGAAGCGCGTGGGCTTGTAGGCCGAGCGAATCCAGATCGTCAGGTCGTTGCCGCTGCGGGTGGTCTCCTCGTCCAGCGCCTCCATCAGCACCTGGAACACGGTCTCGCGGTCGCCGGCCAGGTTCTTGGGCATCACGACGCCATCCCACCACAGGTGGGTTGCGGAACGCCCCCCGGGCACCGCGGCTGGCGCGGCGGTGAACTCCATCTTTCCGACGATTTTCGATGCCGCCGCATCGTCCATGCGGGACGCCCGGGTGGCCCACAGTACGCCCATGGCCGCCTTGCCCTGCTGGAACTGGTTCATCACGTCGTCCGAGCTCGAGGCCAGGTAATTCGGTGTCATGTAAGCCGTCATCGCCTTCATCGTCTCGAAGGCCTTGACGCCCGCATCGCTGTTGAAGTCCGGCGCGGCAGATCCGGGCTTGAAGAAGCGTCCGCCGAATCCCGCGAAGATGTTGGTGAACTCGGTCGCGCTGTCCCAGCCCTTGGCGAAGGTCTGGGCGATCGGGAATTCGACGCCGGGCTCCTTCTCCCGCAGCGTCTTCGCCACCGCAATCATGTCGGCATAGCTGGCGGGCGCCTTCAGTCCGTGCTTGTCGAACAGGTCCTTGCGGTAGAACAGGTTCTGGGCGTTCTGCATGAAGGCAATGGCCATGACCTCGCCGTTCACCTTGATCAGCATGTTGTCCTCGATCTTGTACTTGGTCCTGTACTTGTTCACAAGGTCCGTGATGGGCTGCAGCTGGCCCTTGCTCTGCAGGTCGGCGAACACCCCCATCGACACCACCGCAGCGTCGAACGCCGACTTGCCTGCGGAGCCGAAGGCCTGCTGGACCTCCTGCTGGATCTGCGGCGTCATCTTGAACTGGACCTTCAGGCCGCCCTGCGTGCACGACTGCATCTCCTTCGCTATGTGCTGCAGCGCAGGGAAGGAGTTGCCGACGATGTTGATCTCGCCCGGCTTGACGTTGCTGAGCGTCTCGCAGCGCGCATGGCTCACGCCGGGCATCGTCGCGAGCAGGACCGCCGAAGCCAGAAGGGTACGGCGCGTGGTGAAGAAGGACATGGTGAACTCCTGGGGCCGGGGTGGATGGGGCTTACAGACGCATCCGGTTCTGCGTCTGGCCGTCGAAAAGGTAGCAGCGGTCCGCGGACACGGTGAATCCGGTCGCACTGCCGATGTCGGTACGGAACGCCTTGCCGGCCTTCGCCGTCATGAACTGCTCCGCCAGCCGGAGCGTCACGGTCGTCGCGTCGCCCAGCAATTCGAAGGAAAACACCTCGCCACGGATCGGCGCCTGGTCCGGCGGCGCGACCGACAGATCCTCGGCCCGTACACCCAGCACCACCGCATCCTGGCTGCGCTGTCCGAAACCCGCAATGCGCACGGCATAACCCGGGCCGGAAGCGGTAAAGACGCCATCGCGCAGCGCGCCGTTCACCAGATTCATTGCAGGAGCTCCGATGAAGCCAGCCACGAACAGGTTGTTCGGGTCGTTGTAGATCTGCTCCGGCGTGCCGATCTGCTGCACCTCGGCCTTGCTCATGACGACCACCCGATCCGCCAGTGTCATGGCCTCGACCTGGTCATGCGTCACATAGATGGTCGTGACGCCCAGTTCATGGTGCAGGTGCTTGATGTGCGCGCGCATGCTCACACGCAGCTTGGCATCCAGGTTGGACAGCGGTTCGTCCATCAGGAACACCTCGGGCTGCCGGACGATGGCGCGGGCCAGCGCGACGCGCTGGCGCTGCCCGCCCGAGAGCTCCTTGGGGCGGCGCTGCAGGAAGTCGTCCAGCTCGACCTTGGCCGAGGCCTGCATCACGGCCGGGTGGATCTGCTCCTTTGGCGCGCCCCGGATGCGCAGCGGGAAACTGATGTTCTCGTACACCGTCATGTGCGGATACAGGCCATAGCTCTGGAACACCATCGCCACGTCGCGATCCTTCGGCTCCAGGCCGTTCACGCAGCGCTCCCCGATCCAGATCTCGCCGGCGGTCGGGTCTTCCAACCCTGCCACCATGCGCATCGTGGTGGTCTTGCCGCAGCCGGATGGCCCCAGCAACACCAGGAACTCGCCATCGGCGATATCGAGCGACATCTGCTTGACGCCAACGGATGTGCCCCAGGACTTGACGATGTTCTTCAGCTGGATGCGTGCCATGGTGCGGTCCGTCCGGTCTCAGTTGCTGGCGTCAAGGATCTGCATCCACAGCGCCACCTCGTCCAGCAGCACCCACTGGCGCAGCACGCGGCCCCGCAGCAATTCGGCATGCACGATGCCCAGCAGTTCCACCGGGCGACCGGTGCCCTTGCCAAAGCGCTGGTCATCCAGCGTCATCGGCTCGTGCACGGACTGGGCGCGCAGACGCAGCGCGATCCGGTCCGGCCGCCCGCTGCGCGCGGCATCCTGCTGCAGCACCAGATGCTCTATCGAGCACTGCGTGACACGGAAAGAGGATGCGAGCCCGCGCCAGAACTCGGCGATCTCCGCCTGCCCGTACCAGGAACGCTCCCCGGGCCCGATCAGGTGCGCGGCATCGTCGTACAACGCGGCGGTGTCGCCCTCGCGCCGCAGCAGGGCAGCGATGCCCTCGGCATGGGCCTGTGCCATCGGTTCGCGGCTGACATGCGACACATAGCCGGCCGGCGCCGGGCCGGCCACCGGCTTGTTCCAGCCGCCGCGCTGCGCCAGCCACTGCTGCGCCAGCGCGCGCGGCGTGCTGCCGATCTGCAGCGCGATCGCGGCCTGGTCGCGCACCAGCCACTCATGGATGATGCGGTTGTCCTTGCAGACGCAGTCGGCGATCGTGCGGGCGTGGATCCGCGCCCCGGTCGCGCGGCCGAAACTGCCGTCCCCCAGGTGGGTCATCGGCGAGATGATGCGGTGCGAGCTCAGGAAACCATGCGCGTCGTCGCCGGACTGGATCACGTCCTCCGCCAGCAGGCGGCGGTCGGGGAACATCGCCAGCGTCGCGCGGGTGCCGCTGATGACATCCTCCACCGCGGTGCTGACCGACATCGGCGTCTCGACGATGCACGGGTCGCTGTAGTAGGTGCGGATGTCGTCGATGCGCCGGCCTTCCCAGATGCGATCGGTGATCACGCGGATGTAGTGGTCCAGGTCGCGGAACTCGGCCGCGAAGCCGCGCATGCCGGCGGCCTGGCGCAGGCCGGGGACGGGCGCGGTTGCGGAGGGCGTCATGCCTTGCCCTTCAGGCTGTTGCGTCGCAGCGTCGAGCCGCGCACCACCAGCCGCGCGGGCAGCACGACGGAGCTGCTCTGCACCTTGCCGTCGATCTGTTCGAGCAGCAGCGTGGCGGTGGCCTCGATCATCGCGTCGGCGTCCTGGTCGACCGAGGTCAGCTGGTACGAGCCCCAGGCCGCCTGCCGGACGTTGTCGAAGCCCACCACGCTGACGTCCAGCGGAAT
>JAEUOX010000260.1 GCA_016790475.1 Rhodoferax sp. | reverse complement strand
TCCAGCGGATAGCCCTCGCGCTTGTTTTCCTGGTGCAGGTAGTAGACCAGGCCGGCAAAGAACACCCAGAACACATAAAGGGTGACCTGCGCTACGTCGATGTAGCCTGTGAGGGATCCGGTTTCCATGAGACGCTCCTTTTGCTGACGCGAACTAGCCGGGCAATTGCGCCAGGCCGAAGGGAACAGGCGCTTGCGCGCGCGGGACGATCGCACTGCGCACCAGCGGGCCGATGGCGACCAGCGTGGCGAACAGCAGCACGATCTCGATGTGGTAGACGATGCCGTAGGCGACCGCCGGGCCCTGCAACGCCGGGCCGAGCGATCCGGCCGCAGCCAGGCCGGCGAACACGTCGCGCAGCGCGCCGCCGCAGGCCATCGCCAGACCGGTGGCAGAGGCCTGCACGGCGCCCCAGGCGCCCAGGGCCAGACCGTTGTGCTCCTGGCTGTCCAGTCCCATTGCGGCGGTCAGCGTGCCCACCGCGAACAGGCCGCCGCCGCCGCCAATCAGCACCGCCCCGACACGGAACAGCAGCGCCGAGCCCAGCGGCGACGCGAAGATGACGGCCGCGAAGGCCACGATGCCCACCAGCGCTCCGACGGCCGCCATCCGGCAGGGGTCGCCGCCCCGCGCCAGCCAGCGCGCCGCGACACCGAAGGCCACCAGCGCGCCAGCGGCCATCATCGCGGTCAGCAACGAGGTGGCGCCGACGGCCATCCCCAGGATCTGTCCGCCATAGGGCTCCAGCAGGATGTCCTGCATGCCGAAGGCGGCACTGCCCAAGGCCACCGCGACCAGCAGCCGGCTGGCCCGCCCGCCCTGCACGAACGCGCGCCAGGCGACGCCAAATCCTGCCCGGCCTGCCTGTGCGGCCGACGTCGTGGCACCCGGGTTGCGGGCCTCCTGTTTCCACAGCGCCACGATGTTGAGCGCCATCGTCAGCGCCGCGGCGCCCTGGATCACCTGGATCAGCTTGACCTGGCGGAACTCGGCCAGCAGGGCCCCAAAGAACAGTGCGCTGCCGACCATGCCCAGCAGCAGCATCACATGCAGCAGCGCGACGACGCGCGGACGCGCATGCACCGGCGCCAGGTCGGCGGCCAGCGCCAGACCGGCGGTCTGCGTGGTGTGCAGGCCGGCCCCGACCAGAAGGAAAGCCAGGCCGGCGCCGATCTGCCCGTACAGCACCGGGCCGTGGGTGTCGCCGGACAGCACCAGCAGTGCAAACGGCATGATCGCCAGCCCGCCGAACTGCAGCAGCGTGCCGATCCAGATGTAGGGCACCCGCCGCCAGCCCAATGCGGAGACATGCGTGTCGGAGCGGAAGCCGATCAGCGCGCGCAATGGCGCGAACACCAGCGGCAGCGCCACCATCAGCGAGACCAGCCAGGCCGGCACATGCA
>JAEUOX010000243.1 GCA_016790475.1 Rhodoferax sp. | reverse complement strand
CCGCCAGATACGCGCTCTGCCGGGCGTCGGCAAGCTGCCGATCGTGGCCATGACGGCCAATGCCTTTGGCGAAGATCGTGCGCGCTGCCTGGACGCGGGCATGGACGACTTTGTCTCCAAGCCGGTGGAGCCCGACGTGCTGTACGACAAGATGCTCGGGTACTTCGTGCGCGGTGCCACCTCGACGCGCGCCGCATGAACGGCCGCAGTGGCCATGACCCCCCTCACCCCCGCAGCGCCCCCGGCTCCGTCGCCCGCCCCGCCAGTTCCCCCTGGAAATCCGTCGCATACAGCGAATCCCGGAAGCCGACCCGCCCGGCGGGGCCGCCGCCACCGGTCGCCATGCGCTGGATCTCCGCCGCATTGACCGGCATGCAGAACAGGAAGCCCTGCAGGTCGTTGTAGCCCAGGCCGGCCAGGATGTCGCGCTGGCCCGGCGTCTCGACGCCCTCGGCCACGACGCGCAGCTTCAGCGAGCGGGCCAGCTCGATGACGGAACGCGCGATGTTGCGGGCCTTCTCGCTCGTCTCCAGCTCGGTGACGAAGGCGCGGTCGATCTTCAGCTCGGCGGCCGGCAGCTGGCGCAGCGAGGCCAGGCTGGAGTAGCCGGTGCCAAAGTCGTCGATCGACACATGCAGGCCGGCCCGGCCCATCTTCTCAAAGGTGAGGCGGGTGGCGGCGGTGTCCTCCATGGCCACCGTCTCGGTGATCTCGCAGGTGAAGCGGCCCGGCTCCAACTGGTGCAGGCGCAGCGTGGCGACGATCTTCTCGACCAGATCGGTCTGGCGCATCTGGTGGCCCGAGATGTTCACCGCCACGCGCATGCGCAGCCCGATCTCGGCCCACTGTGCCGCGGCCTCGCAGGCGGCCTGGATGACCCAGTCGCCGATGTCGCCGATCAGGCCATAGCGCTCGGCCAGCGGGATGAAGACGCCCGGGCTGACGAAGCCGCGCGTCGGGTGGTGCCAGCGCACCAGGGATTCGGCGGCCGTGACCTGCAGGCTGCGGGCGTCGATCTTGGGCTGGAAGTACAGCTCCAGCTGGCCCTCGGCCACGGCCTGGCGCAGGTCCTGCACCAGCACCGCCTCGTCGCGCGCCTGCTGGCCCATGGCCGGCTCGTAAAGGCGCCAGTGGCCCGGGCCGGCCTCTTGCGCCTTGCGCAGCGCCAGACCGGCCAGCGACGCGATCTCCGCCTGGTTGCCATGCTGCGGGTAGACGGCCACGCCGATCGAGCAGCTGACCGGTGCGCTGCGCCCGCTGGCCCCGGCCGGGACCGGCTGGGCAAAGGCCTTCTGGATGCGCTCGGCCAGCAGGCTGCCGATGCGCCCGCCGCCGCTGGTGATGACCAGGTAGTCCGAGCCGGAGAGGGTGGCCACCCGGGCCTCGGGGCCGGCGGCCTCGGACAGCCGCGTGGCGACCGACTGCACGATCTGCGCCGCGCCGATGCTGTCGAATCCGTTGGTGATCAGCGTGAAGTTGTCCAGCGACAGCGACAGGATGCTCAGCGAGCCGTCGGTGCGGCCGACGCGCTGGACCTCCTCCGCCAGCCGGGCTTCGAAGCCGGCCAGCGTCAGCAGGCCGGTGTGCGCGTCTACCGTCAGCCGGCCGGACATGTCCTGCAGCGCCCGGCCCATGCGCTCGGTCGTGCGGCGGTGGCGCCGCCGCTCCAGCCAGTAGAGCCAGATCAGGATCGGGAGGGCGATCAGGCCGAGGATCTGCAGGGTGTTCATCGAGGGGCTTCCATGGGCCGTCCGCCAGACCGGGTGGCGTCCTTGCAAATTGGGAATCCCATTTGCAAGGTGTAAGCTGCGCTGCACCGGGCGATCCGCCCGGTACACTGACTTCCATTCCCATTTCCAGGAGCCCCCATGTCCACCCGCCACCTCCCCCTCCTGACGCTCGCCACGCTGTCCGCCGTGGCGGCCCTGCTGCCCCTCTCCGCGCTGGCCCAGGCCTGGCCGACGAAGCCGGTCACGCTGGTGGTGCCGTTCCCGCCCGGCGGCGGCAATGATCTGGTGGCCCGGCAGATCGCCCCGGGCCTGCAGCAGCTGCTGGGCCAGTCGGTCGTCGTCGACAACAAGCCCGGTGCTGGCGGCACGCTGGGCGTGGCCTACGTGACCAAGGCCGCGC
>JAEUOX010000223.1 GCA_016790475.1 Rhodoferax sp. | reverse complement strand
TTCTCCGCCACGCAGATGCTGCTGAACCGCAAGCCCCGGCCCAGCCGCACGCTGCCCGGCCGCGCCGGCATGTTCGGCGTGGGCAACCTGATCGGCGGCCTGTCGGCCCTGGTCGGGGCCGGAGGCGCCTTCATCTCGGTGCCCTTCATGACCTGGTGCAACGTGCCGATCCATCGCGCGGTCGGCACCTCGTCCGCGCTGGGTTTCCCGATCGCACTGGCCGGCACGGCGGGCTACCTGATCGCCGGCTGGAACCTCCCGCAGAGCCCGCCGGGCACGCTGGGTTACCTGTTCCTGCCCGGCCTCGTGATCCTGTCATTGGCCAGCATCGTCACGGCACCGCTAGGGGCCCGCGTCGCCCACAGCATGGACATTGCGCCGCTCAAGCGTGTCTTCGCGCTGGTGCTCTATGCGCTGGCGGCCTATTTCGTTCTGCGCTGACTTTCCTGAAAGGACCTCTCCCATGCGAATCTGTGTCGTCGGTGCCGGTGCCATCGGTGGCATGCTGGCGGTGCGGCTGGGCCTCTCCGGCCACCCGGTGAGCCTGATCCTGCGCGGCGCCAATCTGGCGGCGGTCCAGGCCGACGGCCTGCGGCTGATCGACGAGCAAGGCGTCGAGACCTGCCTGCAGCCGGCCCGCGCCACCGCCTCGCTGGCCGAGGCCGGCCCGCAGGATCTGGTGATCCTGGCGATGAAGGCGCACCAGGTCGCGGCGGTCGCGCCCGACATCCACCACCTGCTGGATGCCGGCACCTGCATCGTGACGATGCAGAACGGCATCCCCTGGTGGTACTTCCACAAGCTGGCCGGCCCCTGGCAGGGCACGCCGGTGCGCGCGGTGGATCCGGATAGCACGATCGCCGCCCACATCCCGGCGGACCGCGTGATCGGCAGCGTGGTCTACCCGGCCAGCGAGGTGCTGCGCCCGGGCGTGATCCGCATCATCGAGGGCAACCGCTTCACGCTCGGCGAGCTCGATGGCAGCGACACTCCGCGGCTGCGCGCCATCAGCGACGCCTTCAAGGCCGCCGGCTTCAAGGCGCCGGTCTCGACCGACCTGCGCTCCGAGATCTGGCTCAAGCTCTGGGGCAACCTGAGCTTCAACCCGATCAGCGCGCTGACGCATGCCACGCTGGAGGACATCTGCCGCTTCGACCCGACGCGGGAACTGGCCGCCGGCATGATGCGCGAGGCCCAGGCCATCGGTGAGCGGCTGGGCGTGCAGTTCAAGGTCAGCCTGGAAAAGCGCATCGCCGGCGCCCAGGCCGTCGGACAGCACAAGACCTCGATGCTGCAGGACGTCGAGGCCGGCCGCCCACTGGAGCTTCAGGCGCTGGTCGGTGCGGTCCTGGAGCTCGGTACGCTGACCGGCGTGCCCACGCCGACGATCCAGGCCGTCCATGCGCTGGCCGGCCTGCTGGCACGCTCGCTGTCGGCCCACGCCGGCGGGCTGCGCCTGGCCTGAGCCCCCTGCCCGTACGCTAGACCGGCGCGGGCAGACGCTCGCGCAGCAGGCGCTCGAAGGCCTCCGCCGGCAGCGCCGGCGAGCACAGGTAGCCCTGGTAGGACGCGCAATGCTGCTCCTGCAGATAGCGCCGCTGCGCCTCGGTCTCGACGCCCTCGGCGACGACGTCGAGCTTGAGCGCGCGCGCCATGCCGATCGTGGCACTGACGATGGCCCGGTCGCCCTCGTCGTCCGGCAGGCCGGTCACGAAGGAGCGGTCGATCTTGAGCTTGGAGATCGGAAAGCGCTTCAGGTAGGACAGGCTGGAGTAGCCCGTGCCGAAGTCGTCGATCGACAGCGCCACCCCCAGCGCCGCCAGCTGGTGCAGCCGGGCCAGCGCCTCCTTCGCGTCCTTCAGCAGGATCGACTCCGTCAGCTCAAGCTCCAGCAGACCCGGGCGCAGGCCGGACTCGCGGACCGCCCGTTCGACCCGCTCGACGAAATCCGCCTGCTGGAACTGCAGCGCCGACACATTGATCGACACCGTGACCGGCATGCCAGCCTGCTGCCAGGCGCGGGCCTGCTGCACCGCCTGCTGCAGCACCCAGTTGCCGATCGTGATGATGAAGCCGGTCTCCTCGGCCAGCGGGATGAACACCGTCGGTGAGACCTCGCCGAGCTCCGGGTCGCTCCAGCGTGCCAGCGCCTCGGCGGCCACCAGCGCGCCGCTGGCCAGGTCGATCTGCGGCTGGTAGAACAGCCGGAAGCGCTGGCTCTGCATCGCCTGGCGCATCGCGTGGTCCATCTTCATGCGCGACAGCACGTCGACGTTCATCTGCGGCTGGTAGAAGCGGAAGTTGCCGCGGCCATGCTCCTTGACGCGGTACATCGCGGTGTCGGCGAACTGGATCAGGTCGTTCAGCGTCTTGCCGTCTTCCGGGTACAGCGCCACGCCGATGCTGCAGCCCACCGAGAAGCTCATGCCCTCGATCTCGAACGGGCGCGACAGCGCCTGCAGGATGCGCTGCGCACCGGTCTCCGCGCCATGGGCATCGGCCTCCTGCAGGAACACGACGAACTCGTCGCCGCCCAGCCGGCACAGCGTGTCGACCTCGCGCAGGCACATCTTGATGCGCTCGGCCACCTCGACCAGCACCCGGTCGCCGAACGCATGGCCCATCGAATCGTTGATGTTCTTGAAGCGGTCCAGGTCCAGGAACAGCACCGCAAAGGCGCCGCCATTGCGCTCGGCCATGCGCAGTGCGAAGTCCACGCGCTGCGTCAGCAGCAGGCGGTTCGGCAGGCCGGTCAGCACGTCGCGGTAGGCCAGCGTCTCGATGCGGTGCTGGGCGGCGAGCTTCTCGGTCAGGTCCCGGAAGAAGCAGATGCTGTGCTGCACCGCCCCGGCCTCGTCGCGCGACAGCACCCAGGACACCTGGACCGCACGGGCCGGCTGCGCGCCGCTGTGCCGTTCGACCTCGCCCTCCCAGTAGCCGTCGGCCTGCAGATGCTGGCGCACCCGGCCGAACAGGCCCTGGTCGTGCGGATCCTGGAACATCGACTGCGCCGGGCTGCCGACCAGCTGGGCCTGGACCAGGCCGGTCAGCCGCTCGCAGGCCGGGTTGGCGGCCAGCAGCCGGTACTGCGGATCGGTGATGAAGATCGCGTCCAGGCTGGACTCGAAGACCCGGGCCGCCAGACGCAGCCGGGCCTGGGCATCGATCGTCTGCGTGATGTCGCGGAACGCGAACACCCGCCCGGTGGGCTGCCCGCGGCTGTATTGCGGCAGCGACACCCGCTCGATGCTGCGGCCGGAGCGCAGTCGCAGCGTGTCGCTGGCCTCCAGCAGCGGGAACTGGGCCAGGAACTGCAGCCGCTCCTGGTAGGCCTCCGGCTCCTCGACGCGGGCCGCCAGATGCGCGAACAGCGCCGCGTCGTCGCGTTGCACCAGCAGGGTCTCCGGCAGTTCCCAGATCTCGGCAAAGCGGCGGTTGTAGTTGCGTACACCGCCCTGCAGGTCCAGCGCCAGGATGCCGTCGGCGGTGGACTCCAGCGTCGCGCGCAGCTCCGCCAGCAGGGTTTCCAATTGCTCCTGGGCAGCCTGCTGGGGCCGCAGGTCGCGCAGCGCCACCAGAAAGCCCGGCGCGTCCGCTGACAGCCGGACCCGCCGCACACTGCGCTCGACCGGAATCGCGACACCGTCGATGCTGCGCACCAGCGTGTCCGAGCGGATGCTGTCGCTCAGGCCGGCGGCCACATCCTCCCAGAAGTAGAGGTCCTCGGGCGAGGCGGTCAGCTCCACCGCAGGCCGCCCCCGCAGCTCCTGCTCCGGCAGGCCGATCAGCGCCGCGCCGGCCGCATTGACCGCCAGGATGCGCAGCGTCACGGCATCGACGATCCAGGCCGGCTCGATCAGGGCCTCGACCAGGCTGGACCAGCCGGCCGCCACGGCGCGCTCGTTCATGCCGGCACCTCGACGCGGTCCAGCGCCATCGCCCGCTCGAAGAAGTAGCAGATCCGCGCGCGCGGCGACAGGTAGTCGAACACCGCCCGGGGCAGGCTGGCCGGCTTGAGGCTGCGCCGGATACCCGGCGCATCGGCCCGCTCCAGGTCCAGGATCAGCGCCTCGGTGCTCGGAACCGCCGGGTCATGCACCAGCACCCGGGGCTTCAGCGGCCGCGCCGAATTGACCGACACCACCAGCGCATAGTGGGCATCGGACAGCTGCACCACCGAGCCCGGCGGGTAGACCCCCATCATCCGGATGAACGCCGCCAGCACCACGCCGTCGTAGCGCTGCTTCATCTGCGAGAAGATCAGCGACAGCGCCTCGTGCGGCGTCACCGCAGTGGCCGGCCGCGCCGGGTTGCACATGTTGTCGTAGCGGTTCACCAGCGCCAGGATCTTGCCCGGCAGGCTGATCGCTGCACCGGCCAGCTGGCGCGGGAAGCCGCTGGCATCCATCGCCTCATGGTGCTCGGCCAGCGCCGCCAGCGCGCCGTCGGACAGGGCCAGGCTGCGGCCCAGCAGCAGGCCATGGGCGACATGGTCCTGGTAGACCCGGTAGTCCGCGGCCGACAGCTGGCTGTCCATCCACCGCACCCGCTCCGGCAGCTCGATCTTGCCGATGTCGTGCAGGAAGGCGGCCGTACCCAGGTCCTGCAGTGCCTGCGTGTCCAGACCGAGCGCCTTGCCCAGCAGCAGGCTGAGCACCGTCACGTTGACCGGGTGCATGCAGGCGCGGTCTCCCTGCGTCTCCGACAGCAGCCGGATCGACGATTCCCCCTGCTGCAGGACGTCAGCCACGATGCCCTCGACCAGCGCGCGGCACGCGCCGGCCGCCTGGGCCGGGTCGCTGCGCAGGGTCTCCAGCACGGTGGTGTAGCCGCGCAGCGCGGCACCAAACTGCGCGTCGCAATGCGCCAGGCTCTGGCGCTGGGCCTCCAGCAACGCACGCCGGTGCGCGCGCCGGTCCTGTTCCGGCGTGGCTTCCTCGGGCTCGGCGTCCGCCGGCGAAGGTGCCGGCAGCGGCTCCAACGCAGAGGCCGCGGCCGGCGGAGGATCGCTGCGCGCAGGCACCACCCGGATGCGTGGCAACCCGAGGCCGCGCAGCGTCTCGATCTGCCGCTCCGAGCTGATCTTGAAGCTGCCCTTCGGAAACGGATGGGCCATCCAGCCCAGCTCCAGCTCGACAAACAGGCCGACCCGCAGTTGCTCGGGCAGGACGTAGTCGTGGCGGGTGTCGGTCATGGACGGCGGCAGGAGTTCACGATCCGTGGTGCGCCCCGCCCGGAATGGCGGGGCCATGCCATGCAAGCTTACTACCGGCGGGAAGGGCCCGCCACGCCTGGGGTTCAAAGTGTGGCGTTTACACCCACTCCGGACGGTGGGGTGCAGCGCGCCGCATCGCTCAGCGAAAGAGCAAGTCCGGGCTGGATTCGCGCGGCAGCAGGCGGGCCGGCTGCGGGACCGCAACGGCACCGTCCCAGCGCAGCCAGCCATACAGCATCGCAAAGGTGAAGCCGGGGGCGAGTGAGCCGGGGGCGCCGACCCGCTCCGCGCCGCGACGGACCGCGTCGATGCAGCCGGCGGGCAAGGTCAGGTGGTAGGGGTTGCGGGCGACCTCGCCGACATGCAGGCTCAGCGCGGCGACCAGCGCGGCGACATCCGGCGCGCAGAGCTGCACCATCAGCCCGGGGCTGGGCTGTGTGTTCCAGTATTCGGTCAGCAGCAGGTGCGGCTGCAACTGCGGCCCCACCAGGCGCAGCGCGTCCAGAACCAGCCGGTGCGTGCCGATGTGGGCATCATGCCCGTCGTTGTCGTGCGGGCACACCACCACCCGGGGGCGCCACTGCAGCAGCAGCGCAGCCACCCGCTGCACTGCGTCCGCCCAGTGGCCGGGCTCGCGCTCGGCGGTCTGCGGCCGGATGCGCTCCAGGCCGTGCACCGGCTCGCCGGACGCACTGACCAGATCAAAGCCGAGGAAATCGCAGCAATCGCCGAGTTCCTTCCAGCGCGCCTGGCGCCGGGCCTGCAGGCTGCCCAGCGTCACCGCGGCATTGACGACGCGCCAGCCCGCCTGGTGGCGCAGACGCCACGGCAGGCCGCCGGTGATGACCTCGTCATCCGGGTGGGGGGAAAACAGCAGGCAGACCGGCGCATCCGGCGCCACCGGCGCCCAGGCCGACGGCCGGCTGGCCGCGCCCGGCAGTGCCCGCCCCTGGGCGAGCAGCTGTTCGAACGCGCTGACAAAAGGAAGGAAATCGGTCGACTGCACGGCGGCGGACATCGACGGCAGCCAGGGACAAGCCCCCGGCCGGTCCTCAGTTCATGTGCAGGCCGCCGTTGACGGAGAACTCGGCGCCGGTCGAGTAGCCGCCTTCGTTGGAGACCAGCCAGGCAATGATCGACGCGATCTCGCTCGGCTCACCCAGCCGCTTGACCGGGATCGTGCCGACGATCTTGGCCAGCACTTCCTCGCGGATGGACTTGACCATGTCGGTGCCGATGTAGCCCGGGCTCACGGTGTTGACCGTTACGCCCTTGGTGGCGAGCTCCTGCGCCAGCGCCATCGTGAATCCGTGCATGCCGGCCTTGGCGGCAGAGTAGTTGGTCTGCCCGGCCTGGCCCTTCTCGCCGTTGACCGAGGAGATGTTGACGATCCGGCCCCAGCCCTTGTCGACCATGTCGGCGACGACCTGCTTCGTGACATTGAACATCGAATTCAGGTTGGTCTCGATGACCGCGTCCCAGTCTTCGCGGGTCATCTTCAGGAACATCCGGTCGCGGGTGATGCCGGCATTGTTGACCAGCACGTCGATCGGGCCATGCTCCGCCTTGGCCTTGGAGAAGGCCTCGACCGTGGAGTCCCAGTCGCCGACGTTGCCGACCGAGGCGTGAAAGGTGTAGCCCAGCGCCGCCTGCTCGGCGATCCACTTGGCATGGTCCCGCGTCGGGCCGCAGCCGGCGATCACGGTGAAGCCTTCCTTGTGCAGGCGCTGGCAGATCGCGGTTCCGATGCCGCCCATGCCGCCGGTGACGTACGCGACTTTCTTGCTCATGGTGTGTTCCTCGTTGTGGTGATGGTGGTGGTGAAAGAAATGGAGATCCGGTGTCAGCGTTCGATCGTGAGAGCAACTCCCATGCCACCGCCGATGCACAGCGACGCGATGCCCTTCTTCGCGGAGCGGCGCTGCATCTCGTGCAACAGCGTCACCAGGATGCGGCATCCGGAGGCACCGATCGGGTGCCCGATCGCGATCGCACCACCGTTGACATTGACCTTGGCGGTGTCCCAGCCCATCTCGTTGTTGACAGCACAGGCCTGCGCGGCAAAGGCTTCATTGATCTCCAGCAGGTCCAGATCCTGGGCCTTCCAGCCGGCGCGCTGCAAGGCCTTGGTGGAGGCCGGCACCGGCCCCATGCCCATGTAGGCCGGGTCCAGCGCGCTGGTCGCGAAGCTGGCGATGCGGCCCAGCGGCGTCAGGCCCAGCGCGGCGGCGCGGCTGGCGGACATCACCATGACGGCGGCCGCGCCGTCGTTGATGCCGGACGCATTGCCGGCGGTCACGGCACCGGCCTTGTCGAAGGCGGGGCGCAGACCGGCCAGCGCTTCCGCACTGGTCTTGCGGTTGATGTACTCGTCGGCGGCGAACACCAGCGGGTCGCCCTTGCGCTGGGGGATCGTGACCGGCGCGATCTCGTCCTTGAAACGGCCGGCCTCCTGCGCGGCGGCGGCCTTCTGCTGGCTGGCCAGAGCCAGGGCGTCCTGCATGTCGCGCGTGATGCCGTACTTGCGGGCGACGTTCTCGGCGGTGATACCCATGTGGTACTGGTTGTAGACGTCCCAGAGGCCGTCGACGATCATCGAATCGACCATCTTCCAGTCCCCCATGCGCTGCCCGTCGCGCGAACCGGTCAGCACGTGGGGCGATGCACTCATGTTCTCCTGGCCACCGGCGATCACGATGTCGCTGTCGCCATAGGCGACGGCCTGGGCGGCCAGCATCACCGCCTTCAGGCCGGAGCCGCAGACCGCATTGATCGTCAGCGCCGGCGTGGACTGGGCCAGCCCGCTCTTGATCAGCGCCTGGCGGGCCGGGTTCTGCCCGGACCCGGCGGCCAGCACCTGGCCCATGATGACCTCACCGACCTGGTCCGCCGCCAGGCCGCTGCGGCGCAGCACCTCGGCGATCACGACCGCGCCGAGTTCCGGCGCCGGGGTCTTGGCGAGCGAGCCGCCGAACTTGCCCACGGCCGTCCGGGCGGCCGCAACGATGACGATGTCTTCCATGGGGTCCTCCTGCACAAATGAAACGGGGTGTCAGGCCTTGGCCTTGACGTAACGACCGGGCGCCGGCTCGATGGCCTGGTAGCGGCCGCGGCCATAGCCCCTGGGCGCTGCGACCAGCTTGCCGCTGTGGCCCTTGATCCAGGCCGCCCAGTCCGGCCACCAGCTGCCCGGGTGCTCCTGGGCGCTGGCGATCCAGTCCTCGACGCGGGCCGGGAAGCGGCCGGCCGGCCCGATCCAGTGGCTGCGCTTCTTCTTGGCCGGGTGGTTGATCACGCCGGCGATGTGGCCGGAGGCCCCCATCACGAAGCGCTTCGGCCCGGGCAGATGCTGCGTCGACGCATAGGCGCCGCCGATCGGCACGATATGGTCCTCGCGCGAGCCGTAGATGTAGACGGGCAGATCGACCTTGCGGAGGTCGACCTTCTCGCCGCAGACCGTGGCCTGCCCCGGCTTCACCAGCCGGTTTTCCAGATAGGTGTTGCGCAGGTACCAGGCATAGAAGGGCCCGGGCAGGTTCGTGCCGTCGCTGTTCCAGTACAGCAGGTCGAAGGCTGGCGGCGTCTCGCCCTTCAGGTAGTTGCCGACGACATAGTTCCACATCAGCTCGTTCGGGCGCAGGAACGAGAAGGTGGAGTTCAGGTCGGCGCCCTTCATCAGGCCGCCCTGGCCCATCTCCATCTCGCGGTACTTGACGAAGGCCTCGTCGATGAAGACGTCCAGGATGCCGGTGTCGGTGAAGTCCAGCAGCGTGGTCAGCAGCGTGGCGCTGGCCACCGGCTTCTCGCCGCGGGCCGCCAGCACCGCCAGCGCGGTAGACAGGATCGTGCCGCCAACACAGAAGCCCAGCGCATTGATCGTCTTGGCGCCGGAGATCTCCTGCGTGACCCGGATCGCCTGGATCGCGGCGTGCTGGATGTAGTCGTCCCAGGTCTTCGTGGACAGCGAGGCATCCGGGTTGCGCCAGCTGACGACGAAGGTGCGCAGCCCCTGCTCCACCGCATAGCGGATCAGCGAGTTGTCGCTCTGCAGATCCAGGATGTAGAACTTGTTGATGCACGGCGGCACCAGCAGGAACGGCCGCTCATGCACCTTGGGTGTCAGCGGCTTGTACTCGATCAGCTGGAACAGTTCGTTCTCGAAGACCACCGCGCCCTCGGTGGTCGCCACATTGCGGCCGACCTCGAACTGGCTCTCGTCGGTCATCGACACATGGCCCTGGCGGATGTCGTGCAGCAGATTCTGGATGCCCTTCGCGATGCTCTCGCCCTGCGTCTCGATCGCCTTCTTCTGGGCGTCGACATTGAACGCCAGGAAGTTGCTCGGAGCGGTGGCGGCCATCCACTGCTCCACCGCGAAACGCAGCCGGGCACGGGTCTTCTCGTCGGCCTGCGCCGCGTCGGCCAGGCCCATCAGCGTGCGGGCATTCAGCAGGTAGCTGGCCGCGCCGAAGGCGGCCACCGGGTTGCTGCTCCAGGCCTGGCCGGAGAAGCGCTTGTCGGACGGCGCGAGCTTGCCCTCCAGGCTCTGGTTCCACAGCGCAGTGGCCTCGCGCAGGTACTCCTGCTGCAAGGCCTGCAGGCGCTCGGGGTCGAAATGGACGGCCGGCAATGGCGCGCCGCCCGCGGGTACAGAACCCCCGGCCGGCGCCAGGTTCTGCAGGGACTGCAGGGTCGTGGTCCAATGCGCGGCCAGGGTCTGTTGCATCTGGCTGGCCGTCTGGGTCCAGAAATCGGCTGGGTTGCTGCTCACCGCGTCTCCTCGTTGCTGGCCGGGTTCATGGCGCGGAGTATCTCAGCTTCGGCCTTCGGCAAACTGACACTTTCGAAATAAGGATATCGATGTACCTCGTTCCGATCGCCTGGCTGTATGTGACCGTGCTGATGGCGGTGGCGGAGGCCACCAGCAGCCATGGCACGGTGCTGGGCGCAGTGATCACCTTCGTGCTGTACGGCCTCGTGCCGGTGTCGCTGATCGTCTACCTGATGCGCACGCCGGCCCGGCGCCGGGCCCGTCTGGCCCGGGAGGCGCAGGAGGCTGTTTCAGTCCAGCCAGATGCTGGCGGCCATGCGCCCGGAGCCGCCGAGGACGGCCTGGTCGCGCCGGTGCGAAAAGAACCGTGACGGGTTGCCGACGGTGCACCAGGGCGCCGAACCGTCGTTGCCGTGCAGCGACCTGACGCCGGCGGCCCGCAGCCGCCGACGGGCCAGCCCGGGCAGGTCCGCCAGCCATTTGCCCGGGCGATGGGCTTGGAAGAATTCCTCGGACTGCGGATCCTGCGCCAGGAAGGCGCTGCGCACGTCAGCCCCGACCTCGAAGGCCTGCGGGCCGATGCAGGGGCCCAGCCAGGCCATCAGTTCACCGGAGGCCGACATGACGGCGTCGTTCTCCAGCAGGCTGCGCAAGGTGTCCACGGTGTTCTCGAGCACACCACCGGCCAGGCCCCGCCAGCCCGCATGGGCCGCGGCGACCGCCCGGCCCGCCGTGTCAGTCAGCAGCACCGGCAGACAGTCCGCAACACGGATCGTGCAGACCACACCCGGCACGCGCGCGACGCAGGCATCCGCCTCGATGGCGGCATCCGATGGCGGTAGCGGCAGCCGGGCCACGGCCGTGCCATGCACCTGGCTCAGCCAGGTCAGCGGATGCCCGATGACGGCGGCCAGGGTCTGCCGGTTGGCCTGCACCGCGGCCGGGTCGTCCCCGGGCACGCGGCCCAGATGGAAGCTGTCAAAGGGGGGCCGCGCGACGCCGCCGGCCCGGCTGGTACACAGCGCGCGGACCTGCGGTGGCGCCGGCCAGTCCGGTACCAGCCAGTCGGCGTGCGGGGGCGGTCGCAGCGCGTTCATCGCAGCCCCGCCCCACCGTTCACCGACAAGCAAGCATCCACCATGGCGGCGAGCATAACCGGGCGGCCCGGCCCGATGGGCGGCCAAATGGACGTAGACTTCGGAGCCCGAAGCGCCGCCACCCGACCTGCCATGTCCGAACCCTCCGCCGTTCTCAGCGCCCAGGCCCTGGGCTTCCAGTGGCCCGTGCTGGACCCCTTCCTGTTCTGCGTCTACCATGACGACCACTATCCGCGCGGCAATGCGGACCTCGGCCCGGACGCCTCCCTGGCCGGGCGCAACCTCGGGCAGGACTTCGAGGGCATCGACGGCTGGCGCATGTACCACGGCCGCAGCGTGCCCGGGTTTCCGTCGCATCCGCACCGCGGCTTCGAGACCGTCACGATCGTCCGGGAAGGCCTGATCGACCACTCCGACTCGCTCGGCGCAACGGCCCGGTTCGGCGGCGGGGACGTCCAGTGGCTCACCGCCGGCCGCGGCATCGTCCATGCCGAGATGTTCCCGCTGCTGCGGCCGGACGCGCCCAACCGGCTGGAGCTGTTCCAGATCTGGCTGAACCTTCCCGGCAGCCAGAAGATGGTGGCGCCGCATTTCACGATGTTCTGGTCCGAGAAGATTCCGCGCCACCGGGCCACGGACGCCGCCGGCCGGGCGACCGACATCGCCTGCATCGCCGGAGTGCTGCGCGGCAGCGAAGCAGCACCGCTGGCGCCGCCGCCGGACTCCTGGGCAGCCCGGCCGGAGGCAGACCTGGCGATCTGGACGCTGCGCATGGCTCCCGGCGCCCAGTGGACGCTGCCCGCTGCCGAAGGCGCCGGCACGCGGCGCATGCTGTACTTCTTCAAGGGCGCCGACATCGGCATCGAAGGCCGCAGGCTGGACCGGCATGCCGCGCTCGAGCTGCGCGCCGGGCAGGATGTCGCGCTGACCAACGGCGCAGAAGAGGCCGAGCTGCTGGTGCTGCAGGGCCGCCCGATCGGCGAGCCGGTCGCGCAGTACGGCCCCTTTGTCATGAACACCGAAGCGGAGATCCACCAGGCCTTCGCCGACTACCGGCGCACCGGGTTCGGCGGCTGGCCCTGGCCCGACGACGCGCCGGTGCACGGGCGGGAGATCCGCCGCTTCGCCACCCAGACCGACGGCAGCACCACGACGCTGCCGGTGCACACACCCCCGACGGAGACCCCATGATTCTTGAAATCGCCGACATCCGGATCCCGGCCGGCCAGAACGCCGCCTTCGAAGAAGCGATCGCGCACGGCATCACCACCGTGGCCAGCCGCAGCCCCGGTTTTCTGGGCTACCAGGTCCACCGGGGCGTCGAGAACCCGCAGCGCTACGTGCTGCAGATCCGCTGGAACACGCTGGAGGACCACACCGTCGGATTCCGCCAGTCCCCGCTGTTCGCGCAATGGCGTGCGATCGTCGGGCCGTTCTTCGACGGCCCACCGACGGTCGAGCATTTCGAGCTGGTCACGCAGTCGGCGTGACCCATCCAAGGAGCCTCTGATGAACTTTGTCTTTCCCCCCAGCCCGACCGTCGCCGTGCCGGTGCGCGGCCAGGACGCGGCCTTTCCGGTGCACCGTATCTACTGCGTCGGCCGCAACTACGAGGAACACGCCAAGGAGATGGGCTTCACCGGCCGGGAACCGCCGTTCTTCTTCATGAAGCCGGCCGATGCGGTGGTCGTGGTGCCCGCCGGCGGCGAGGCGGTGATCGACTACCCGAGCCTGACGAAGAACCTGCACCATGAGATCGAGCTGGTGGTCGCGATCGGCCGGGGCGGTCGCGCGATCCGCGCCGCCGACGCGCTGTCCCATGTGTTCGGTTATGCCGTCGGGCTGGACATGACGCGGCGCGACCTGCAGAACGACATGAAGAAACAGGGCCGCCCCTGGTGCATCGGCAAGGCCTTCGAGCAGTCGGCGCCGATCGGCCCGATCACGCCGGCGGCCCAGGCCGGCGATGTGGCGCAGGCGGAGATCTTTGTGCAGGTCAACGGGCAGGACCGCCAGCGCAGCAGCGTGGCCAAGCTGATCTGGAACATTGCCGAGACGATCGAGCACCTGTCAGCCGCCTGGACGCTGCAGCCCGGGGACCTGATCTACACCGGTACGCCGGAGGGCGTGGCCGCCGTCGTCGCGGGTGACGTGCTGAGCGGCGGCGTGACCGGCCTGGAGCCGATCCGCGTGCGGGTGCGCTGACGCCGCCGATCTGTCCCCGATGCGCGCGCTCGAATCCCTGGCCCGGGCCTGCGCCGTGGCCGGCGGGCTGCTGCTGACGGTGATCACGCTGCTGACCTGCGCGAGCCTGATCGGACGCAACACGATCGGCCTGACGCTGGCCGGAGACTTCGAGCTCACCGGCGTCGCCGCCGGTGCCGCGATCGCACTGTTCCTGCCCTGGTGCCAGGTGCGCCGCGGCAACATCATCGTGGACTTCTTCACGGCGCGGGCGTCAGCCGCCACGAACCGGCGGCTGGACCGCCTGGGCGCCCTGCTGCTGGCGCTGGTGATGCTGCTGCTGGCCTGGCGCTCCACGCTGGGCGGCCTGAATGCCTGGGACAGCCACTCCGGCACGATGATCCTCGGGTTCCCGGAGTGGGTGGTCTATGCCGCCATCGTGCCGCCGCTGCTGCTGACCGGCTGCATCGCACTGTGGCAGGCGCTGGGTCCGGGCACGGCGGAGGAGCCGGCGTGACGCCCCTGCTGCTGACGCTGATGATCTTCGCCATCATGCTGGTGCTGATGGCGATCCGGGTGCCGATCGCGATCGCGATGTTCGTCGCCGGCGCGACCGGCTATGTCGCGCAGTCCGGCTGGGCGCCGCTGGCCAGTTTCCTGAACACGCAGACCTTCGCCCGCTTCGCGAGCTACGACCTGTCGGTGATCCCGCTGTTCATCCTGATGGGCCAGTTTGCGACGCAGGGCGGCATCTCGCGCGCGCTGTTCGCGTTCGCGAGTGCGGTGATGGGCCGCTTCCAGGGCGGGCTGGCGATGGCCGCGGTGCTGGCCAGCGCGGCCTTCGGTGCGATCTGCGGCTCCTCGGTCGCCACCGCGGCCACGATCACCTCGGTCGCGCTGCCGGAGATGCAGCGCCACGGCTATTCCGGCCGCCTGGCCACCGGCACGCTGGCCGCCGGCGGCACGCTGGGCATCCTGATCCCGCCGTCGGTACCGCTGGTGATCTACGCGATCCTGGCCGAACAGAACATCGCCAAGCTGTTCGCGGCCGCGATGGTGCCGGGCCTGCTTGCGATGCTGGGCTACATCCTCGCGATCGGCATCTATGTGCGGCTCGTGCCCGGCCATGCGCCGCGGGACGCCGGCCCGGCGCCGGCCCTGTCGGCGCAGATGCTGCGCGGCGTGCTGCCGATCATGGTGATCTTCCTTCTGGTGTTCGGCGGCATCTATGGCGGCCTGTTCACGCCGACCGAGGGTGCGGCAGTCGGTGCCGGCGCCACCTTCCTGGCCGCGCTGGCCCTGCGGGAACTGACGCTGGCCACGCTGCAGCAATGTTTCCTGGCGACGGCCGAGGGCTCGGCGATGATCTTCCTGATCTTCCTCGGCGCCGACCTGATGAACGCGGCGCTGGCGCTGACGCAGGTGCCAGCCCAGCTCGCCGCCGCCGTGCAGGGCTGGAACATGGCGCCGCTGATGGTGGTCTCGGCGATCCTGCTGTTCTATGTGGTGCTGGGCGCCGTGATGGACGAGCTGTCGATGATCCTGCTGACGATCCCGATCTTCTTCCCGGTCGTGATGGGGCTGGATTTCGGTCTGCCCAAGGAATCGGTGGCAATCTGGTTCGGCATCATGGTGCTGATGACGGTCGGCTTCGGCCTGCTGGCGCCTCCGGTCGGCCTGAACGTCTATGTCGTCAATGGCATGGCGCGCGGTGTTCCGATCGCCGAGAGCTACCGCGGCGTGCTGCCCTTCCTGGCCAGTGACGTGCTGCGCACGCTGCTGCTGCTGTTCTTTCCGGGTCTGTCGCTGGGGCTGGTGCGCTACATCGCCTGAGGGTTAATCCGGGCAGGCCCGCGGGCGGAAATCCGGTACCGTTGCGGCACTTTTTGGGAGACCGCCATGATCCGTCGCCGCACCCTGCTCCAGTCCTCCACCGCCGCGCTGCTGGCCGCACCCGCCGTGCAGGCCCTGGCCCAGCAGACCATCACGCTGAAGTTCCACACCTTCATGGCGCCGCAGTCCAGCGTCTGGCTGACGATGCACAAGCCCTGGATGGAGAAGGTCGAGAAGGAGTCCGGCGGGCGGATCCGCTTCGAGGGCTACCCGGCCATGCAGCTTGGCGGCACGCCGGTGCAACTGTACGACCAGGCGAAGGACGGCGTCGTCGACATCATCTGGACGCTGCCGGGCAACACCGCCGGGCGCTTCCCGCGGGTGGAGGTGTTCGAACTGCCGTTCATGATGAACAACGCGGAGGCGACTTCCAAGGCCTACTGGGAGTATGTGCAGACCGCCGCCGCCGACGAGTTCAAGGACACGCAGGTGCTCGCCCTGCATGTGCACGGCCCCGGCGTGATCCACACCATCGACAAGCCGGTGCAGTCGGTGGCCGACCTGCGGGGGCTCAAGCTGCGGGCACCGACCCGGCAGGTGACCAAGCTGCTGGGCACCCTGGGCGCGACGCCGGTGGGCATGCCGCTGCCCGGCATTCCGGACGCGCTGAGCAAGGGCACGATCAACGGCTGCGTGATCCCCTGGGAGGTCGTGCCCTCGGTGAAGGTGCATGAGCTGACGAAGTACCACGCCGAATTCGATCCGGCCGGCGGGTCGCTGTACACCACCACCTTCGTGATGGCGATGAACAAGGCGCGTTATGCGTCGCTGCCGCCCGACCTGAAGAAGGTGATCGACAACAACTCCGGCATGGCTACCTCGGCCTGGCTCGGCAAGATCCAGCAGGACAACGATCCGCTGGGCCGCAAGGCGGCGGTGGACCGCAAGAACACGATCTTCACGGTCAGCGTCGCGGAGGCCCAGGAGTTCCGCCGCAAGTCGCGCGCGATCGAGGTGGAATGGGTCGAGGACATGAACAAGCGCGGCCATGACGGCCGCAAGTTGCTCGACACCGCCCGCGCGCTGATCGACAAGCACGGCAAGGGCGGGCCGGTGCGCAAGGCCTGACGGCCCCCGCCGGTGGGGTCTTGGCGGGGCCAGTGGCCGGGCCGGTGCCGCATTCAAACTACACTGGGTCCATGTTCCACAGCCCGATCAAGCACTGCAAGAACTGCGGCACCGCCGTGGTCTACCGCATCCCCGACGACGGCGACACGCGGCAGCGCGCGGTGTGCCCGCAGTGCCACACCATCCACTACGAGAACCCGCTGAACGTGGTGGGCACCGTGCCGCACCTGGGCAGCAAGGTCCTGCTGTGCAAGCGCAACATCGAGCCGCGCAAGGGCAAGTGGACGCTGCCGGCCGGCTTCATGGAACTGCAGGAGACGACCGCCCAGGGCGCGGCCCGCGAGACGCAGGAAGAGGCCGGTGCGAACTTCGAGATGGAGGGCCTGTTCTCGATCCTGAACGTGGCCCGCGTCGGCCAAGTGCACCTCTTCTACACCGCCCGTCTGCTGAACGACCAGTTCGACCCCGGCCACGAGACCATGGAAGCCCGCCTGTTCGAGGAGGCCGACATCCCCTGGGACGAGATCGCCTTCCGGACCGTCAAGGAAACGCTGGAGCGCTACTTCGCCGATCGGCGCGCCGGCCGGCTGTTGATCCACAGTATCGACATCGCCTGATGAAGGCGCTATAAAACACGCTGATGCCGCGCGCGGTGTGCGGTGGTCCGGGGTGGGAGCATGAAGCAGCAGCGGTTCTGGAACGTCGACCTGATCGAACTGGCGAAGTCCTGGTTCGCCGACATGGGCGTGTTCCTGATGACGGCCCTGACCTTCGTCGGCATGGCCATCCCGGTGCTGATCCCGATGCTGATCCTGTGGTACCTGTACTCGATCGATTTCAACGTGCGGCCCTGAGCGGGCGGCCACCGGTCACGGCGGCGTGACGCACCAGGGCGCGGTGTCGTGCACCAGACCCATCCAGATCGCCCAACCGGACATCACCGCCAGCGACAACCCGGCCAGCCGCACGCCCCACTGCCCGGACCCGGCGCCGCGCAAGCGCAGCCACAGCCAGGGGCCGGCCATCATCGAAACGCTGGTGCCCAGCGCGAACAGGGCCATCACCACCGCCCCTTGCAGCACATCCGCGCTCAGCGTGGCCACCAGCAGGGCCGAGTACAGCAGACCGCAGGGCAGCAGGGCCCAGACCGTGCCCATCAGCAGCGGCGCGCCGACCTGGTGCTGGCCGACCCAGGTCCGCGCACGGTTCCAGACGGCGCGCCCGGCGCCCTCCATCCAGACCGGCTGGCGCGCGTTGAACAGCAGCAGCAGGCCGAGCACCGCGGCTGCCACATGAAACAGCGTCCAGACCGGACGCACGGCGGCCGATTGCGTGGTCAGCCAGCCCAGGCCCTGCATCGTGGCCGCCGCCACCGCGCCCAGCGCCGCATAACCGGCGACACGGCCGCCCTGGAAGGTCCACATCGCGACCGTCGCGCGCCCGCCGGCCGCGCGCCCGATGCCGGCACAGGCGGCACCACACATCGCGACACAGTGGGGCCCGCCCGCCAGGCCCATCAGCAAGGCGGTCAGCGCCAGGGAACTCTGCATCCGGCGGACTCTAGATGATTTTCGAGAAGCGTGCCCGGGTGCGGTCGGTCTGCAGGTAGCGGTCGAACACCATCGCGACGGCCCGCACGAAGAACCAGCCCATCGGCGTGACCTGCACACCGGTCTCGTCGATCGTGACCAGGCCCTGGTCGCACAGTCCGCGCAGGGTCTCCAGCTCGCTGGCGAAGTAGCTGCGGGAGTCGACGAGCCAGGCCAGATCGATCGACTCGAACAGCCATTGGCCCTGGCACATCAGCGACATGATCACGGCCCGGCGGATCAGGTCGTCGCGCGTCAGCGCCAGCCCGCGCACCACCGGGAAGCGGCCATGGTCCAGCGCGTCGTAGTACTCGTCCAGCGTCCTGGCATTCTGGCTGTAGGTGGCGCCGATGCGGCCGATCGAGGACACGCCCAGCGCGATCAGGTCGCAGTCCGGCTGCGTGCTGTAGCCCTGGAAGTTGCGGTGCAGGCGACCCTGCCGCTTGGCCACCGCCAGCGGGTCGTTCGGCAGCGCGAAGTGGTCCATGCCCACATACACATAGCCGGAGGAGATCATCGCGGCCAGTGACTGGGCCAGCATCGCGACCTTGGACGGCGCATTCGGCAGGTCGACCGCCGCGATGCGGCGCTGCGGCTTGAAGCGCTCCGGCAGGTGCGCATAGGCATACAGGGCCACCCGGTCCGGGCGCAGCTCGGTGACCTGCTGCAGCGTGCGACCGAAGGACTCCGGCGTCTGCAGCGGCAGCCCGTAGATCAGGTCGACGTTCACCGAATCGAAGCCGCGCTCGCGAGCGGCCGCGACCAGCGCGAACACCTGCTCGGCCGGCTGCACCCGGTGCACCGCCTTCTGCACGGCTGGATCGAAATCCTGCACGCCGAAGCTCAGCCGGTTGAAGCCGAGCTCGGCCAATGTGTCCAGGCGCCGGGCATCGACCGTGCGCGGATCCACCTCGATCGAGTATTCGCCGCCCGGAGCCAGCCGGAAGCTGCGCTTGAGCATGCCCATCAGGGAGCGCAGTTCGTCGTCGCTGAGGAAGGTCGGGCTGCCACCCCCCAGGTGCAGCTGCGTGACGGTCTGCCCCAGGCCCAGATGCTCGGTGTGCAGGTCCACCTCCCGGCCCAGATAGCGCAGATAGGCGGTGGCCTTGTCGTGGTGGCGCGTGATCACCTTGTTGCAGGCGCAGTAGTAGCAGACCGACTCGCAGAACGGGATATGCACGTACAGCGACAGTGGCATTGTCATGGCCGCCGCGCCCGAGCGGCGCTGCTGCAGCGCGCGCAGGTAGTCCTGATCCGTGAAGGCTTCGACGAAGCGGTCTGCGGTCGGATACGATGTGTAGCGTGGCCCGGCCACGTCGAATCGGCGCAGCAGTTCGGGGGACACGGGTTCGGACGCGGCTGCAGGCATGGAGTTCTCCTCGGACAATGGCGACAATGTGCCTGAGGCCCCCTGCCCGCAGCTTGATCTGCATCAATCGAATGGCAACCACCGCGCGGCACAATTGACCCATATCAGGAGCAACCATGCTGAATCCACGCCCCCATGATCCGACCAACCTGCCCGCCGCAAACGAGGCTGCGGCGAGGCACGTGACGCCGATCGTTCCGGTCAACAGGGGCACGATCAAGGTGGCCTGCTCCGGCTGCAATCTGCGCGAGCTGTGCATGCCGCTGGGCCTGAGCCATGAGGAGCTTGACCGCATCGATGACCTGGTGGCCAACCGGCGCAAGGTCAAGCGGGGCGCACCGCTGTTCCGCAATGGGGACCGCTTCACGAGCCTCTATGCGATCCGCACCGGGTTCTTCAAGACCTGCATTGCGTCCGAGGATGGCCGCGATCAGGTCACCGGCTTCCAGATGGCCGGCGAGATCGTCGGGCTGGACGGCATCGTCAACGACGTCCACACCTGCGACGCGATCGCACTCGAAGACGCCGAGGTCTGCGTGATGCCCTTCGACCGCATCGAGGACCTGTCCAACCAGATCCATGCGCTGCAGCGCCACGTGCACAAGATCATGAGCCGCGAGATCGTGCGCGAGCATGGCGTGATGCTGCTGCTGGGCAGCATGCGCGCCGAGGAACGCCTCGCGGCCTTCCTGCTGAACCTGGTGCAGCGCCTGCATGCCCGGGGCTTCTCGCAGTCGGAGCTGGTGCTGCGCATGACGCGCGAGGAGATCGGCAGCTACCTCGGCCTCAAGCTCGAGACGGTCAGCCGCACGTTCTCGAAGTTCGTCGAGGAAGGCATCGTCGAGGTGAAGCAGCGCCATGTGCGCATCCTCAACACCGACGCCCTCAAGGAAATCATCAATCCCCAGGTCTATTCCTGAGCGGGCGCCAGGGCGCCGGCAGCGCCCCCCGGGTCACCGGGTTCAGGGTTTGACCGGCGCCTGTTCGCGCGGCAGCGGCACCACGCCGGTGGCCGCGTGATTGCGGCCCGCCATGGCAGGCGCCAGACTCGCCCGCGCCGCTCCCAGTGTCTTGTTGATCTCCACGCCCTTGCGGTAGTAGTCTTCGTCGACCACCGGGTCCGGGTGGCGCACCGCCAGCACCAGCGTGACGATGCTGGCCACGACGACGACCAGCGGCCCCGCCAGCACCAGCCAGACATGGCCGAACTTCCACCAGGCCGGTGACGGATCGGGTTGGATGGCTGCAGGTTCGGACACAGGAACTCCAATCACGAAAAAAAGGACGGGACCCGGCCACCAGGCCGGGCCCGCAGGCTTCACTTGCTGGCGGCAGCGCCCTTGTTGGACAGGCTCCAGACATAGGACGCCAGCACATGCAGCTGGGCCGGGCTGAACTTCTCGCCCTGCGCCGGCATGGCGTTCGACTTGCCATTGTTGATCATCGCCAGGATCGCGGCCTCTCCGTACCCGTGCAGCCAGATGTCGTCTGTCAGGTTCGGCGCGCCGACCGCCTGCTGGCCCTTCCCGTCGGCGCCGTGGCACGCCGCGCAGGCTGCAAACTTGGCCTTGCCCAGCGATGCCTTGACGGAGTCATGCGGGCTGCCGGAGAGGCTCAGCACATACTGCGCGACGTTGCGCACGTCGTCCGGCGTGCCCACCGCTGCGGCCATCGGCGGCATGTTGCCGACACGACCGTTCTTCAGGGTCTCCAGAATCTTGTCCGGCGTGCCGCCATGCAGCCAATCACCATCGGTCAGGTTCGGGAAACCCTTGCTGCCGCGGGCGTCCGAGCCGTGGCACTGCGCGCAATTGTTCATGAACAGACGCTCGCCGATGGCCATGGCCTGCGGATCCTTGGCTACGTCCTCCGGCTTCATCGCGGCGAACTTGGCGTAGAGCGGCGCCACGTCCTGCTCGCCCTTCTTCATCTCGGCGCTGTGCTGGCCGGTCGAGCTCCAGCCGAGCTGGCCCGCATAGGTGCCCAGGCCCGGATAAAGCGCCAGGTAGACCAGCGAGAAGACGATCGTGATGACGAAGAGGTACACCCACCAGCGCGGCAGGGGGTTGTTCATCTCGCGCAGGTCGCCGTCCCACACGTGGCCGGTGGTGTTGTCCTGGGCCGTCATGGCCCGGGCCTTGCCGCTCATCCAGAGCAGGATCAGGCAGGCCACGATGCTGACCACCGTGATGCCCGCGACGTAGACGGACCAGAAGCTGTTGGTAAAGTCACTCATGTTGATTCCTTGTGAAGCCGGTCAGTCCTGCTCGAACGGCAGTTGCGCTGCCTGCTCGAAATCGGCTGTGCGCCGCTTGGACCAAGCCCAGAACACGATGCCCATGAAAACCACGAAGGCGAGCACGGTGGTGATGGAGCGAAGGGTGTTGACATCCATGATGGGGCTCCTGTTCCTTACTTGAGCGCGAGGCCGAGGCCCTGCAGATAGGCGATGGTGGCCTCCATCTCGGTCTTGCCCTTGACCTCCTCCGATGCCTTGGCAATCTGCTCGTCGGTGTAGGGCACACCCACGGTCCGCAGGGCGCGCATGTGGGCCGGCAGCGAGGCCGCATCCACCAGGTTCCTTTCCAGCCACGGATAGGCCGGCATGTTGGACTCCGGCACCAGGTCGCGCGGATTGTTCAGGTGGGTGCGGTGCCACTCGTCGTTGTACTTGCCGCCGACACGGGCCAGATCCGGACCGGTGCGCTTGCTGCCCCACTGGAACGGATGGTCATACACCGACTCGCCGGCCACCGAATAGTGGCCATAGCGCAGCGTCTCGGCACGGAACGGGCGGATCATCTGCGAGTGACAGTTGTAGCAGCCCTCGCGGATGTAGATGTCCCGGCCGGCGAGCTGCAGCGGCGTGTAGGGCTGCACGCCCTTGATCGGCTCGGTGGTCGACTTCTGGAAGAACAGCGGCACGATCTCGACCAGGCCGCCGATCAGCAGCACGATCAGGATCAGCACGATCATCAGGAAGTTGTTGGTCTCGATCTTCTCGTGGGACAGGCCCGAGGATCCGTTGTTGTTTGCCATGGTGGTGTCCTCTCAGGCGTGGGCGGTGGCGGCGGGAATCTTGACCGTGCTGGCCTGTCCCGACGTGGCGGTCTTGAGCACGTTCCAGAGCATGATCAGCATGCCGCTCAGGTAGAGCAGGCCGCCGAGCAGACGCAGCACATAGAACGGGAAGGTCGCCTTGACCGATTCGACGAAGGTGTAGGTCAGGGTGCCGTCGGCGTTCACGGCACGCCACATCAGACCCTGCATCACACCGGCGATCCACATCGCGGCGATGTAGACGACGATGCCGATCGTGGAGACCCAGAAGTGCACCTCGATCGCCTTGACGCTGTGCATCTGCGTGCGGCCGAACAGGCGCGGAATCAGGTAGTACATGCTGCCCATCGTGACCAGGCCGACCCAGCCCAGCGCACCGGAGTGCACATGGCCCACGGTCCAGTCGGTGTAGTGGCTCAGCGCGTTGACGGTCTTGATCGACATCATCGGGCCTTCGAAGGTGCTCATGCCGTAGAAGGACAGCGACACGATCAGGAAGCGCAGGATCGGGTCGTCACGCAGCTTGTGCCAGGCGCCCGACAGCGTCATGATGCCGTTGATCATGCCGCCCCAGCTCGGCGCGAGCAGGATCAGCGAGAACACCATGCCGACCGATTGCGTCCAGTCCGGCAGTGCGGTGTAGTGCAGGTGGTGCGGGCCGGCCCACATGTAGGTGAAGATCAGCGCCCAGAAGTGCACGATCGACAGGCGGTAGCTGTAGACCGGCCGGCCGGCCTGCTTCGGGATGAAGTAGTACATCATGCCCAGGAAGCCGGCCGTCAGGAAGAAGCCCACGGCGTTGTGGCCGTACCACCACTGGACCATCGCGTCCTGCACGCCGGCGTACGCGGAGTAGGACTTCATGAACCCGGCCGGAATCGCGGCGCTGTTCACCAGGTGCAGCAGCGCGACGGCCAGGATGAAGGCACCGAAGAACCAGTTCGCCACGTAGATGTGGCGCACCTTGCGGGTACCGATGGTGCCGAAGAACACGACGGCGAAGGCCACCCAGACCAGCGTGATCAGGATGTCGATCGGCCATTCGAGCTCGGCGTATTCCTTGCCCGAAGTGTAGCCCAGCGGCAGCGAAATCGCGGCGCACAGGATCACCAGCTGCCAGCCCCAGAACGTGAACGAGGCCAGCTTGTCGCTGAACAGCCGGACCTGGCAGGTCCGCTGCACGACGTAGTACGCGGACGCAAACAGGCCGCAGCCACCGAACGCGAAGATCACCGCGTTGGTGTGCAGCGGGCGCAATCGTCCGTAGGTAAGCCAGGGGATGCCGAAGTTGAGTTCCGGCCATGTGAGCTGGGCCGCGATGATCACGCCAACCAGCATGCCCACCACGCCCCAGACAACGGTCATGATGGCGAATTGCCGCACCACCGTGTCGTTGTAGGCGACCGCTTTCGTATTTGGAAATGCCATTTTTACCTCTTCTTGATTGGACCGCCGAAAGTGTCGTACGACACCTTCACGGCGCACTTGACAAACATCAATCCCGTCTCAGTCATCGCGCGATTCGTCCAGTATTCGCCGGCCTTCGGATTCGATGTCCTCGAACTGGCCCCGGTACACCGCCCACCAGAGCCCTGCCAGGATGAAGAATACCAGCACGACCGACAGGGGGATCAGCAGATACAGGATGTCCATCAGCTTAGGACCTCTTGCTGATCGCCCGCTGACAGGCGCAGCGCATTGAGCACCACGACGAGCGAACTCGCGGCCATGCCCAGGCCGGCCAGCCAGGCCGGCAGCCAGCCGGCCACCGCCAGCGGAACGCAGGCCGCGTTGTAGGCCAGGGCCCACCACAGGTTCTGCCGCACGATGCGCATCGTGCGGGTGGCCAGCCGCAGCGACCGGCGCACCAGCGCCAGGTGCTCACCCAGCACGACGAAGTCCGCCTGGGACTTCGCCAGCGCGACGGCCTGACCGAACGCGAAGGACACATCCGCAGCCGCCAGCACGGGACCGTCGTTCAGCCCGTCACCGACCATGGCGACCCGATGCCCCTGGGCTTGCAGTGCCCGCACGAACGCGAGCTTGCCATCGGGCGTGCATCCGGCGTGCACCTGGTCGATGCCGACCTCCTGGGCCACCGCGGCCGCGGCACCCGCGTCGTCACCGGACAGCAGGTGCACCGACAGGCCCGCGCCGCGCAAGGCCGCCACGGTCGCGGCGGCATCCGCACGGACGTCCTGCGCCAGCGCGAAACTCGCCACCCAGCCTTGCGCATCGCACAGATGGGTGGACGCGGCGGAGCCGCCCTGCCCGGCGGCCAGGCCGCAGAAAGCCGCGGAGCCGAGCCGGAACGCCGTGCCCGCCGTGTCCTGCGCGGTGGTGGCCAGCGAACCCTGCAGTCCCTGACCCGCCACCTCCTGCACACCCCGGGCCTGCCAGTCATCGGCCACCGACGCCTGCTGCGCGGCCTGCACCAGCGCGCGGGCCACCGGATGCAGCGAATGCCGCGCCAGCGCCCGCGCCTGCCCCAGCGCCTGCGCCATCGACACGCCCGGGCGCAACTGCACGTCGCGCAGCTGCATCGCGTCGCGGGTGAGGGTTCCGGTCTTGTCGAACACGACGGTGTCGATGCCGGCGAGCCCCTCCAGGGCCTGCAGCCGGCGCACCAGCACCCCGCTGCGCGCCAGCGCGCCGGCACTGGCCAGCATCGCCGTCGGCGTGGCCAGCGACAGCGCGCAGGGACAGGTGACGATCAGCACGGCCACCGCGACCATCAGCGCATGCCCCGGGTCCTGCGGCCACCAGTACAGACAGGCCCCGGCGGCGGCCACCAGCACGCCGATCAGGAAGGGCTTGGCCAGCCGGTCGGCCAGTTGCGCCAGCCGCGGCTTGCTGGTCGCCGCGGTCTGCATCAGGGCGACGATCTCGGCAAAACGCGTCTCCGCACCGACGCGCTCGACCCGGATCTCGACCACCGCGCCGAGGTTGTGGCTGCCGGCCACCACCGCGCCGCCGACCCCGCGCGCCACCGGGCGGGACTCACCGGTCAGCAGGGACTGGTCGACCCTGGTCTCGCCGAGCGTGATCACGGCGTCGGCCGGAAAGGCCTGCCCGGGCAGCACGCGGACCCGGTCTCCGGGTTGCAGGCGCCGGGCCGCCACCGTCTCCCAGGTGCCCTCCGCGGTGCGCCGCTGCACCGCCTCCGGCAGCCGGTTCATCATCGCGTCCAGCGCACCGGCGGTGCGGTCGCGCAGGCGCATCTCCAGCCAGCGCCCGGTCAGCAGGAAGAAGACGAACATCGTCAGCGAGTCGAAGAAGACCTCGCGGCCGAACAGGCCCTGCGGGTTGAAGGTGCCAGCGGTGCTCACGACGAAGGTGATCAGCATGCCCAGCGCCACCGGCAGGTCCATGCTGACGCGCCGCTGCGCCAGGTCGCGCAGCGCGCTGCGGAAGAACGGACCGCAGGAGAACAGGATGACCGGCAGCGTCAGCACCCAGGAGGCCCAGCGCAGCAGCTGCTCCATCTCGGCGCTGAGATCGCCCGGGTGCGCGATGTAGGCCGGGTAGGCATACATCATGACCTGCATCATGCACAGCCCGGCCACCAGCCAGCGCCACAGGGCCTGGCGGGTCTCGCTGCGCCGCTGCTCCAGCGCATGGCGGTCGTTGGCGGGCAGCGGGTGGTAGCCCGCACGCTGGATCGCCTGCATCCAGCGGGATGGCAGCACCGCCTCCGGCGACCACACCACCCGCGCCCGGTGGCTGCCGGCGCTGACCTCGGCGGCCAGCACGCCGGGAACGCGCCGAAGCGCGTCCTCGATCGTGATCGCGCAGGCCGCGCAGGTCATGCCCTGCACGACCAGATGGGACTCGACGCAGCCGGCGCGCGAAGCATCCGGGCGACTGAAGGCGTTCCACTCCTGCGGGTCGTCCAGCACCTGCAGCGCGTCCCCCGCGGCGGCCGGCGCCGCCACGACCGCGTCATCGGGTACCGCCGGGAGCCGGGGGCGGTCGGTGGAATCGAGCGGGAGGCTGAGCATGGGGGGCAAGGTTAGCGGGCCGGAGACCCGGCAGACTTGACATGGATCAAGCCACAGCCCGAGTCTGGGGGTTACATTTGTCCCTGTCAATCACCCCAACTCACGAGGAGAACACGATGTACCAGCGAATTCTTGTAGCCACGGATGGCTCGACCCTGTCCAAGAAGGCCGTCACGAGCGCGATCGGTCTCGCCGCGCTGACGGGCGCCGAACTGGTGGCGCTGAAGGTGGTTCCCCGTTATCCGCAAAGCTACTTCGAGGGGGGCATCGTGCTGCAGGTGTCCGAGGTCGAGCGCATCGAGAAGCAGTGGGCCGAAAGCGGCCAGGCCATCGTCGATGGAGTGCAGAAGCTGGCGCAGGCCAAGGGCGTCAAGGTCAAGCCCATCACGGCCCGCTCCGACCTGGTCTCGGACGCGATCATCGCAACCGCCAAGAAGCACAAGTGCGACCTGATCGTGATGGCCTCGCACGGCCGCCGCGGCATCAAGCGCCTGCTGCTGGGCAGCGAGACCCAGTTGGTGCTGACGCATTCGCACATTCCGGTGCTGGTGCTGCGCTGAGAGCACCGCAGCCCGCAGGGCGAAGGCACGCCCTGGAACACCTCCGGGCCATCCGGTCCGGTCAACCCGGCTGGAACAGCTGCCGGTAGGTATCGCGCAGCAGGTTCTTCTGGACCTTGCCCATCGCGTTGCGCGGGAGCTCCGGCACCACATGGCAGCGCTTCGGGATCTTGAAGTTCGCCAGCGTGGCCTTCAGCGCGGCCAGGATGGCGTCGGGCTGCGGCGACGCGCCCGGTCGCGCGATCACGACCGCCACGCCAACTTCGCCGAAGTCCGGATGCGGCACGCCGACGACGGCGCTCTCGGCGACGCCGGGCATCTCGTTGATGCAGGCTTCGATCTCCGCCGGATAGACGTTGTAGCCGCCGCTGATGATCAGATCCTTGCTGCGGCCGACGATGCGCACATACCCCTGGGCATCGATCAGGCCGACATCGCCGGTGCGGAAGAAGCCGTCGTCGGTGAATTCCTCGCGCGTCTTCTCCGGCATGCGCCAGTAGCCCTGGAACACGTTCGGGCCGCGCACCTGGATGCCGCCGACCTCGCCCGGCGGGAGGACCTGCCCGTGGTCGCCACAGACGCGCAGCGCAACACCCGGCAGCGGGAAACCGACCGTCCCGCCGCGGCGGGGGCCGGCCGCGGCGAGGTAGGGGTTGGACGTCAGCATGACCGTCTCCGACATGCCGTAGCGCTCCAGGATGGTGTGGCCGGTGCGTTGTTCCCATTCCTGGAAGGTTTCGATCAGCAGCGGCGCCGAGCCGGCGATGAACAGGCGCATGTTCCGGCAGGCCGCGCGGTCCAGGGCGGGCTCGGCCAGCATGCGCACATACAGCGTCGGCACCCCCATGAACACCGTCGCGCGCGGCAGCTGCTGCACGACGGCCCGAGCATCGAAGCGGGAGAACCACAACATCCGGCTGCCGTTGATCAGCGCGCCGTGCAGCGCCACGAACAGGCCGTGCACATGGAAGATCGGCAGCGCATGGATCAGCACGTCACCGCCCTGCTCCGGGCTGCGCCAGCCCCAATAGGACTGCAGCACCCGCGCGTTGCTCAGCAGGTTGCCGTGCGACAGCATCGCGCCCTTGCTGCGACCGGTCGTGCCGCTCGTGTACAGGATCGCGGCCAGATCGTCCGCCTGGCGCGGCACCGGCTGGTGCTGGTCGCTGCAATGGGCGGCGCGCTGCAGCAGGCTGCCGGTGCGGTCGTCGTCCAGCGTGAACACATGGCGGGCGCCCGCCTGGAACGCGATCTTGCTGACCCAGCCGAAGTTCTTCGTGCTGCAGACCACGACGGCCGGCTCGGCATTGCCGATGAAGTACGCGATCTCGCCACTCTGGTAGGCCGTGTTGAGCGGCAGGAAGACATGGCCGGCGCGCAGCGTGGCCAGGTACAGCAGCACCGCCTCGACCGATTTCTCGACCTGCACTGCGATGCGCGAGGCCGGCGGCAACGCCAGGCTCTCCAGCAGGTTGGCCAGCATCGCGCTGGCGCGTTCCAGGTCACGCCAGCTGTAGCACAGCCCGTCTTCCGTCTCGATCGCGGTCGCATCCAGCGGCTCGGGGAAGGCCGCCCGCAGCGAGGTGAAGAGATTCATGTCCTTGTCCGTCATCTGCATCCTGGCCGCCTGCCCGCTCAATCCAGTTTGGCGCCGGAGGCCTTGACGACCGTGCTCCAGCGCTTGATTTCCGCGTTGATGAAGCTTGCGAACTGGGCCGGCGCGAGGTTGCCGAAGTCCGCCCCCTGGGAGGCCCAGACTGCGCGTGCCTCCTCGGTCATGCCGGCGCGCCGGATCTCCTCGATGATGCGCGCCTGCACATCCGGCGGCGTGCCGCGCGGCGCCCACAGGCCATACCAGGTGGTCACGGTGTACTCCGGCAGGCCCAGCTCCGCCGCGCTGGGCACGTCCGGAAAGGCCGGATTGCGGGCCGTGCCCGAGACCATCAGCGCGCGCACGCGCCCGGCCTTGATGTGGGCCGCCGAGGAGCCGAGACCGTCGAACATCATGTCCACCTGCCCGCCGATCAGGTCGCGCAGGGCCGGGCCGGCGCCGGTGTACGGAATGTGCGTGATGAAGGTGCGCGTCTGCTGCTTGAACAGCTCGCCGGCCAGATGGTGCGAGGTGCCGGTACCGGCCGAGCCGTAGTTGAGCCGCCCCGGGCTGGAGCGCACCTGCGCCAGGAAGGCCTTGAAATCGCCGGTGATCCGCGGGTGCACCACCAGCACCTGGGGCACGTTCGCCAGCAGCAACAGCGGAACGAAGTCCCGCTCCAGGTCGTAGTCCAGCTTCGGGTACATCGACGGCGCGATCGTATGGTGGACTGCGCCCATGAACAGCGTGTAGCCGTCGGCAGGCGCCTTCGCGGCGATCGCGGCACCGACGGTGCCGCCGGCGCCTCCCCGGTTGTCGATCACCAGTTGACGGCCGGTCAGGCGCGCGAACTGGGCGGACAGCGGCCGCGCGAAGGCGTCGGTGCCGCCACCGGCCGGAAACGGCACGACCAGGTTGACCGGGCGTGCCGGCCAGGCCGTGCCCTGGGCGAAGCTGGGCCCCACGCCGGCCGTGGCGCCAGCGATGCCGAACTGCAGCGCCAGGCGCCGGGTGATGGATCGTGTCATCGCGTCTCCTTCTGGTTGGCTTCTTTCGGGGCCTGCAGCTGCAGCGCAGCCACTGCCGACGAGACCGGGATTCTCCCCTGCGCCAGCTGGCTGCGGTGGCGGTCCAGCTTCTTCAGGTCATACAGGTAGTTCACCATCAGGCCGAAGGACTGTTTGTGGCCCTTGGGCGACGCGTCCGCGGCCCAGTGGATGCGCTCCACGCGCGCACCGTTGCCGAGATGGAAGCGGGCTACCGCGTCGATCGGCCTGCCCTGGTGCATCCCCTGCGCAAGGTAATGGGCGGCAAACCGGGTCAGCGCGATGCGCACAGGGGAGCTCTCCGGCAGTTGCGCGACGCGCTCCGGATTCGCCAGCACCTGGTCCGCCGGGGCAGCTTCCGAACGCAGTGCCTGCGCCAGGCTGGCGCGTGCCTTGGCGTCCAGCAGTGCGAGCATCGGCTCCAGGTTGCGGGCCAGCCAGCCGCGGAACCCGGGGATCGGTGACAGCGTCGCAAAGGTCTTCAGGCGCGGAAACTCCGCCTTGAGCGTCTCGACGACCCGCTTGATCAGCGAATCCCCGAAGCTCACGCCACGCAGGCCGGTCTGGGTGTTGCTGATCGAATAGAAGATCGCGGTGCTGGCGCGCGTGATGTCCGCCAGGTCGGCGGACTCGTCGAGCAGCGGACCGATGCTGTCGGCCAGGTGGTCCATGAGCGCCACCTCGACAAAGATCAGCGGCTCGTCCGGCAGGCGGGGATGGAAAAAGCCGTAGCAGCGGCGGTCGGAGTCCAGGCGGTTCTTCACGTCGGCCCAGCTCTTGATGTCGTGCACCGCCTCGTACTTGATCAGCTTCTCGATCAGCGAGGCCGGCGAGTCCCAGCTGATGCGGCGCAGCTCCAGGAACCCGACATCGAACCAGGTCGAGAACAGGTACTCCATCTCGACGTCCAGCGCCTGCAGCCGCTTGTCCGCCTTGAGGCGGCCCAGCACCTCGGCCCGCATGTCCACCAGGAAGCGGATGCCCTGGTCGAACGCGCTGATGCGCTGAAGGAGCCGGCGGCGCGGCGACACCGTGGCGCGCCGGAACCGCACCTCGGCGGCTGCCTGGTCTTCCGTCCCCAGGGCCGCGGCCAGCTCCGCCTGCGCCGCCCGCGCCACCTGCGGGTCGGCGACGAACTGCTCGCTCATCAGCAGCCACAGGTCCTGGCGCTGCGCCGGCTCTGCGGTGGCATACCAGTCGGCCAGGTCCTGGGCACGGCGCCCGCCCTCGACCTCGCTGACCTGCGGATCGACGATCGCACGCAGTTGCGCCAGCAGCCGGCGCAGCGCGCGCGGCGAATGGGCCTCCCCGGGCCGGCCAAGCGTCGCATCCAGGCGCTCCTGCACGGAGCGCTGCGGCCCGGCGCCGGGCAGCATGCCGGAGACCTTGCCCGAAATCCAGCGTGCCGTCGTCATCGCGTCCCCTTCTTCGCAGCGTCTGCCTGCCCGAACCACCACCACAGGCCGGCACCGGCCAGCACCATCGGCACGCACAGCCACTGGCCCATGCTCATGCCCAGGCTCAGCAGGCCGAGATGGGCATCCGGCTCGCGGAAGAACTCCGCAATGAAGCGCAGCACGCCATAGCCGGTCAGGAACGCGGCGGCAACGCGGCCCGGCGCGTGCTCGCGCCGTGCATACAGCCACAGCAGCACGAACAGCAGCAGCCCCTCCAGCAAGAACTGGTAGACCTGCGACGGGTGCCGCGGCAGGTCTCCGGCACCTCGGAACACCATGCCCCAGGGGAGGGACGGGTCCGCCAGCCGGCCCGGAAGCTCCCCGTTGATGAAGTTGCCGACGCGGCCCGCGGCCAGCCCGGTGGGGACGCAGGGCGCCACGAAGTCCGCCACCTGCCAGAACGGCCGCTGCCGCGAGCGGGCGAACCAGACCATGGAAGCGATCACACCCAGCATGCCGCCATGGAAGCTCATGCCACCCTGCCACACCGCAAACACCTCCAGCGGGTGGGCCAGGTAGTAGGCCGGCTTGTAGAACAGGCAGTAACCGAGGCGGCCGCCGAGCACGACGCCCAGCACCCCCAGGAACAGGATGTCTTCCACGTCCTTGCGCGACCAGGCGGCGGCGCCCTGCAGCCGGTCGAAGGGCGGGTGGCGCAGCCGGCGTGCGCCCAGCCAGAGGAACAGGCCGAAGGCGGCCAGGTAGGTCAGTCCGTACCAGTGCACGGACAGCGGGCCGATCTGCACGGCCACCGGGTCGATCTGGGGGTGGGTCAGCATGCCGGGATTGTGCACGCGCAGCGTGCCCGGCCCTCAGCGTGCAGGCGGCACCTCGGCATCCGGCAACCCCAATGCCGGCAGCAGCGCACCGTTGAGCGCCAGCTGGCGCAGCCGGGCCGTCAGGTGCCGGTGCGCCTGCTCGGCGCGGCGCTGCTCCGCGGTGAAGCGGCCTTCGCGCAGCTGGATCAGCTGGGCCACCGTGCGCCGGCCGGCCTCGAACTGCAGCTCGCCGGCCTGCACCAGCAGGTCGTACTGCCGGATCTGGCGCTCCAGCCGGGCCACATTGTTGGCCGTCTCGGCAATGCGCGGCCCGAGCGAGGCCAGCTCGGAGCTCAGCGCATTGGCCACGCGCTGCGCCTCCTCCTGCGCCGCCTGGGCGCGCAGCCTGGATTCGGCAATGCGGGCCTGCTGCTCGCCCCCCACCGGGAAGTCCCAGCGCGCCACCAGGCTCCAGCTGTGCTGCTGTTCGGTGGTGACCTGCGGCGTGGTGCGGTCCCAGAGCCGCTGGCGCAGCTCGACATCGATCCGGGGCTGGGCCAGCGAGGACAGCGGCCGGACCCGCTCCGCCGCCGCGCGGGCCCGTTCCTGCGCCGCAGTGACCTGCCCCGGGCCGGACGCCAGCAGCATCTCGGCCGACGGACTCTCCAGCGCCGGCGGCGGAAGATCCAGCGGCACGACGCCGGGCAGTGCCTCGACGCTGGCCGCACCGACCAGCGTGGCGAGCCGTCGGCGCGCCCCGGCCTGGTCGGACACCAGCTCCTGGTACACGACCTCGGCATCGAGCTCAGAGGCCTCCGCCTGGCTCGCGTCCGCGTTCGACAGCTTGCCGATCTCGGCCTGCAGCCGCACCTGCCGGGCCAGCCGCTGCACCGCCTGCAGCCGCTCCAGGGCCTTCGGAACCAGGCTGTCGAGGCGCAGCAGGTCCAGGTAGGCCTCGGCAATCCGGGTGCTGGCCTCCTCGCGGGCCCGGCGCAGTTCCTCCTGGGCGGCCTGCACTTCCAGCGTGGCGGCGCGCAGCTCGGCCGCATCGTTGCCGGCGTTGTAGACGTTCCAGCGCACGGTGGCCTCGGCACGGTCGGTCTGCCGGTTGACGCTGCGCCCCAGCTCGGTCTCCGCCGCACCGCCGCGCGTGATGCTCGCACCGATCGTCGGCCACATGCGGGACTGGCTCTGCTTGCGGCGCTCCTGGGCGGCCTCGGCCAGCGCCGCGGCGCTGCGCACCTGCGGGTCGGCCGGCAGCACCCGTGCCAGCAGCGCCGGCAGGCTCTCGGTCGATGCCGCGGCGGGCGCTGCCGACGTTGCGGTCTGCGACTGCGCCATTCCCGGGGCGCCCAGCAGCGCGAGCGCCAACCCGGCGGCTGCGGCCGCCACGGCGGCCCTGCTGCAGCGTCGGTGAGACACCATCAGCGCTCCTGCAAGGCGCGCTGCACGCCGCGCAGCACCGGCTTGAGCAGGTACTGCATCACGCTGCGCTCGCCGGTCAGGATGCCCACGTCCACCGGCATGCCAGGCGTGATCGGCAGCGGCTTGCCCTGCAGCCGCAACTGGTCGCGGGCCGCGGTGAGCTGGACTTCGAAGTAGGACTCGCCCCGGTCGTCCACGACCGCATCCGCCCCGACGCGGACCACCTGGGCGTCCATCTTGCCGTAGGTGGCCGCGTCATAGGCCAGCACCCGGACGTGGGCCTTCTGGCCGGCATGGATGAAGCCGATGTCCGCCGGCTTGACGCGCACCGTCATCAGCAGGTTCGGCTCGTCCGGCACGACCTCCAGGATCGCCTTGCCGGGTGCCGCCACGCCGCCCAGCGTGGGCACCAGCACCCGATTGACGACGCCATCCGCCGGCGAGACGACCTCGCGCCGCGCGACGCGGTCCTCGCGGCCGGCCAGCGTGCTGGCCAGCATCGCGGCCTTGGTCTCGAACTCGCTGCGCTGCGTGCCCCATTGCGACCGCGCCCGTGCATCGGCTTCGGCCACACCAGCCTGTGCCTCCGACAGGCCGGCTGCCAAACGCGGCAGCGACTGCTGCAGCGCCTCGATCTCGGCACGCTGGCTGATCAGCTTCTGCTGGGCTGCCAGGTAGTCCGCCCGGGCACCGGCCCCGGCCTTGAACAGCCGCTCCTCGATCGCGAAGCTCTCTTCGGCCACCTTGATGGCGCCCTGCAGCGTCTGGATGCGGGCCTGGGCCTCGGTGACTTCGGCGCGCTTGCGGGCCACGGCCTCGCGCAGCATCTGGCCGGTGGACTGGTACTCGCGCAGCGCATCGCGCCAGAGCTGGGTTTCCTTGTCGATCAGGTCAGGCGCCGCACGGCGCCACTCCGGATCGAAGCGCGGCGCCCCGCCGGACAGCAGAGCGTCCACACGGGCCCGGCCCGCGAGTGCGGCCAGCCGCTGCTGCTGGCTCTCGCCCAGGTCGGCGTTGTACTGTGCGGTGTCCAGGCGTGCCACGACCTGCCCCTTCTTGACGGCCTGCCCCGGCGCCACCAGCAACTGCTGCACGATGCCGCCCTCCAGGCTCTGCACCTCCTGCACCCGGCTCGGCGGCACCACCGCGCCCTGCGCGGTCACCGCAACGTCCAGCGTCGCATAGACGGCCCATACCAGCGCGACAACCAGGAACAGCAGCATCAGCGCCACCATGGCCATGACCGTGCGGCGTGGCCCGCGATCCGGGTCATGCGGCGCCGGCGCCAGCGTACGGGACTCGGCGCTCATGACGCCGCCCTGGCCGGGTTGGCCATGCCGACCGAAACCGTCGTGGAGGTGGGCGTCCCGCCACCCTCCTCCGCATTGCGCTGGGCCAGCGCCCGCAGCACCTCGTCGCGCGGGCCGTCGGCCAGCACCCGCCCCCGGTCCATGACGATCAGGCGGTCCACCAGCGCCAGCATCGCCATGCGGTGCGTGACCAGCACGATGGTGGTGCCGACGAGGGCACGCAGCCGGCCGATCAGCTTCTGCTCCGTCGCCGGGTCGACCATGCTGCTGGGTTCGTCGAGCAGCAGCAGCCGCGGGCGGGTCAGCAGGGCCCGCGCGATGGCCACGGTCTGCTTCTGGCCGCCGGACAGCCGGTCGCCGCGTTCGCCGACCTGGGTGCCGATGCCGCCTGGCAGCTGCGCGACGATCTCGTCCAGACAGGCGGTGCGCATGGCTTCCAGCAGCTGGGTATCGTCCGGCTGGATGCGGCCGAGCTCGATGTTCTCGCGCAGCGTGCCGTGGAACAGCGTCACGTCCTGCGGCACATAACCGATCTGCCGGCGCAGCGACAGCGGGTCGAGCTGCGTCGTGACCAGGTCATCCACCAGCACACTGCCGGCGGTCGGCGCATACTGGTTCAGGATCAGCTTGAGCACGCTGCTCTTGCCCGACCCCAGCTTGCCGATGATGCCGACCCGCTCCCCCGCACGGATGCGCAGGTTCAGCCGCTCGATGATCGGCGGCAGCTTCGGGTAAGCGAAGGCCACATCCCGGAACTCCAGCGCACCGGACAGCGGGGGCGCCTGCAGGCTGCCGGCCTCGTCGTCGGACGGAGCCGCCATGATCTTGTCCAGCGCGTCGTAGCTGAGCCGGGTCTGCTCCCAGCGCACGACCAGGCTCGCGATCTGGCTGACCGGCGCCAGCGCACGGCCGGTCAGCAGGCTGACGGCGATGATCTGCCCGAGTGTCATCTGCTGCTGGCCCACCAGGTAGGCACCGACGCCGACAACAGCCACACCGGCGATCGCCAGCACCGCCGCATTGGCATAGTTGACGCGCGACGTGATCTCGCGGGTCTCCAGGTTGTTGTGCGCGATGGCCTGGGTCAGGTTCTCCCACTTGCGCCGGCTCCAGGCCTCCGCACCGAGCGTCTTGACAGTGTCGATGCCGTTCATCGTCTCGAACAGGTGCGCGGTCCGCTGCGAGCTTTCCTGCATGGATTCGTTGACCTTGCGGGCCAATGGGCCGCGCGCGATCCAGGCGATGCCCAGCAGCAAAGGAATCGCGATCAGCGGCACCAGCACCAGCCAGCCGCCCACCAGCGCGATGACCGCCAGGTACAGGACCATGAACGGCAGGTCGCCGAGCACGGTCAGCGTGCCGGTGGCGAAGAACTCCCGGATCGATTCGAAGTCGCGCACCGTGTTCGCCAGCACACCGCCCGACGCCGGCCGGTCGGCGGTGCGCATGCGCAGGCTTTGCGCGAAGACCTTGGCCGACAGCGCGACATCGATGCGGCGTGCCGCAGACTCCAGCAGGTGGCTGCGCAGCAGGCGCATCGTCATCTCGAAAGCGATGATCAGCAAGGCGGCCACCGTCAGCACGCCCAGGCTGCTCATCGCATTGTTCGGGATCACGCGGTCATAGACCGCCATGCTGTAGAAGGGAACCAGCGTGCCGAAGATGTTGAGGGCCAGCGTTCCCAGCAGGGCCCAGCCGAACATCCAGCGGTTGCGATTGAACGTGTCCCAGAACCAGCGCCCGGCCTGCGGCAAGGTGTACAGCAGGCTGCGCTGGTCAAAGTGCAGCATGGGGCGCACGGCCAGCCACAGTGCGCCGGGCACCTCCTGCGACAGCGTCGCGGCATCGAGCCAGGAGGTGCCTTCGATGCCGGCCAGGTGGCACTCGAAGCGGCCGTCGCGCATCGCCAGCGCGACGGCACAGCGACCGCCCTCGCCGATCAGCAGCGCCGGCAGTTCCGTCGGTCGGCGACCGGCCCCGGGCGGCAACGCCGTGCAGACCAGGCCGGCATGGCGCAGCAGGCCCTGCACCGCCTCGGCCGTCAACGAGTCATGGTCCAACGGACCATGGGCTGCCAGGCTGTCGCGCAGCCGCTCGACCTGGACCGGCGTGCCCAGAAACCGCGCCACGAACACCACGCTGTCGTGCAGGGGCGGAGAGAGGGAGTCGGTCATGAACAGGGATGGAAGGAACCGTAAGCGCCGACTGTAAACGATCGCCTGGCCACAGCCGGGCCGGCGGGCGCCGTACGACCGGCAGCCAGGATGACGAAAAAGGGCTGAGGCCTGCGCCTCAGCCCTCTGGCTGGCTTTCGACGACGGTCAGGCGGCGACCGCCTGGTGCGCGTCGTGCTGCGTCATGGAGGCCAGACGACGCAGGATCTCGGCGGCATCGCCCGCCGCGCTCGCACCGTCTTCGGCAGCCAGCGCGACCGGCGCGGCACCGGAGGCACCCAGCAGGGCATCCAGCGAGCGCGAATCACCGAGCAGCTCAGCCAGCGTCGGCAAGGCCACGCCGGCAGCTGCCGCATCATCCGCCGACACGTTGAAGTAGACGTCCGTCATGTCGACCGAGGAGCCATCCGCCAAAGTGGCCGCGCTGCGCTCCAGGTGCAGGTTGCCCTGCGCATCCAGGAACGGCACCTCGGTGTAGGCGACCGTCAGGCTGGCAACACCGGCCTGGGCCAGGCCCACCAGTTCGCCGGCGTCGGTGACATGGTTGCCGTTGGCGTCCTGCCAGACCATCAGCTGGCCGAACTGGGTGTCCAGATCGTTCACCAGGCCGTCGCCGTTGCTGTCGTAGCTGGCCAGATTGGCAAAGCCGGCACCCTTGGCGGTGCCACCGAACAGTTCGCCGATGTCGTCGATGCGGCCGTTGCCGTTCTTGTCGACGGCCAGGAACGCATCGCTGCCGGAGATCCAGCCGGAGGCCACCGCACTGCCATTGCCGAACAGATCGAACACGCCACCGGCATCGGCGCGGCTGACCGTCTGGATGCCATCGCCGTTCAGGTCGATCACGATCGGCGTGATGCCGGCGTCCTTGGTCATGTCGGCCTGGCCGGACACCAGCGTGAACTGGCTGGTCACGGTGACGTTGGTCGTCGACACGGCGTCGCCGTTGACATCGGAATCGATGGCGTCGTTCGTGCCCTGGTCCTTCTTGGCCCACTTCCAGTTGTTCATGTTGTACCAGGCGCCATAGTTGTAGTGCATGACGTTGGTCTTGTCGAACTGCAGGCTGTAGGTACCCGGGTCCAGGTTGTTGAACAGGTAGTTGCCGTTGCTGTTGGTGGTCGTCGTCTTGATCACCGCGCCGGCACTGTTGAGCAGCTTGACGACGATGTTGGCGATGCCCGGCTCGCTGGCGTCCTGGACGTTGTCATGGTCCATGTCGTCCCAGACCTTGTCGCCGACGCTGGCCTTGCGGTAGATGCCGGCGTCGATCGTCATGTTGTGCTCGCCGGCACCCAGAACGATCTCGGACGTGACACCGGTGCTGCCGATGTCGGAATCGGTGGCGTCGTTCGCCCCCTGATTCTGCTTCGTGATGAAGTAGCTCGACGGCGTGGTGACCTCGATCTTGTACTTGCCGGCAGCCAGGTTGTTGAACTCGTAGTTGCCACTGGCGTTCGTGTAGGTGACGGACGTGACATCGTCACTGTCTCCGAACACGCCATTCGCCCCCGCACCACGCAGCGTGACCTTGACGCCCGACACGCCCGATTCACCGGCATCCTGCACGCCGTTGAAGTTCTTGTCCTCCCAGACCCGGTCGCCGAGGGAACCCTTCGTGGAACTGGTGTTGTAGCCGGTGTAGTAGGCGTCGTCCGCATCGGTCACCTTGGCCACGCCGCCCACCGCATCGATACCGGTCACCGTGCCGGTGTTCTTGATCGTGCCGGCCACCACGGTTTCCTGCGCCTTGTAGGTCCAGGTCTCGCTGACGTCCAGCCAGCCGTTGCCGTTGGTGTCACCGCTGACATAGTTCACGGCGGTGATGCGGTCATCGGTCAGCACCACGTTCTTCAGCGCGGTGTCGCCGGTGTTCTTCACGATATAGGTGAAGATCGCCGTGCTGCCGACCTTCAGCTCCAACCCCGGGGCGGCATCCACGTCGTACAGCGTGGAGTCCACCGTGCAGTTCCAGGTCGTCTTGGTGGTCGTGAAATTGCACCCCAGGTTGTTCTCGTTCTGGAACGCGTTGCAGGTGTTGTCGTAGCT
>JAEUOX010000203.1 GCA_016790475.1 Rhodoferax sp. | reverse complement strand
TGGGGGCCCGGTGCGGCGCGCCTGTGGGGCGCCGAGGCGCGCAGGGCTTGCGGCCCAGCGCGAAGCGCGTTCGTAAACTGACTCATCGCGCTTGTCTGAGCGGAGCGCCCGCAGGGCGCGCAGCGAGTTGCGCGATGGGGCCGCAAGACCGAGCACCGACGGGAAGTCGGCGCGTTCAGCGCCGACCGCCCCACCGAAGCGCCGCACCGGGCCCCCACACGCCTTGGGCGACGCAACAGCAAACCCACACGCCTTGGGCGACGCACCCGCTACAAAACACGCAAAGGGCGACGCAACAGCAAACAAGGCCTCAGTCGTAGACGATGACCGCCTGCCCCTGATCCGCCTGCGCCCGCCACTGCGCCAGCGCAGCATCGGTGGGAAAGAAACGCATGGCGTCGCCGAGTTGCAGTTCGGCGCTGGCCGCACCGGCATCGCCCTGGCGGGTCACGGTGAGCCGGATGCCCAGGCCCCGGACCAGCTCGCCTTGCTCGGTTTCCTCGCGCTGGGCCGGAAAGGCCTTCAGGATCCGTTCGATGTCCGGCGCATGGCCGTTGACCGCGACGCGCAGGTACTTGCCGAAGCGGCAGCGCGCCTGCTCCAGATCCCAGATCTGGTTCACCGTCAGCTGCATGCCGCCGGAGAACCGGTCCGGCTGCAGCTTGCCCATCACGATGATCAGCGCATCGTCCTTCAGCAGGTTGCGGTGGGCGTTGATCAGCGCCTCGTCCGCGCGGGCTTCGATCACGCCGGACTTGTCGTCCAGCTTGAACAAGGCCAGCTTGCCGCGCTGCCCGTTGATGACCCGGAAATCATTGACGATGCCCGCCAGCAGCTGCGGCTCCCGGGTGTCGATCAGATCGTCGATCCGGCGCTTCGCGAAGCGGCGCACCTCGGTGGCGACCTCGTCGAACAGATGGCCCGACAGGTAGAAGCCGATCGCCGTCTTCTCCAGCGTGAGCTGCTCCTTGATGCCCCAGGGCACGGCGTCCACCAGGTCCGGCGTGCGGGTGCTGGAGCCATGGTCGTCCTCGCCACCCAGATCGAACAGGCCGGTCTGGTTGGCGTTGGCCTGCGTGGTGTTCGCGAACTCGAAGGCGCGGTCGATCGACGCCACCAGCGCGGCGCGGTTGCGGTGCAGGTTGTCGAAGGCCCCGCCCTTGATCAACGCTTCAAGGCAGCGCTTGTTGAGCCGCGTGCGGTCCACCCGCACGCAGAAGTCGAACAGGCTCGTGAACGGCCCGCCGTCCCGGCGCGCCGCGACGATCGCCTCGATCGCCTGCTGGCCGGTGCCCTTGATCGCGCCCAGGCCGTAGCGGATCAGCTTGTCCGAGACCGGCTCGAACCGGTAGACGCCGCGGTTGATGTCCGGCGGCTCGAAGGCCACGCCCAGCTTGCCCGCGTCCTCGAACAGCACCCGCAGCTTGTCGGTGTCGTCCATCTCCACCGTCATGTTGGCGCAGAAGAACTCGGCCGTGTAGTGCACCTTCAGCCAGGCCGTGTGGTAAGCCAGCAGCGAGTAGGCGGCCGCATGCGACTTGTTGAAGCCGTAGCCCGCGAACTTCTCCATCAGGTCGAAGACCTCGTCGGCCTTGGCCTCGTCGATGCCGTTCTTGGCCGCGCCGTCGCGGAAGATCTGCCGGTGCTCGGCCATCTCCTCCGGCTTCTTCTTGCCCATCGCCCGGCGCAGCATGTCCGCGCCGCCGAGCGAATAGCCGCCCAGGATCTGGGCCGTCTGCATCACCTGCTCCTGGTAGACCATGATGCCGTAGGTCTCGGACAGCATCTCGGCCACCATCGGGTGCGGGTACTCCACCTCCTCGCGACCGTTCTTGCGCGCGACGAAGGTCGGGATCAGGTCCATCGGGCCGGGCCGGTACAGCGCGTTGAGCGCGATCAGGTCCTCCAGCCGGGTCGGTCGGGCGTCCCGCAGCATGCCCTGCATGCCGCGCGATTCGAACTGGAACACCGCTTCGGTCAGGCCGTCGGCAAACAGCTTGTAGACCTTCGGGTCGTCCAGCGGCAGGTTCTCGAACGCGAAGTTCTCCTGGCCCTTGTGCCGCGCGACGATCATCTCCTTGGCGATCTCCAGGATCGTCAGCGTGGCCAGGCCCAGGAAGTCGAACTTCACCAGGCCGATGGCCTCCACATCGTCCTTGTCGTACTGGCTGACGGCCGAGTCGCTGCCGGGCTGCTGGTACAGCGGGCAGAAATCCGTCAGCTTGCCGGGTGCGATCAGCACGCCGCCGGCGTGCATGCCGACATTGCGGGTCATGCCCTCGAGCTTCTGGGCCAGTGCCAGCAGCGTGCGCACGTCCTCCTCCCGGGCCAGGCGCTCGGCCAGCACCGGCTCGGCCTTGATCGCGCCGTCGATCGTGATGTGTGTGCCTGGCTTGTTCGGGATCAGCTTGCTGATGCCGTCGCAGAAGGTGTAGCTCATGTCCAGCACGCGGCCGACGTCGCGGATTGCCGCGCGGGCGGCCATCGTGCCGAAGGTCGCGATCTGGCTGACGGCGTCCTTGCCGTACTTCAGCTTCACGTAGTCGATGACCCGGTCCCGGTTGGCCTGGCAGAAGTCGATGTCGAAGTCCGGCATGGACACCCGCTCCGGGTTCAGGAAACGTTCGAACAGCAGCTTGTACTGCAGCGGGTCCAGGTCGGTGATCTTCAGCGCATAGGCCACCAGCGAACCGGCGCCGGAACCCCGGCCCGGGCCGACGGGGCAGCCGTTCTGCTTGGCCCAGTTGATGAAGTCGCCCACGATCAGGAAGTAGCCGGGGAAGCCCATCTTCAGGATCGTCGCGATCTCGAACTCCAGGCGTTCCTCATAACGGGGACGCTCCTGCTCCCGCCGGGCCGGATCCGGGAACAGGTGCAGCAGCCGCTCCTTCAGACCCTCGTGCGAGGCATGCCGGAAATACTCCTCCATGCCCAGCTTGCGGCCGTCCACCAGCGGCGTCGGGAAGTCCGGCAGCTGCGGCTTGCCCAGCACCAGCGTCAGGCTGCAGCGCCGCGCGATCTCGACCGCGTTCGCGATCGCCGACGGCACATCCGCGAACAGTGCCTCCATCTGCGCGGCCGGCTTGAAGTACTGCTCGCGCGTGAAGCGGCGCACGCGGCGCGCATTGCCCAGCACTTCGCCGTCGGCGATGCAGACCCGGGCCTCGTGCGCCTCGTAGTCGTCCGGCGCGGTGAACTGCACCGGATGCGTCGCCACGACCGGCAGGCCCATGCGTGCGGCGAGTTGCACCGCCGCGGCCACATGGCGCTCGTCGTCGGGCCGGCCGGCGCGCTGCAGCTCGATGTAGAAGCGGTGCGGGAAATGGCCGGCCAGCAGCAGCGCGACCTCATGGGCGCGTGCGGCATCCCCCTGCACCAGCGCCTGGCCCAGCGGCCCGGCCTGCGCGCCGGACAGCGCCAGCAGGCCGCCCGACAGTTCCTCCAGCCAGGCCCACTGGGCCTGCGGCTGGCCGCGGCCGTTGGAGCGGGTGTGGGCGCGGGCCAGCAGTTCGGAGAGGTTGAGGTAGCCCTGGCGGTTCTGCACCAGCAGAAGCAGGCGCGAGGTGGCCTGGACGTCCTTGCCCAGGCCCTCGAACACCACCTCGGCACCGATCAGTGGCTTGACGCCCTTGCCGCGCGCGGCCTTGTAGAACTTGATCGCGCCGAACAGGTTGTTGAGGTCCGTGATGGCCAGCGCAGGCTGGCCATCCGCAGCCGCGGCGGCCACGACATCGTCGATCCGGTTGGTGCCGTCGACGACGGAAAACTCGGTGTGCAGGCGCAGATGAACGAACATCCGGCCATTGTAGGTTTGGCCCGGTCCGCGCCTGCGGCCGGGCCTCGCCCCCGGGGTGTGCTCAGCCCTTGAACTTGCGCGCGACCTCGGCGATGCGCTGCCCGAACAGGCGGGCGGTTTCCAGGTCGCCAGCCGGGATCGCCTCGGCACCGGCGTCCGACGGCGACTGCACCATCGCGCCGCTGTAAGACACCAGGTTGTTGATGTCGTTGCGCGTCGTGGCCTTGGCGTTGCTGGGCATCAGGCCCTGGCTGACCCAGATCATGCCGTGCTGCATGGCCAGCCCGAACAGGCTGTTCAGCGTGGCCAGCTTGTCACCGTTGAGGCCGGCGCTGTTCGTGAAGCCGGCCGCCAGCTTGTCCTTCCAGGCCTGCACGTACCACTGCTTGCTGGACGCGTCGGCGAACTTCTTGAATTGCCAGCTGACATTGGCCATGTAGGTCGGCGAACCGAAGATGATCGCGTCCGCGGCCGCCAGCGTGTCCCAGCCGCCTTCGGGCAGGTTGCCCTCGGCGTCGATGGCTACCAGTTCCGCATCCGCTGCCTGGGCGATGACCTGCGCGACGCGCAGCGTGTGTCCGTAACCCGAATGAAAGACCACTGCGACTTTTGCCATGCTTGCTACTCCTTGTGTTGAAAGTTGGACGAGGGAAAGGAAGGGAAACCGGTCAGGCGGCGCTGCGCTTGGCATCCACGCTCAGCGCGCCGGCGCCGTAGGCCGCCAGCACCAGCAGGCCGCCGACCACCGCGAAGTTCTTGAAGAACATCAGCTGCTGCACCATGGCCTGGTCGGCCGGAACCGCCCAGTAGGCATGGAACACCACGGTGGCAACCAGCGTGAACAGAGCCAGCGCGACCGCCGCCAGGCGGGTGCCGAAGCCGGCCAGCAGCGCCAGTCCGCCGCCGACCTCGACGATGATCGCGAGGATCGCGCCCAGCGTGGGCAGCGGCAGGCCCATCGAGCCAATGTAGCCGACGGTACCGGCAAAGCCGCCGATCTTCATCAGACCAGCCGGCAGGAAAAGCAGCGCCAGCAGCAGTCGGCCGGCCAGGGTCAGGAAGTTTTGGAACGGGTTGTTCATGGTGAATCCTTTGGTGTGAACAAGGTTGGGGAAAACGGGAAATCGGTGGGGCGAAAGCGCCTTCAGGGAGCCAGGTCGAACACCAGCACCTCGGCATCCCGCCCGGCGGTGAGATCGATCCGGCATTCGCCGTCCAGCAGCAGCGCGTCGCCTGCCTGCAAGGCCTGGCCATTGGCCTGCAGCTGGCCGCGCACCAGGTGCACATAGGCCTTGCGCCCTTCAGCGAGCGCGAGCGTCGCAGACTCGGCGCCGTCGAACAGACCGGCGTAGACCCGGGCGTCTGCGTGGATCGTCACCGCACCCTCGGCACCGCCCGGGGCGGCCACCAGTCGCAGACGTCCGCGCTTGTCGGCAGCCGCGAAGGTCTTCTGTTCGTAGCTCGGCGCGATGCCGGTTACGTCCGGCTCGATCCAGATCTGCAGGAAATGCGTGGTCTCGGCGGGTGCGTGGTTGAACTCGCTGTGGCGCACGCCGCTGCCCGCGCTCATGCGCTGCACGTCGCCCGGCGGGATCCCGACGACATTGCCCAGCGTGTCCTTGTGCGCCAGCTCGCCCTGCAGCACATAGCTGATGATCTCCATGTCGCGGTGCCCATGGGTGCCGAAGCCGGTCCCCGGCGCGATGCGGTCCTCATTGATGACGCGCAGGTTGCCCCAGCCCATGTGGGCCGGGTCGTAGTAGCCGGCGAACGAAAAGCTGTGGTGGGACTTCAGCCAGCCGTGGTCGGCGAAGCCGCGGTCAGCGGATTTGCGCAAGGTCAACATGGTGGGCTCCGGTTTGTGGCATGGAACGGACTTTAGGGTGCCGGGCCGGAGCGCCAAGCCTGCGGATTTGATGGCATCATTCGAATTTTTTGAATGACCCCATGGCCCATGCGCGCGATGTCCTGACACCGGACGCCCTCTCGATGCTGCAGTCCATTGCCCGCAGCGGCAGCTTTGCGGCGGCAGCCCGCGCACTGGGCGTCGTGCCCAGCGCGCTGACCTACCGGGTGCGGCAGATCGAGGATGCGCTGGACGTGCTGCTGTTCGACCGCAGCACGCGCCAGGCCCGCCTGACCCCCGCGGGCGAAACGCTGCTGTCCGAGGGCGTGCAGGTGCTCGACGCGATCGATGCGCTGGCCAACCGCGTCAAGCGGGTGGCCACCGGCTGGGAGCCGCAGCTGACGATCGCGGTCGACGGCATCATCTCGCAGAGCACGATGATGGAACTGTGCGAGAGCTTCCTCGCGCAGGCGCCGCCCACCCGACTGCGCCTGCGCGAGGAGGCGCTGTCCGGCACGCTGCACGCGCTGACCTCTGGCCAGGCCGATCTGGCCATCGGCGTCGTCGACGTCGCCAACCACGCCGAGGTGCACAGCCGCCCGCTGGGCGAGTCCCGCTTCGTCTATGCGGTGGCGCCGCACCACCCACTGGCCGTGGCCCCGGAGCCGCTGTCCGACGCGGTGCTGCGCCAGCACCGGGTGATCGCTGCGGCCGACTCGATCCCGCGCGGCGGCGGCGTCACGATCGGGCTGATGGACGGCCAGGACGTGCTCACCGTCGCGACGATGCGGGCCAAGATCGACGCCCAGCTGCGCGGACTGGGCGGCGGCCATGTACCGGAGTGCATGGCTGCCGACTACATCGCGACAGGCCGCCTGGTGGTGCGCCAGACCGAGCGCCCGCCGCGCACCGCGCGGGTGAACTACGCCTGGCGCGGCGCGGCGCGCTCCCGGCAGGGCCGCGCGCTGCAATGGTGGCTGCGCCAGCTGGAGAGCCCGGCGACGCGCCTGTCGCTGCTGACACGTCAAGGGCACGGCTGAGCAAGGCGTGTACAGTCGATTCCCTCGACACACCAGGAGCGCGACCCATGCCAGAGTTCAGGCACATTGCAGTCATCGGTGCCGGCATTGCGGGCATCGCCTGCGCACGCACCCTGGTGCAGGCCGGACACCAGGTCAGCCTCTTCGACAAGTCCACGCGCCCGGGCGGCCGAATGGCCACCCGCAGCAGCCCGTTCGGTGGCTTCGACCACGGCGCGCAGTACTTCACGGTGCGCGACACCCGCTTCGCGCAGGCCCTGCAGACCGTACCCGGGCTGTGCAAGCCCTGGAGTGCCAACACCGTACGGGTGCTCGATGCGCATGGACGTGTCGCCGCCGCCGGCCTGCCGGCGCGCGAGCCGCACTGGGTGCCGGCGCCCGGCATGCAGTCCCTGCCCGCGGCCTGGGCCGAGCCGCTGGCACGCAGCGGCAGCCTGTTCCTGGACACCCGGGTGACCCGCATCGAGCGGGACGCGAGCCAGGTGCACCACTGGACGCTGCACACCGTGGGCCAGGAGACCGCCGCCGACCACCACCGGCAGTCCCGCGGCGGCTTCGACGCCGTCATCCTGGCGCTGCCGGCCTGGCAGGCCCGCGAGCTCCTGGTCAACTCCGAACTGGCCGACACGCTGGCGCAGGAGATCGCCGCGGTGGAGGTCGCTCCCTGCTGGACGCTGATGCTGGCCTTCCCGAATGCGATGCAGCCCGGCCTCAGCACGCTGGGCCCGCACTGGAACGCCGCACGCAGCACGCACCACCGGATAGCCTGGCTGGCGCGTGAATCCTCCAAGCCCGGCCGCGACCCGGTCGAGCGCTGGACGGTGCAGGCCAGCGCGGCCTGGTCGCGCGAGCATTTCCAGGACGATCCCGCGCGGGTGCAGGCCAAACTGTGCAAGGCCTTTGCCGAGGTCACCGGCATCCGGGCCGAGCCGGCCCATGTCGACAGCCACCGCTGGGCCTATGCCCAGACGCTGAAGCCGCTGGGCAAGAGCCATCTGTGGGACGGCCGGGTGCGGCTGGGGGTGTGCGGTGACTGGTGCATCGGCCACCGCGTCGAGGACGCCTTCCTTTCCGGACTCTCGCTCGCGCTGACGCTGGGGTGAGCACGCAGGCGCGCGTCTACACCGGCCGCTTTGCGCCTTCGCCGACCGGGCCGCTGCATGCCGGCTCGCTCGTCGCCGCGCTGGCCAGCTGGCTGGATGCGCGGGCCTGGAACGACGGGCATGGCGGTCGCTGGCTGGTCCGCATCGAAGACCTCGACACCGCCCGCTGCGTGCCGGGCACCACCGAGACCATCCTGCAGCAGTTGCAGACCTGCGGCCTGCATCCTGACGAGCCACCGGAACATCAGACGAATCGCACCACAGGCTATGCCCAGGCGCTGCAGCGCCTGCGGGAGGCCGGGCAGGCCTACCCCTGCGCCTGCTCGCGCCGGGGCATCGAGAACGCCTGGGCCCGCCTCGGCATCGTGCACGACCGGCATGCGGAGCGGATCTACCCGGGCACCTGCCGTGCCGGCCTGCAGGGCCGCCGTGCGGTCGCGGTGCGCTATCTCGTGCCCGACACCGCTCCGGTCATCTGGCAGGACCGGCGCCTGGGCATGCAGCAGCAGGACGTCGCACGCGCGGTCGGTGACTTCGTGCTGCACCGGGCCGACGGGCCCTATGCCTACCAGCTGGCGGTGGTTGTCGATGACGCGGCACAGGGGGTGAGCCATGTCGTGCGCGGCGAGGACCTTTGCGACAACACGCCGCGCCAGATCCTGCTGCAAAAGGCGCTCGGGTTGCCGACGCCGCAGTACCTGCATGTGCCGCTGGTGCTGGCTGCCGACGGCCACAAGCTGTCAAAGCAGAATGGCGCCGCGGCGCTGGACCTGGCCGACCCGCTGGCTGCGCTACAGCATGCGGCCGCGGCGCTGGGGCTGCCACGCGGCGAGGGCCTGTTGGCCGACGCACTGGCGCACTGGGTCCGGGCCTGGCGCGCTCTCTACAATCCCGCGCTGTGATTTCCAGCCCCCCCCTCCCCGCCCCCGACGCAGCGCCCGCGGCCGACGCACCGGTGCACGCGCGCCAGGTGCGCAGCTTCGTGCGCCGTGCCGGGCGCACGACGATCGGCCAGGCCCGCGCCGTCACGGAGCTTGGGCCCCGCTTCCTGGTGCCGTACGCACCCTCCCTCGATGTGCTGGCCGGCCTGTACCCGCAGCTCGCCCCCGGTGGCGATGCATCGCCCCAGCGGCCGCTGGTGCTGGAGATCGGCTTCGGCATGGGCGAGGCCACGGCCCAGATTGCCGCGGCCCTGCCGGACACGCGCTTCCTGTGCTGCGAGGTGCACGAGCCCGGCGTCGGCGCGCTGCTCAAGCGCATCGGGGACCAGCAGCTGCAGAACATTCGGATCCTGGCGCATGATGCCGTCGAGGTGCTGGACCATATGCTGCCGGTCTGGACGGCCGACAGCCCGCAGCGCGGGCTCGACGGCGTGCACATCTTCTTTCCCGACCCCTGGCACAAGACCCGCCACCACAAGCGCCGCCTGGTGCAGCCGGCGCTCGTGCGCCGGCTGGTGGCCCGCCTGAAGCCGGGCGCCTACCTGCACTGCGCGACCGACTGGCAGCCCTATGCAGCCCAGATGCTGGACGTGCTCGGCCAGGAGCCGTCGCTGGAGAACCGGTTCGCTGCCAGCCACCCGGAACTCGGCGGGTATGCGCCGCGTCCGCACTACCGGCCCCAGACCAAATTCGAGCGCCGCGGCCTGCGGCTCGGGCACGGGGTATGGGATCTGGTGTTCCACCGCCGCTGAGCCTGCCGCTGCGCGACGGCGTCAGCGCCAGCTGCATCGCGCTGCCCGATGGTCCCTGGACGTCGCTGCTGGATTTCCTGACGGCGCGGTTTCCGCAGCAGGGCCGCAGCGTATGGGCGGCCCGCATCGCTCAGGGGCTGGTGCTGGATGCATCCGGCCGGCCGGTGGCCCACGCCGAACCCTACCGTGCGCACGGCCATGTCTACTACTACCGCAGCCTGGACGCCGAGCCGCGCATCCCGTTCGAGGAGGTGGTATTGCACCAGGACGAGGATCTGGTCGTCGTCGACAAGCCGCACTTCCTGCCGGTGGTGCCTTCCGGCCGCTACCTGCAGGAGACGCTGCTGGTGCGGCTGCGCCGCCGCCTCGGGCTGGACGACCTGGCGCCGCTGCACCGCATCGACCGCGAGACCGCCGGGCTGGTGCTTTTCTCGGTGCGGCCAGCCAGCCGCAGTGCCTACCATGCGTTGTTCCGCGAGCACCGGATCCGCAAGCGCTATGAGGCCATCGCACCCTGGCGTGCCGACCTGCCGCTGCCGCTGACCCGGAGCAGCCGCATCGGGCCGGGCCCGCACTTCATGCAGCTTGCCGAGACCGACGGCCGGGCCAATGCCTGGACCCATATCCGGCTGCTGGAGCGTGCGGGCCGGCTCGCCCGGTATGAACTCGAGCCGGTGTCCGGCCACCGGCATCAGCTGCGGGTCCACCTGATGGCGCTGGGCATCCCGATCGTCGGCGACACGATCTACCCGCGGCTGCTGCCGGAAGGATCCGACGATCCGGATCGGCCCCTGCAACTGCTCGCCCGCCAGGTGGACTTCATCGATCCGCTCAGCGGGCTTCCGCGGCGCTTCACATCCGCGCGGCGGCTGGCGCTGGCGCAGGCAGGGCTCAGTGCCGATGGGCCAGCCCGCTCACCAGGCTGACCAGCGCGATGCCGCTCAGCAGCCAGCAGATCTGGGCCAGCGTCTCGCGCGCGGTCAGGCGCGTCTGCAGTTGCGGGATCAGGTCGGCCAGCGCGACATAGACGAAGCTGCTGCTGGCGGCCACCAGGAAGAACGGCAGCCAGGCCGACCACAGATCCACCAGCGCGTAGCCGGCCAGCCCGCCAATGGCCGTCACGGCACCGGCCAGCGAGACCTTGACCAGGGCGGCACGGCGGTTGCCGGATCCGGCACGCAGCACGATCAGGTCCCCCATATGGTGCGGTACCTCGTGCGCCAGCACCGCCAGCGACGCAATGACGCCCAGCCGGATGTCGGCCACGAAGGCGGACGCGATCAGGATGCCGTCACCGAAGCAGTGCACGCTGTCGCCGGCCAGCACCGCCCAGCCGCCGGCGCCCTGTTTCCGGGGTGCTGCTCCCCGGTGGTCGGCGCCATGGCTGTGCGCATGGCTCGCGCCGTGCCCATGGTGGTCATGTTCCCCACGGTCATGGCCATGGCCATGGTCGTCGGTGCCGTGGTGGTGTTCATGGCCGTGGTGCCACAGCTCCGCCTTGTCCAGCAGGAAGAAGAACACCAGCCCGACCAGCAGCGCGACAAACAGGTCGTGCGCGCCGGCCTCGCTCTCGAAGGCCTCCGGCAACAGGTGCATGAATGCGGTGGCCAGCAGCGCGCCGGCGGCCAGGCTCAGCATGTGGCGCGTGTGGCGGGCCAGCACGCCGAAGCTCAACAGGGCGGCCAGCCAGACGCTGCCGATGCCGGCGGTCAGGGTGCCCAGCAGGATTGCCATCAATGTCATAGGGGGTCTCGTGGTCCGTGGCCGGCCAGGGGGCCGGGTGCACATCCGGGTGCGCGTTTCATCTTAGCAACCGTGTCAAGGGGTGTTTTGCACGCATTTCCACGCATGCTGTCCGACCCGCGGGTTTGCCCGCCCTTCAGCTTGTCGCCAGAATGGCCGATAACCGTGATCAATGCCCTGGGCGTGTGCCGCCCGTGGTTCCAGAATGGGCTTTGATCAACCTCCCACGCCCCCGCACCCACCATGCCCCCGCACCGCGCGCCCTCCGACGTCCGCTCCTTTCTGGTTCTGGCCGCCCTCGGAGCGTTCGGCGTGGCACTGGCGCTGGGCCTGTCGGCGACCGGGCACTCCGGGGCGGCCGTCGGGGCGCCTGGCGGGGCCGGCCTGGCGCTGCTGGTCGCCGCCTGCGTGGTGGCGCTGCGTCTGATCCGGACGAGCCAGTACGAAATGCACCGCGCACAGCACGCAGCCGGCCTCGCGTTTGCGCACGAAACCGCGATGAAGGCTGCGCAGCAGCAGGCGCAGCAGGCCCATGACCTGCTGGCGAACGCGCTGGACGCACTGCCGATCGGCATCGCCATCTACGACGCGCAGGACCGGGAGGTCATCCGCAACCGCTGCCTCGGCGCGATGTTCCCGGCCCTGTTCGAGCCTGGCAAGCCCGGCGACACCCGGGAGGCCACGCTGCGCCATGAACTGGCGCTGGAGCTGCTCGCCGAGCCGGTGGCCGACCCGGAGCGCTGGGTCGCGCAGCGCATGGGCCGCGGCGAATCCGGCACCCAGCCGCTGCTGCAGCACTATGCCGACGACCGCTGGGTCCACACCTACGAGGTCCGCACCGCCAGCGGCCACACCGTCGTCGCACGCGCCGAAGTCACCGACCTGGTGCGCAAGGAGCAGATGCTGGCCCAGGCGAACGAGAACCTGTCGCGGCAGTCCACCACCGACGGGCTGACGGGCGTGGCCAACCGCCGCAAGTTCGACGAGATGCTGTCCATCGAGTGGCAGCGGGCGGCGCGCAGCGGCGGCAGCCTGAGCCTGCTGCTGGTCGACATCGACCATTTCAAGCGCTTCAACGACCACTACGGCCATGTGGCCGGCGACGAATGCCTGCGCAAGGTCGCCCACCTGCTGGCCGGCTGCGTGCGCCGCGCCGGCGAGCTGCTGGCGCGTTATGGCGGCGAGGAGTTCGTGCTGCTGCTGCCCGGCGCCGACATGGAGCACGCCCGCGATCTGGCCGAGCGCTGCCTGCAGGCGATCCACCGGGCGCACATACCGCACGGCTCCTCCCCCACCTGCGACCACGTGACCTTCAGCATCGGCGTGGCGCAGGTCTACCCGGCCGGTGCGCGCGACCCGGAGGGCCTGGTCAATGCGGCGGACACCGCGATGTACCGCGCCAAGATGGACGGCCGGGCGCGCTTCGAGGTGGCCGGCCAGGCCGACTGGGACATCGACAAGGACGCCCCGCGCTCCCACGCGGGGCAACTCGGCTGAATCCGGCGCTCAGTGCGCCTGCTCCCAGTTCGGACCCACGCCCATCTCGGCCACCAGCGGCACGCGCAGCGACGCGACGCCGGCCATGATGCGCGGAATCTCGGCCCGCAGCCAGTCGACCTCGTCCTGCGGCACCTCGAACACCAGCTCGTCATGGACCTGCATGATCATGCGGGTGCGCCGCGCCTGCTGATCCAGCACCCGCTGCACCTGCACCATGCTGAGCTTGATCAGGTCGGCCGCGGTACCCTGCATCGGCGCGTTGATCGCCTGGCGCTCGGCGCCGCTGCGCCGCGGGCCGTTCGGGGAGCGGATCTCCGGCAGGTAGAGCCGGCGCCCGAACACCGTCTCGACATAGCCGCTTTCCCGCGCACGCTCGCGGGTCTCGTCCATGTAGCGCTTGACGCCGGGATAGCGCTGGAAATAGCGCTCGATGTAGTTGCGCGCCGCGGTGTTGTCGATCTGCAGGCTGCGCGCCAGGCCGAACGCGCTCATGCCGTAGATCAGGCCGAAGTTGATGACCTTGGCATACCGGCGCTGCTCGCTGCTGACCAGCTCCGGTGCAATGCCGAAGACCTCCGCCGCGGTGGCGCGGTGCACGTCCATGCCCTCGGTGAACGCGCGCAGCAGCGCCTCGTCGGCACTGATGTGGGCCATGATGCGCAGCTCGATCTGGCTGTAGTCGGCACTGGCGATCAGGCTGCCGGCGGGCGCCACGAAAGCCTCGCGGACGCGGCGGCCCTCCGGCGTGCGGATCGGGATGTTCTGCAGGTTCGGGTCGTTGCTGCTGAGTCGCCCGGTGACGGCGACCGCCTGTGCGTAATGGGTGTGTACCCGCCCGGTGCGCGGCAGCGCCAGCTGCGCGAGCTTGTCGGTGTAGGTGCCCTTGAGCTTGGCCAGGCCGCGGTGCTCCAGGATCTTGGCCGGCAGCGGGAAATCCTCGGCCAGCTTCTCCAGCACCTCCTCGTCGGTGCTGGGGGCCCCGGTGGCGGTCTTCTTGACCACCGGCAGGCCCAGCTTGCCGAAGAAGATCTCGCCGATCTGCTTCGGGCTGCCCAGGTTGAACGGCTGGCCCGCCAGGGAGTGGGCCTCGCTTTCCAGCTGCATGATGCGCTGGCCCAGGTCATGGCTCTGGGCCGCCAGCGCGGCCGCGTCGATCAGCACGCCGTTGCGCTCGACCCGGTACAGCGCCTCGCTGCTCTGGATCTCCAGCTCGTAGATGAAGCGAAGGCGCTCGTCGGCCTGCAGCTGCGGCCAAAGGGCCCGGTGCACATCCAGCGTCTGGTCGGAATCCTCGCAGGAGTACTCTGCCGCCCGGGCGATGTCGACCTGGTCGAAGCCGATCTGGTGCGCGCCCTTACCGCACAGGTCCTCGTACTGGATGCCCTTGCGCCCCAGGTGCCGCTCGGCCAGGCTGGCCAGGCCATGGGGCTTGTGCACCTCCAGCACATAACTCTGCAGCATCGTGTCGTGCAGGTAGCCCTGCACCTCGATGCCGTGGTTGGCGAACACATGCCGGTCGTACTTGACATGCTGGCCGAGCTTGGGGCGCTGCGCGTCCTCCAGCCAGGGTTTCAGCCGGGCCAGCACCGCGTCCCGGGGCAGCTGCTCCGGCGCGCCCGGGTAACGGTGCGCCAGCGGTACGTAGGCCGCCTGCCCCGGCTGCACGCTGAAGCTCAGGCCGACGATCTCGGCGCGCATCTCGTCCAGCGAGGTGGTCTCGGTGTCCAGCGCCACCAGCTCGGCCTGCTGCAGCCGCGCGATCCACTGCTCCAGCTGCGCCTCGGTGAGGATCGTCTCGTAGTCCAGCGTGCGGGCCTGCGAGGCCACCGCGGGCAGGTCGAACAGATCGGGGGCGGGGCCGCCCGATGCGGGCGAGCCCGCTGCCGGGGCAGCCTGCGGGCGGGCGGCCGCCGCGCTGCGGGCCAGGCCCTTGAACCCGTAGCGCTCGTAGAACACCTGCAGCGCCGCCGGATCGCTGTCGCCCAGCCGGATCGCGTCAAGCGCCGGCAGGCCCGGCACGAAGCCGTTCAGGTCGCAGTCGGTCTTGATCGTCAGCAGCGCGCGACCGGTCGGCAGCCAGTCGAGCGCGCGGCGCAGGTTCTCGCCCGCCACACCCTTGATGTCGGCCGCGCGGGCCACGATGTTGTCCAGCGAACCGTACTCCTGCAGCCAGCGGGCGGCCGTCTTCGGGCCGACCTTCTCGACGCCGGGCACGTTGTCGACCGCGTCGCCGACCAGCGTCTGGAAGTCCACCATCAGGCGGGCCGGCACGCCGAACTCCTCCTCCACGCCAGCCAGATCCCGGCGCTTGCCGTTCATCGTGTCGACGATCGTGATGTGCTCGTTGACCAACTGCGCCAGGTCCTTGTCGCCGCTGGAGACGATCACCTCGATGCCCTGCGCGGCGGCGGTCACGGCCAGCGTGCCGATCACGTCGTCCGCCTCCACACCCGGCACATCGAGTACCGTCCAGCCCATCAGCCGCACGACCTCATGGATCGGTTCGATCTGTGCCCGCAGGTCATCGGGCATCGGCGCGCGCTGGGCCTTGTATTTGTCATAGAGGGCGTCGCGGAAGGTCGGGCCGCGCGCATCGAAGACACAGGCCGCGAACTCCGCCTGGATCTCCTTGCGCAGGCTCTGCATCATGTTGACCATGCCGCGGATCGCCCCGGTCGCGGCGCTGTTCGGGTCGCCCGGCACGGCCCGCAGGTCCGGCATGGCGTGGTAGGCGCGGTACAGGTAGCTGGATCCGTCCACCAGCAGCAGCGTGCGGGCGGGCCGCGAGGGGTCGGCAGGGGTGGAGAGTTCGCTCATCCGTGCATTTTGCCTGTGCCGCCGCGCGGGGCAGTGGTTCTACAATCCGCCCATGACCCGAAGCCCTCTGCCTGCAGCCATCGCGGGCCTGACCCTGCTGCTGTGTGCCGGTGCCAGCCTGGCCCAGGCACCGGCCCCCGCCACTGCTCCCGCCGGCGAGAAACAGGTCGATCGCAAGATCGAACGCATCCGTGTCGACGAAACCGGTACCCGCATCGACGAGCTGCGTGTCGGCGGCGAAACCCAGACGATCACCGTGTCCCCCAAGGGCAGCATGCCGGCCTATGAGGTTCTCCCCGCCACCGCCAACCGCGCCCCGTCGGCCGGCGAGCGCAACAGTGCCTCCGGCTCCGGCGGCACCCGGGTCTGGAAGATCTTCGGTTTCTGATCGCCGGGCTCCTGATTCATGGCGGTCTACACCGAGGTGTCGTTCGACGAGGCTGGCGCATTGCTGAATCGTCTGGGGCTGGGCCACCTGCAACAGATGCAGGGCATCACGGGCGGCATCGAGAACACCAACTATTTCGTGACGACGGATCAGGGCGCCTATGTGCTGACGCTGTTCGAGCGCCTCAGCTTCGAGCAGCTGCCCTTCTATCTGTCGCTGATGAAGCACCTGTCGCTGCGCGGCATCCCCGTGCCGGACCCGGCCACCGATGCCCAGGGCACCTACCTGCACACCGTGCAGGCCAAGCCGGCGACCGTCGTGAACCGGCTCTCCGGCGCCAGTGTGCTGGCGCCGACGGCGGCGCATTGCGCCTGTGTGGGCGCGATGCTCGCGCGCATGCATCTGGCGGGCGTCGATTTCCCGCTGCGCCAGGGCAACCTGCGCGGCCTCGCATGGTGGAACGACACCGCCCCGGTGATCCATCCCTTTCTGGAGCCCGCGCAGGCCGTGCTGCTGCAGTCGGAGCTGGCCTACCAGAACCATGTCGCAGCCGGTGCCGCGTATGCTGCGCTGCCGCGCGGCCCGATCCATGCCGACCTGTTTCGTGACAACGTGCTGTTCGATGCGACGGCCGCCGGCGACGACACGCCGGTGCTCAGCGGCTTCTTCGACTTCTACTTCGCCGGTGTCGACACCTGGCTGTTCGATGTCGCGGTCTGCCTGAACGACTGGTGCATCGACCTGGCCACCGGCCGGCGCGACACCGCCCGACACGACGCCTTGCTGCAGGCCTACGACCGTGTCCGGCCGCTCACCGACGCCGAACGCCGCCTGCTGCCGGCGATGCTGCGCGCCGGTGCGCTGCGCTTCTGGATCTCCCGGCTGTGGGACCTGCACCTGCCCCGCGAGGCCTCGATGCTGAAGGCGCATGACCCGACGCACTTCGAGCGCGTGCTGCGCGCGCGGCTGGCCGAGCTGTCGGCGCCATGAAGCTGCAGCTGGTTCCCGCGCGGCGCGGCCTGTCCTGGATCCGCCAGGGCATCCGCACCTTCCTGCGCCAGCCGCTGGCGCTGTCGGGCCTGTTCTTCATGTTCCTGGCCGTGATGTCGCTGGCCGGCGGCCTGCCGGTCGTGGGCCTGTCGCTGGCGCTGGCGCTGCTGCCGGCCTGCACGCTGGGCCTGATGGCGGCCAGCCGCGAAGCCGCGAGCGGCAAGTTCCCGATGCCGACGGTGTTCCTCAGCGCATTCCGGGCCGGGCGGCAGCAACTCCGGGCGATGCTGCTGCTGGGCGTGGTGTACGGCACCGGCTTCTGGGTCATCATGGGGGTGACCACTCTGTTCGACGGCGGGGGCTTTGCCAGTGGCTACATTGCTGGCAAGATGCCCACGATGGAGATGGCCCGCAATCCCGACACGCAGACCGCCATGCTGGCCTTCCTGCTGATGCAACTGCCGCTGTCGCTGATGTTCTGGCATGCGCCGGCGCTGGTGCACTGGCACGGCGTGCCGGTCGCCAAGAGCATCTTCTTCAGCCTGGTGGCCTGCTTGCGCAACTTCTGGTCCTTCGTCGTGTTCGGCCTCGTCTGGATGGCGATCCTGATGGCCGCCATCCTGGTCGTGTCGCTGATGGCGGGCATCGTCGGCAACCCGGAATTCGCCGGCCTGGCCCTGTTGCCCATCGCGCTGCTGGTGGCGGCGATGTTCTTCACATCCACCTATTTCAGTTTCCGCGACTGCTTCGAGCCCCCCCAGGAGGACGCACCATGAGCCGGCACACGCTGCAGAACCGTTCCGAATCCGAATTGCTGTGGTACCAGCGGCGCAGCTTCCTGAGCGGCGCGGCAGGCTGGCTGGCGGCCGGCGGCTTCGGCGCGGCCCAGGCCCAGGCGCGCAGCAACATCGTCGAGCTGATCGGCGACGCGCGCCTCAACGGCGAGCGCCTGCGCCCGGAACACACGATCCAGACCGGAGACGACATCGCGACCGGCCCCGGCAGCTCGCTGGTGTTCGTCGTCGGCAACAGTTCCTTCCGCGTGCGCCAGAACACCCGCATGGCGGTGGAGCGCGGGCCCTCGCTGTTCAGCGTCAGCGTGCTGCGGCTGCTCGCCGGTGGCGTGGTCAGTGTCTGGGGCGCCGGCTCCCGGCGCCAGATCGTCACGCCGACGCTGACGGCCGGCATCCGCGGCACCGGCGTCTACACCGAGGTCCTGGCCAGCCAGGGTGGGCGCAGCTACTTCTGCAACTGCTACGGCGAGGTCGAGATGGAAAGCGGCAACCAGCGCGCGCTCAGCCAGGCCAGCTACCACCAGGCCTTCTGGGGCGAGGTGCAGCCGGTGGACGGGCAGGCGCTACGGGCGGCTCCGGCCATCAACCATGGCGACGAGGAGCTCGAGGCCCTGGCGCGGCTGGTCGGCCAGCGCACCGCCTGGCAGATCGCCGGCCGCAAGGGCGTCAAGGACGGCATGGGCTACATGGACAGCCGGCCCGGCATGACGCACCCGGCAGCGCCGCCCAGCCGCTGAGCCACCGCCCTCAGGGCACCGGCGTGAGCTTGGCCACCGACAGGGCCAGCCACTTCACGCCATGGCGCGGAAAGTTGATCTGCGCCCGCGCGTCGCCGCCGCTGCCCTCCAGCGTCATCACGGTGCCCTCGCCGAACTTGGCATGGAACACCTGCATGCCGGCACGCAGGCCGTGGGCCGACACCTGACGCTGCGGCACCACCTCCACCTGCCGTGTCGTGAAGCCGGGCTCCGGCCGGTTCACCCAGGGTGCCGCGGTCATCGGGTTGCCGAAGCCGGTGTTGCGCGGCGTGATCCATTTCAGCGCGCCCTCCGGCAGTTCGTCAAAGAAGCGGCTGCGCAGGTTGTAGCGGGTCTGGCCATGCAGCATGCGGGTCTGCGAATGGCTCAGGTACAGGCGCTTGCGTGCCCGCGTGATCGCGACATACATCAGCCGGCGCTCTTCCTCCAGGCCGTCGTGATCGCTCATCGCGTTCTCGTGCGGGAACAGCCCCTCCTCCATGCCGCCGATGAACACGCAGTCGAACTCCAGCCCCTTGCTGGAGTGCACCGTCATCAGCTGCACCGCGTCCTGACCGGCCTGGGCCTGGTTGTCGCCTGCTTCCAGCGCGGCATGCGTCAGGAAGGCGGCCAGCGGCGACACCGTCTCGCCGGTCTCGGCATCCGGCGCGGGTGCGAGCTCCTCCACCGGCAGCGCCACCGCCTCGCGGCCGAAGCCCTCCTGCGTGACGAAGCTCTCGGCCGCGTTGACCAGTTCCTCCAGATTCTCGATCCGGTCGGCGCCCTCGCGCTCGCCGCGGTAGTGCTCGACCAGCCCGCTGACATCCAGCACCAGCTCGATGATCTCGCGCAGGGACAGGCCCTGGCTCTGCGTGCGCAGCGTGTGCAGGCTGGCCACGAAGGCACCCATGTTCGCGCCGGCCTTGCCGCCGACGCCCCGAACAGCATCGTGCAGGCACTGGCCGGTCGCGCGGGCCGCATCCTGCACCTGCTCCAGGCTGCGCGCGCCGATGCCGCGCGGCGGGAAGTTCACGACCCGCAGGAAGCTGGTGTCGTCACCCGGGTTCTCCAGCAGCCGCAGGTAGGCCAGCGCGTGCTTGATCTCGGCGCGCTCGAAGAAGCGCAGGCCGCCGTATACGCGGTAGGGCACGCCGGCGTTGAACAGCGCGGTCTCGATCACGCGGCTCTGCGCGTTGCTGCGGTAGAGCACCGCGATCTCCTGGCGCGTCATGCCGTCGCGCACCAGCTGGCGCATCTCGTCCACCATCCACTGCGCCTCGGCCAGGTCGCTGGTGGATTCGTACACGCGCACCGGCTCGCCCGGGCCCTGGTCGGTGCGCAGGTTCTTGCCCAGGCGCTTGTGGTTGTGGCTGATCAGCGCGTTGGCGCTGTCCAGAATGTTGCTGTAGCTGCGGTAGTTCTGCTCCAGCTTGATCTGGTGGCGCACGCCGAACTCGCGCACGAAGTCGGCCATGTTGCCGACCCGCGCGCCACGGAACGCGTAGATGCTCTGGTCGTCGTCGCCAACGGCCAGCACGCAGCCACCGGGGTGCATCTCCAGGGCCGGAGCCGGCGTGTCGAGCGGGTCGGCGCCGGCGAGCATCTTGATCCAGGCGTACTGCAGCCGGTTGGTGTCCTGGAACTCGTCGATCAGGATGTGGCGGAAGCGCCGGTGGTAGTGCGCCCGGATCGGGTCGTTGTCGCGCAGCACCTCGTAGCTGCGCAGCATCAGCTCGCCGAAATCGACCACGCCCTCGCGCTGGCACTGCTCCTCGTACAGCTGGTAGATCTGCACCTTGCGCCGCGTGTCCTCGTCGCGGGCCTCGACCATGTTGGGCCGCAGGCCGTCCTCCTTGCAGCCGTTGATGAACCACTGCGTCTGCTTGGCCGGAAAGCGCTCGTCGTCGATGCCGAACTGCTTCATCAGGCGCTTGATTGCCGAGAGCTGGTCCTGCGTGTCCAGGATCTGGAAGGCCTGCGGCAGCCCGGCCAGCTTGTAGTGCGCCCGCAGGAAGCGGTTGCACAGGCCGTGGAAGGTGCCGATCCACATGCCGCGTACATTCACCGGCAGCATGCCGGTCAGGCGCGTCATCATCTCCTTGGCGGCCTTGTTCGTGAAGGTCACCGCCAGCACGCCGGCCGGTGACACCTGCCCGGTCTGCAGCAGCCAGGCGATGCGCGTCGTCAGCACCCGGGTCTTGCCGGAGCCCGCGCCGGCCAGAATCAGCGCATGCTCGGCCGGCAAGGTGACGGCCGCGCGCTGCTCCTCGTTCAGGTGGGACAGCAGCGCCGAGGAGGTAGCAGGGGCGAAAGACATCGGGCGATTGTAGAAACCGCGGCGCAGGCGACGCTGCTAAACTCGGGCACCGGGCCCAAGCATTGGCGCCCGGTTCGTGTTTCTGGCGGCCAGCGCGCGCCGCCAGGCACCACCGGGTCCCGTCCAAGCGCTCATCTGTTCACCTCAACAGCCACCTGGAGCCTGGATCACCATGGAAATCTTCGACTACGACAACATCCTGCTGCTGCCGCGCAAGTGCCGCGTCGAGAGCCGCTCGGAATGCGACGCCAGCACCGAACTCGGCGGGCGGCGCTTCCGCATCCCGGTCGTTCCCGCCAACATGAAGACCGTCGTCGACGAGTCGATCTGCGTCTGGCTGGCGCAGCACGGCTACTTCTATGTGATGCACCGTTTCGACCTGGACAACCTGGTGTTCGTGCGCAACATGCGCGCGCGCGGGCTGTATGCATCGATCTCGCTGGGCGTCAAGAAGCCGGACTACGCCACCGTCGACCAACTGGTCGCCGAGGGGCTGGCGCCGGACTACATCACGATCGACATCGCGCACGGCCATGCCGACAGCGTCAAGAACATGATCGCCTACCTGAAGGAGAAGCTGCCCACCTCCTTCGTGATCGCCGGCAACGTCGGCACGCCCGAGGCGGTCATCGACCTGGAGAACTGGGGCGCAGACGCCACCAAGGTCGGCATCGGCCCGGGCAAGGTCTGCATCACGAAGCTCAAGACCGGCTTCGGCACCGGCGGCTGGCAGCTGTCGGCGCTGAAGTGGTGCGCCCGCGTGGCGACCAAGCCGATCATTGCCGACGGCGGCATCCGTGAGCATGGCGACATTGCCAAGAGCATCCGCTTCGGCGCCACGATGGTGATGATCGGCTCGATGCTGGCCGGCCACGAGGAAAGCCCGGGCCAGACGGTGGAAGTCGATGGCCGGCTGTACAAGGAGTACTACGGCTCCGCCAGCGACTTCAACAAGGGCGAGTACAAGCACGTCGAGGGCAAGCGCATCCTGGAGCCGATCAAGGGCAAGCTGTCCGAGACGCTCGTCGAGATGGAGCAGGACATCCAGAGCTCGATCAGTTATGCCGGCGGCCGCAAGCTGATGGACATCCGCAAGGTCAACTACGTCACGCTGGGCGGCGACAACGCCGGCGAACACCTGCTGATGTAGCGCGGCCCGGCCGCGCAGGGGGCTTCAGTCGAAGCCCAGCAGCGCCAGCGCCAGGTCATGCAGCCGGGTGTTGGGCTGCGCCAGCGCGTCCAGGATCGTGAAGTGGTTCAGCTCGGGCAACACCTCGCACACCGCCACCACACCGCTGCCCCAGCTGGTCTGGATCAGCTTGTTCTGGCGCTGGAACTCGAAGCTCTCGGCGCCCCCCACCACCGCCGTCAGGCGGCCGCTGCGCGGGCGCACATGCCAGGCGGGGCTGGCCTTGCGCACCTGGGCCGGGTTCAGCTGCAGCACCGACTGCAGGAAGGGCGTGCGCATGATCGATTCCAGCTCGTACAGGCCGGAGATCGACAGCGCATTGCGGACCAGATCCACCGGCAGTTCCTTGTCGTGCGACTGCCAGTTGCAGGACAGCATCATCGTCGCCAGATGCCCCCCGGCGGAGTGCCCGGCCACCGTGATGCGCGACGGGTTGCCGCCGTACTGCGCAATGTTGCGCCAGACCCAGCTCAGCGCCCGCACCATCTGCAGCACGATCAGCGGCACCGTGACGACCCGGTCCGGCGCACCGGGGCACAGGTCGTAGTTCGGCACGACGACGCAGGCGCCGGCTTTCACGAACGGCGCCGCGATGAAGGATTGGTCGGCCTTGTCCAGCGCGCGCCAGTAGCCGCCGTGGATGAACACGAACACCGGCGCGTTCGGGTTGGCCGCCGGAAAGATGTCGAGCCGGTCGCCCGGTTCCTCGCCATAAGCCACATCCAGATGGCCCTGCAGCGCGGCCCGGGCCTGCGCGGAGCGCTCCTTCCAGCCCTCCACCAGCATGGCCGAGTCGGACACCCGGGCAGTGTTGTTGTATTGCGCGTCGTACCACGCGGGGTCACGGGAGGTTGCCATGGCGGATCCTGCTGGGCGGTGTTCTGTCGGGAATGGAAACGGGGACGTCCGGCTTCGCCGGTGCAAACCCGCATTTTCGTACAGCCGGACGGGCCGTTGCCG
>JAEUOX010000195.1 GCA_016790475.1 Rhodoferax sp. | reverse complement strand
CGCATCAGGTTCAGGTAGTAGTGCAGATTGTGGATGCTGGCCAGCATCGGCGCCAGCATCTCGCCGCAGCGCTCCAGATGGTGCAGGTAGGCGCGCGAGAAGCCGTCCCGCCCGCCCTCGGCCCAGGGCACGCCGCTGCGGCCGGCGCAGGCCAGGCAGGTGCAGGTCGGATCCAGCGGCTGGGGGTCGGCCTTGTGGCGGGCGTTGCGGATCTTCAGGTCGCCGAAGCGGGTGAACAGCGTGCCGTTGCGGGCGTTGCGGGTCGGCATCACGCAGTCGAACATGTCCACGCCCTGGGCCACGCCCTCGACCAGGTCTTCCGGCGTGCCGACGCCCATCAGGTAGCGGGGCTTGTGCGCCGGCAGCCGGTGCGGCGTGTGCGCCATGATGCGCAGCATCTCGTCCTTCGGCTCGCCGACGCTGACGCCGCCGATCGCATAGCCGGGGAAGTCCATCGCGACCAGCTGCTCCAGGGACTCCTGGCGCAGGTGCTCGAACATCCCGCCCTGCACGATGCCGAACAGCGCGTTCGGGTTGCCCAGCCGGGCGAACTCCGCCTGGCAGCGCTGCGCCCAGCGCAGGCTGAGCTCCATCGACGCGCGGGCCTCGCGCTCGGTGGTCCGCTGGCCCTTGGTCTTCGGCTCGACCGACAGGTAGGGGGTGCACTCGTCGAACTGCATCACGATGTCGGAGTTCAGCGTCGTCTGGATCTGCATCGAGATCTCCGGCGTCAGGAACAGCTTGTCGCCGTTCACCGGTGACGAGAAGCGCACGCCTTCCTCGCTGATCTTGCGCATCGCGCCCAGCGACCAGACCTGGAAGCCGCCGGAGTCGGTCAGGATCGGCCGCTTCCATTGCTCGAACGCATGCAGGCCGCCGAACTGCGTGACGATGTCCAGCCCCGGGCGCATCCACAGGTGGAAGGTGTTGCCCAGGATGATCTGCGCGCCCATGTCCTCCAGGCTTTGCGGCGTGACCCCCTTGACGGTGCCGTAGGTGCCCACCGGCATGAAGATCGGCGTCTCGATGACGCCGTGGTTGAGCCGCAGCCGCCCGCGGCGGGCATGGCTGCCGGAGGCCGTGGCGGTGGCCGGGTCGGTCTGGAGGATCTCGAACTGGAGCATGGGGGGTGTCTTGGAGTGCCTGGGGGGCGCTGTCTGGCCGGCGAGTGTAGTGGCGGCGGCGCGTTCAGGGCGCCGGTGGCGCCCCGGCGGTCTCGCGGGACAGCAGCATCGCATCGCCATAGCTGAAGAAGCGGTACTGCTGCGCGATCGCATGGCGGTACAGGCCCATGATCCGGTCATAACCGGCGAAGGCGCTGACCAGCATCATCAGCGTGGACTTGGGCAGGTGGAAGTTGGTGATCAGCCGGTCCACGACCTGGAAGCGGAAGCCTGGCGTGATGAAGATGCTGGTGTCCCCGGTGGCGATGCCGCTGGCCGCCCAGGATTCCAGCGTGCGCACCGTCGTGGTCCCGACCGCGACGACGCGGCCGCCGCGCGCCCGGCAGTCCGCCAGCGCCTGCCGGGTGGTGGCGGGCACGTCGTACCACTCGCTGTGCATCCGGTGTTCGGCCAGGTTCTCGGTCTTGACCGGCTGGAAGGTTCCGGCGCCCACATGCAGCGTGACCTGGGCGCGCTGGATGCCGCGCGATGCCAGCGCGTCCAGCAGCGGCGCATCGAAATGCAGCGCGGCGGTCGGTGCGGCCACCGCACCGGGGTGGCGGGCGAACACGGTCTGGTAGCGGTCCGCATCCTGCGGCGTGTCGGCATGGGTGATGTAGGGCGGCAGCGGCACATGGCCGTGGCGCTCCATCAGCGTGTAGGGGTCGTCGCCGGCGTCGTTGGACAGCACGAAGCGGAACAGCGCGCCGTCCGCATCCGGCCAGCGGCCCAGCAGCGTGGCGCACAGCCCGTCCGCGCAGCCGGGGGTGGTCTGCAGCGCCAGCGTCGTGCCAACTTCCGGCTTCTTGCTGACCCGCATGTGCGCAGCGACCTGGTTGCCCGACAGCACCCGCTCCACCAGCAGCTCCACCTTGCCGCCGCTGGGCTTCTCGCCGAACAGACGGGCCTTCAGCACACGGGTGTCGTTGAAGACCAGCAGGTCGCCCGGTGCCAGCAACTCCGGCAGCGCGCGGAAGATGCGGTCCACCGGCGCCGGACCGGTGCCGTCCAGCAGGCGCGAGGCGCTGCGCTCGGCGGCAGGATGCTGCGCGATCCGCTCGGGCGGCAGCTCGAAATCGAAGTCGGCGAGCGTGAAGACGCGCGGGCGGGGGCTGGAGGGAGGGGTCATGCTGGTGAGAGGCCGGACGGGGCAAAATTGTCCCATGGCCGTCGCCCCCACCCCCACGCGCAATCCGCTGCAGAAGGCGATGGCCAAGATGGGCCTGGTACGCGACATCGACTTTGCACTGCACCTGCCGCTGCGCTACGAGGACGAAACCCGCATCGTGCGGCTGGCCGATGCGCGCGAGGGCCAGTGGGCGCAGATCGAGGCGACGGTCACCGCCAGCGAGGTGAGCCTGCGGCAGCGGCGGCAGTTGCTGGTCACGGTAGATGACGGCACCGATACCTGCACGCTGCGCTTCTTCAGCTACTACCCGGCCCAGCAGAAGGCCTGGCAGCCGGGGGCACGCGTCCGGGCCCGGGGCGAACTCAAGGGCGGCTTTCTCGGCTGGACGATGATGCACCCGACGGTGCATGCGGCCGCCGGCCCGCTGCCGACCGCGCTGACGCCGGTGTACCCGACGGTGGCCGGTCTGCCGCAGGCCTACCTGCGCAAGGCGGTACAGGGTGGCCTGGCCCGTGCCGAGCTGTCCGAGACGGTGGCGGTGGGCGACGCCGTGCCCCCGCATGCCGCGCTCGCCTGGCCGCTGCGCGAGGCGCTGCAGTTCCTGCACCATCCGGCCCCGGCGGTGTCGCTGCAGACGCTGGAGGACCACAGCCACCCGGCCTGGCAGCGCCTGAAGATCGAGGAACTGCTGGCCCAGCAGATCTCGCAGCTGCAGGCCCGCCGTGCGCGCGATGCACTGGCCGCGCCGGCCTTGCCGGGCCGTGCCGGCGGGCTGCATGCGCGCCTGATGGCGGCCTTGCCGTTCCGGTTGACGGCCGCGCAGCAACGGGTCGGCGCCGAGATCGCGCAGGACCTCGCCCGGCCCCAGCCGATGCACCGGCTGCTGCAGGGCGATGTCGGGTCCGGCAAGACGGTGGTGGCGGCACTGGCGGCGGCGCTGTGCATCGACAGCGGCCGCCAGTGCGCGCTGATGGCGCCGACCGAGATCCTGGCCGAACAGCACTTCCGCAAGCTCATCGGCTGGCTCGAGCCGCTGGGCATCACGACGGCCTGGCTGACCGGCAGCCAGAAGACCCGCGAACGGCGCGCGATGCTGGCGCTGATCGCGTCCGGCGAGGCCGCGCTGGTGGTGGGCACGCACGCGATGATCCAGGACAAGGTGCAGTTCAGCAACCTGGCGCTGACCGTGATCGACGAGCAGCACCGCTTCGGGGTGGCCCAGCGTCTGGCGCTGCGCGACAAGATGGCGGAGGCCGGGCTGGAGCCCCATCTGCTGATGATGACCGCCACGCCGATACCGCGCACGCTGGCGATGAGCTATTACGCCGACCTGGAGGTCTCGACGATCGACGAGCTGCCGCCGGGGCGCACGCCGATCGTCACCAGGCTGGTCAACGCGGCCCGCCGCGACGAGGTGGTGGAGCGCATCCGGGGGCAGCTTTCCCAGGGCCGGCAGGTCTACTGGGTCTGCCCGCTGATCGAGGAGAGTGAGGCGCTGGACCTGAGCAATGCGACGGCCACCCACGAGGCGCTGCAGGCGGCGCTGCCGGGCGTGGAGGTCGGGCTGCTGCACTCGCGCATGCCGGTGGCGGACAAGAAGGCGGTGATGGCGCAATTCGTCCAGGGGGCGATGGGCGTGCTGGTCAGCACGACGGTGATCGAGGTCGGTGTCGATGTGCCGAATGCGTCGCTGATGGTGATCGAGCATGCGGAACGCTTCGGCCTGTCGCAGCTGCACCAGTTGCGCGGCCGCGTCGGGCGGGGCGCGGCGGCGTCCGCCTGCGTGTTGCTGTATGCCACCGGCGACGCACCGCGGCTCGGCGAAACCGCCCGGGCCCGGCTGCGGGCCATGGTCGAGACCCAGGATGGCTTCGAGATCGCGCGGCGTGATCTGGAGATCCGCGGGCCCGGCGAGTTCCTTGGCGCGCGCCAGTCCGGCGCGGCGCTGCTGCGCTTTGCCGACCTGGCGACCGATGCGGATCTGCTGGCCTGGGCCCGTGAGGCCGCGCCGGTGCTGCTGGACCGTCATCCCGCGCTCGCGCAGCGGCACGTGGCGCGCTGGTTCGGCACCCGCACGGAGTACCTCAAGGCCTGAGGCCCCTGCAGGGCCGCCCGCACCGGGCCGTAGGACAATACGCCGCATGACATTGACCGAACTCAAGTACATCGTCGCGGTGGCCCGCGAGCGGCATTTCGGCAAGGCGGCGGAAGCCTGTTTCGTCTCGCAGCCGACGCTCTCGGTGGCCGTGAAGAAGCTGGAGGAGGAGCTGGAGCTCAAGCTGTTCGAGCGCAGCGCCAACGAGGTCACCGTGACCCCGCTGGGCGAGGAGGTGGTGCGCCAGGCGCAGTCGGTGCTGGAGCAGGCGGCCAACATCCGGGAGATCGCCAAGCGCGGCAAGGACCCGCTGGCCGGGGCGCTGCGGCTGGGCGTGATCTACACGATCGCGCCCTACCTGCTGCCCGAGCTGGTGCGCAACGTGATCGCCCGCACACCGCAGATGCCGCTGATGCTGCAGGAGAACTTCACCGTCAAGCTGCTGGAGATGCTGCGCACCGGCGAGATCGACTGCGCGATCCTGGCGGAGCCCTTTCCGGACACCGGGCTGGCGATGGCCCCGCTGTACGACGAGCCCTTTGTCGCTGCGGTGCCCAACCAGCATCCGCTGGCCCGCTGCAAGACGCTCACCGCCGAGCAGCTCAAGTCGGAGACGATGCTGCTGCTCGGCACCGGCCACTGCTTCCGGGACCATGTGCTGGAGGTCTGCCCCGAGTTCGCCCGCTTCTCCAGCAACGCCGAGGGCATCCGGCGCAGCTTCGAAGGCTCGTCACTGGAAACCATCAAGCACATGGTGGCCGCCGGCATGGGCGTGACGCTGGTGCCGCGGCTGGGCGTGCCGGCCGGTGCGCTGTACGCCCGGTCGCGCCGCGTCAAGGGCGCCGACAGCTATGTCTGCTACATCCCGATCAGCGATCCGGCCGGCGGCCCGCCGCCGACCCGGCGCGTCGTGCTGGCCTGGCGGCGCAGCTTCACCCGCTACGAGGCGATCGCCGCGTTGCGCAATGCCATCTACGCCTGCGAACTGCCGGGCGTTCACCGTCTTTCATGAAAGGAAGTTCCATCGTGCGTGCGTTGTCCCAGCCCGGCATCCTGGCCCCGGTGCCCCCGGTCGGCCGCTACCTGAGCTTCGCGCTGCGCCTGCCCGCCGCCCGACGGCCTGCGCTGGCCCGGCTGCTGGCCGGCCTGTCGCCCTGGGTGCGGACCGGCACGCTGGTGCTGGGCCTCGGGCAGGACGTGCTGGCGGCCTGCGCCGTCAAGGGGCAGCCTCCGGTCCCGATGATGCGGACCTTCCCGGCGCTGGCCGGACCGGCGGCGCAGGTGCCGTCGACACCGGTGTCCCTGTGGTGCTGGCTGCGCGGCGATGACGCGGGGGATCTGATTCGCGAGGGCCGGGCGATCGCGGCGTTGCTGGAGCCGGCCTTCGTGCTGCGCGATGCGGTGGACGCCTTCCGGCATGGGCGCGGTCCCCAGGGCTTCGCGCTCGACCTGAGTGGCTACGAGGATGGCATCGAGAACCCGGTGCGCGCAGCCGCTCGCCAGGCGGCCCTGATGCAGGGCCAGGGCCCGGGCCTGGACGGTTCGAGCTGTGCGAGCGTGCAGCAGTGGCTGCATGATTTCCCGGCGCTGCAGGCGATGGCGCCGGCGGCGCGCGACGCGATGGTGGGGCGGCGCCAGGCGGACAGCGAGGAGATCGACGACGCGCCAGAATCCGCCCATGTCAAGCGCACCGCCCAGGAGAGCTTCAGCCCCCCGGCCTTTGTGTTGCGGCGCTCGATGCCCTGGTCCGCCGGGCTGGAGGCGGGGCTGGTCTTCGTGGCCTTTGGCGCCAGCCCGGATGCCTTCGAGGCGCTGATGCGGCGCATGCTGGGCCTGGAAGACGGCATCACCGACGCGCTGTTCCGGATGTCCCGACCGCTCACCGGATGCCATGTCTGGTGCCCGCCGATGGCCGACGGGGACCTGGACCTGCGGCGCCTGCAGGCTTGAGAGGCGCGGCCTTGGCGCAACGGCTGCGGCTCTATCTGCACCTGATCCGCTGGGACCGCCCGGCCGGCTGGCTGCTGCTGCTGTGGCCTACGCTCAGCGCGCTTTGGATCGCTGCGGGCGGCTTTCCCGGCTGGCACCTGCTGCTGGTCTTCACGCTGGGCACGGTGCTGATGCGCAGCGCCGGCTGCTGCATCAATGACGTGGCCGACCGGGAGTTCGACCGCCATGTGAAGCGCACCGCGCAGCGCCCGGTCACCAGCGGCGCGGTGTCCAGCGCGGAGGCGCTGGCGGTGGGCGCGGTCCTGGCGCTGGCCGCGTTCGGGCTCGTGCTGACGACGAATCCGGTCACCGTGGCCTGGTCGGTGGTGGCGCTGGCGATCGCGCTGGCCTACCCCTATGCCAAGCGCCTGGTGTCGATGCCGCAGGCGGTCCTCGGTGTGGCCTTCAGCTTCGGCATCCCGATGGCGTTCTCCGCGGTGCGCGGGGCGGGGCCGTTCAGCCTGGAGGCCATGCTCCAGGGCGTGGCGCCGCTGGCCTGGGTGCTGCTGCTGGGCAACCTGTTCTGGGTGCTGGCCTACGACACCGAATACGCGATGGTCGATCGCGACGACGACCTGCGCATCGGCATCAAGACGTCCGCGATCACGCTGGGGCGCTGGGACGTGCCGGCCATCCTGCTGTTCTACGCCCTCTACCTGCTGATCTGGGGCCTGGTGCTGCACGGCCGTACGCCCGGCACCGGCTGGGTGTTGCTGGGCCTGGTCGCCGCGGCCGCCCAGGCGGCCTGGCATGGCCGGCTGATCCGGGACCGCTCCCGCGAGGGCTGCTTCCAGGCCTTCCGGCTGAACCACTGGCTGGGATTCGCCGTGTTTGCCGGCATCGCGCTGGCCTACGGCGCCGGCTGAGGCCGGTCAGCCGGCGCCGAACTCGTCTCCGAGCGTGCGGGCGCGGTCGCAGGCGGCCTGCAGCGCCCGCTGGAAGCTGGCCCGCATGCCGGCGGCATCCATCGCGGTGATCGCGGCGAACGTCGTTCCGCCCTTGGACGTGACGCGCTGGCGCAGCACGTCCGGCGGGTCCTCGCTGGCGCGGGCGAGCTCGGAGGCGCCGGCAAAGGTGGCCAGCGTGAGCTGCCGCGCCTGGGCCGGGCTCAGGCCCATGTCCGTGCCGGCCGCCATCATCGCTTCCATGAAATAGAACACATAGGCCGGGCCGGAGCCGGACACCGCGGTCACCGCGTCCAATCGGGCTTCGGTCTCGACCCAGAGCGTCTCGCCGGTGCTGTGCATGACCTGCTCGACCTGCTGGCGGTCCGCCTGCTGCACGCCGTCGCGCGCGAAGAAGGCGGTGATCCCGCGTCCGATCAGGGCCGGCGTGTTGGGCATGGCCCGCACGATGCGTTCGCTGCCCAGCCAGCGGGCGATGCTGCGGCTCGGAATGCCGGCGGCCACGCTGAGATGCAGCGCCGCCGGCGTGAAGCCCTGCACCTGCGAGGCCGCCTCCTGGAAGGTCTGCGGCTTGACGGCCCACACCACGAGATCGGCCGCACGCAGGAATTCGCCAGCCGCCGGTTCGGCCTGGACGCCGAAGCGCTGGGCGAGCAGCGCGCGGGTGTCTGCAAAGGGTTCGACCACGCTGATCCGCTCGCGGGCGTAGCCCTGCTGCAGCAGGCCTTGAAGGATCGCGCTGGCCATGTTGCCGCCGCCGATGAATGCGATGTGACTGTGCATGCTGTTCCTGTGGTCGCTGGATGCCGGGCTGCGGATTGTCGCCGGACCCGCGCCGGCTTGCGGTAATCTACGCGGCCTATGCAGCACTACATCCTTGCGCTCGACCAGGGCACGACCAGCTCGCGCGCCATCCTTTTCGACCGCGCCGGCCGGGTGGCCGGTGTCGCGCAGCAGGAGTTCCGCCAGCATTTCCCGCAGCCGGGCTGGGTGGAGCACGATGCCGGCGAGATCTGGGACAGCCAGCGCGCCGTCGCGCTGGAGGTACTGCGGCGCACTGGCGTGCAGGCCGCGCAGGTGGACAGCATCGCGATCACCAACCAGCGCGAGACGACCGTGCTGTGGGACCGCGCCACCGGCGAGCCGGTCGCGCCGGCGATCGTCTGGCAGGACCGCCGCACGGCGGACCGCTGCGATGCGCTGCGGGCCGACGGCCAGGCGCGCCGGATCCAGCAGAAGACCGGCCTGGTGCTGGACGCCTATTTCTCCGGTACCAAGCTGCAGTGGCTGCTGGATCGCGTGCCGGGCGCGCGGGCGCGGGCCGAGCGCGGGGAACTCGCGTTCGGGACGATCGACAGCTGGCTGGTCTGGAAGCTGACCGGCGGCCAGCGCCATGTGACGGATGCGTCGAACGCATCGCGCACGCTGCTGTTCAACATCCACACGCTGCGCTGGGATCCGCAGCTGCTGGCGCTGTTCGATGTGCCCGAGGCGGTGCTGCCGCGTGTCGTGCCGTCCAGCGGGGAGGTGGGGGTCACCGATGCCGCGCTGTTCGGCCGGCCGATCCGGATTGCCGGCCTGGCTGGCGACCAGCAGGCGGCCACGTTTGGCCAGGCCTGCTTCGCGCCCGGCATGGCCAAGAACACCTATGGCACCGGCTGCTTCATGCTGATGAATACCGGCACGGCCGCGGTGCGCAGCCGGCACCAGCTGCTGACCACCGTGGGCTGGGTCGGCCCCGGGCCGGTGCTGCAGGCGTCGCAGGCCTGCTACGCGCTGGAGGGGTCGGTGTTTGCCGCGGGCGCGACGGTGCAGTGGCTGCGGGACGGCCTGGGCATCATCAGCGCGGCGCAGGACGTCGAGGCGCTGGCGCGCGGCGTCCCGGATACCGGTGACGTGTACCTGGTGCCGGCCTTTGCCGGCCTCGGGACGCCGCATTGGGATGGCTTTGCACGGGGTGCGCTGGTCGGCATGACCCGGGGCACCACGCGGGCCCATGTCGCCCGGGCCGCGCTGGAGGCCATTGCGCTGCAGTCGGCGGATGTGTTCGGTGCGATGTCCCAGGATTCCGGGATCGCGCTGCAAGAGTTGCGCGTCGACGGCGGGGCCAGCCGCAATGACCTGCTGATGCAGATCCAGGCGGATTTCCTGGGCGTGCCGGTCGTGCGGCCGCAGGTCACCGAAACCACGGCGCTGGGGGCGGCCTACCTGGCCGGGCTGGCGACCGGCTTCTGGGCCGGTGCCGATGAACTGGCGGCCCAGTGGGCGCGGGAGCGGCAGTTCGACCCGCAGCTGTCCGAAGACGCGCGCCAGGCCAAGCGCCGGCGCTGGACCCAGGCGGTGCAGCGCGCGCGGGACTGGGCGGTGCACTGATGGCGTCCGCTGCTGCCGCCGCGCTGCCGACCCGGCGCGAGGCGCTGATGGCGCGCCTGCGCGAGCCGGCCGACTACGACCTGGTCGTTGTGGGTGGCGGTGCGACCGGCCTGGGTGTCGCACTCGATGCCGCCGCGCGCGGGTTCCGCGTGGCGCTGGTCGAGTCCCACGATTTCGCGAAAGGCACATCGTCGCGGGCGACCAAGCTGGTCCATGGGGGGGTGCGCTACCTGGCGCAGGGCAACATCGCGCTGGTGCGAGAGGCCCTGCACGAACGCACGACGCTGCTGCGCAATGCGCCGCACCTGGCCCAGCCGCTGGCCTTCGTGATGCCTTCCTACCACTGGTGGGAGACCCCGTTCTACGGCATCGGCCTCACGATGTACGACGCGCTGGCGGGCCAGGCCGGCCTGGGACGCACGCAGTTCCTCGGCCGGCAGGAGACGCTGCGGCTGCTCCCGAACGCGCGTGCGCAAGGTCTGTCCGGCGGGGTCAAGTACTGGGATGGCCAGTTCAACGATGCGCGGCTCGCGCTGGCGCTGGCCCGCACGGCGGCCACCCGCGGTGCGCTGCTGGCCAACTACTGCCAGGCCACCGGACTCGTCTATGAGGACGGCAAGGTGGCGGGTGTGCGTTGCACCGACGCCGAAACCGGCGCGGACTTCCAGCTGCGCTCCCGCTGCGTGATCAATGCCACGGGGGTCTGGGTCGATGCCCTGCGGCAACAGGACGGTACCGCGAACCCGGGGGACGGGCGCCGTCCCACCCGGCCGATGGTGGCTCCCAGCCAGGGCGTGCATCTGGTCGTGGACCGCGAGTTCCTGGCGGGCGACACCGCACTGATGGTGCCGAAGACGGCCGACGGGCGGGTCCTGTTCGCGGTGCCCTGGCTGGGCAAGGTCATCCTGGGCACGACCGACACCCCCCGCGAAGACCTGGTGCGGGAGCCACGGCCGTTCCCGGAAGAGGTGCGCTTCATCCTGTCGGAAGCGGCCCGCTATCTGACGCGGGCGCCCGGTCGCCAGGATGTCCGCAGTGTCTGGGTCGGGCTGCGGCCGCTGGTCAAGCCGCAGGACGACGATGGCGAGAACACCAAGGGCCTGAGCCGTGAGCACACGGTGCTGGTCAGTCGCAGCAACCTGGTCACGGTGACCGGAGGCAAGTGGACGACCTACCGCGCCATGGCCGAGGATGTGTTGCAGAAGTGTTTTGAGAAGTCCCTGCTGGCGACCCGTGCGGCGGGTGTGACTGCTAACTTGCGGCTGGTCGGCGCCGGCGAAGGTGGTGCCCGCCCAGCGCCCATCGAGGCGTCGCCGGGCCTGCACAGCTACGGGTCCGAGCAGGATCTGGTGCTGGGCATGCCCGGGGCGACAGTGCTGCTCGTGCCGGGTCTGACCGAGGGCATGGTCCGCTTCGCGGTGCGCCATGAATATGCCCGCTGTGTCGAGGACGTGCTGGCACGGCGCTCCCGGCTGCTGTTCCTGGATGCCGCCGCTGCGGCGGCGGCGGCGCCGCGGGTTGGCGAGATCGTGGCCGAGGAGACCGGCCGGGACCCGCAGACCGGTGCGTTCCTGCAACTGGCCCAGGAATATTTGCAGCTGCCGGGTTGACCCGCCAAAATCACTGTTGCATAATCGCAGGCTTCGCCCGTGAAAGCGGGTGAGCTTTGTAGTTTCTGCCCAAAGCCGGATGCAGCGCGAGTGGTTCTCGCTGTGGACGACGGGCCCAAGACTGACTTGCCGGGTTGAGCGGTGCGCAACGCACCGGTGAGCCCTGCAGGTGCAAGTTGGGAATATTGAAATGATCCAGACTGAAACCCGATTGGAAGTCGCCGACAACACCGGCGCGAAGTCCGTCCTTTGCATCAAGGTGCTGGGCGGATCGAAGCGGCGCTACGCCAGCGTTGGAGATGTCATCAAGGTGAGCATCAAGGAGGCGGCTCCTCGTGGTCGCGTCAAGAAGGGTGAGATCTACAGTGCGGTCGTGGTGCGCACCGCCAAGGGCATTCGCCGCGGCGACGGCTCCCTCGTGAAGTTCGATGGCAATGCGGCTGTGCTGCTCAACGCCAAGCTCGAGCCGATCGGCACCCGCATCTTCGGCCCGGTGACGCGCGAACTGCGCACCGAGAAATTCATGAAGATCGTGTCGCTGGCTCCGGAAGTTTTGTAAGGACACAGGCCATGAACAAGATTCGCAAAGGCGACGAAGTCATCGTGCTCGCGGGGCGCGACAAGGGCAAGCGTGGCAAGGTGACGCTGCGCAAGGATGACTCTCATGTCGTCGTCGAGGGCATCAACCTCGTCAAGAAGCACACCAAGCCCAACCCGATGAAGGGTACGGTCGGTGGCATCGTCGAGAAGACCATGCCGATCCACCAGTCCAATGTCGCGATCTACAACGCGGCGACCGGCAAGGCGGATCGTGTCGGCATCAAACAGCTCGCAGACGGCAAGCGCGTGCGCGTGTACAAGTCCAGCGGCGAAGAAATCAAGGTGGCATGACCATGGCACGTTTGCAGCAACACTATCGCGAAAAAGTCGCTCCCGAACTGATGGCCAAGTTTGGCTACAAGTCGGTGATGCAGGTGCCGCGCCTGACCAAGATCACGCTGAACATGGGTGTCAGCGAGGCGGTGGCCGACAAGAAGGTCATGGACAACGCCGTGGCCGACCTTACCAAGATCGCCGGCCAGAAGCCGGTGGTCACCAAGTCCAAGAAGGCCATTGCCGGCTTCAAGATCCGCGAAGGCCAGGCCATCGGCTGCATGGTCACGCTGCGCGGTGTGCAGATGTTCGAATTCCTCGACCGTTTCGTGACCGTCGCGCTGCCGCGGGTTCGCGACTTCCGTGGTATCTCCGGCCGCGCCTTCGATGGCCGGGGCAACTACAACATCGGGGTCAAGGAGCAGATCATCTTCCCCGAGATCGAGTACGACAAGGTGGATGCCTTGCGCGGCCTCAACATCAGCATTACCACCACGGCCAAGACCGACGAAGAGTGCAAGGCGCTGCTCGCGGGCTTCCGTTTTCCGTTCAAGAACTGAGGTGTCCCTTGGCTAAAATGGCTTTGATCGAGCGCGAACTCAAGCGCGACAAACTGGTTGCCAAGTACGCGAAAAAGCACGCGGAACTCAAGGGCATCGCGGGTGACGCGAAGCGCAGCGAAGACGAGCGCGCCGTCGCGCGCCTGGCCCTGCAGAAGCTGCCCCGCAACGCCAATCCCACCCGCCAGCGCAACCGCTGCTCCATCACCGGTCGCCCCCGCGGCACGTTCCAGCACTTCGGTCTGGCGCGCGCCAAGATCCGCGAAATGGCCATGGCCGGCGAGATCCCCGGCGTGGTCAAGGCCAGCTGGTAAGGCAAGGAGACATTGACATGAGCATGAGTGATCCGATTGCAGACCTGCTGACGCGCATCCGCAACGCGCAGATGGTTGCCAAGACCACGGTGTCGGTGCCTTCCTCCAAGGTCAAGGTGTCGATCGTCCAGGTCCTGAAGGACGAGGGCTACATCGACGGCTTCACCGTCAAGACCGAAGGTGGCAAGTCCGAGCTGGAAATCGCGCTGAAGTACTACGCCGGCCGTCCGGTGATCGAGCGCATCGAGCGCGTCAGCCGGCCCGGTCTGCGCGTCTACCGCGGCAGCGATGCCATCCCCCAGGTGCAGAACGGACTGGGCGTGGCGATCGTTACCACCCCCAAGGGTGTCATGACCGACCGCAAGGCGCGTGCCAGCGGTGTGGGTGGTGAAGTCCTTTGCTACGTGGCCTGACGCCACGTGACAACCAGGAGAAACTGAAATGTCCCGTATCGGAAAAATGCCCGTCAGCGTGCCCGCTGGCGTGGACGTGTCCCTGAAGGCTGACCAGATCAGCGTCAAGGGAACCGGTGGCACCTTGAACCTGTCGCAGAATGCGCTGGTCAAGGTGACCAGCGAAGGCGGCAAGCTCAGCTTTGCCCCCGCCAACGATTCCCGTGCCGCTGACGCGATGGCCGGCACCATGCGCCAGCTGGTGAACAACATGGTCGTCGGCGTCACCGCCGGCTTCGAGAAGAAGCTGACCCTGATCGGCGTGGGCTACAAGGCCCAGGCGCAAGGCGCGAAGCTGAACCTGACGGTCGGTTATTCGCACCCCGTCAACATGGACATGCCCGCCGGCATCACGGTGGCGACCCCGACGCCGACGGAAGTCGTCGTGAAGGGCGCAGACCGCCAGCGCGTGGGCCAGATTGCCGCGGAGATCCGTGCCGTTCGTCCGCCCGAGCCGTACAAGGGCAAGGGCATCCGCTATGCGGACGAGAAGGTCACGATCAAAGAAACCAAGAAGAAGTAAGGGGCTGCATCATGTTGACCAAGAAACAGCAACGACTGCGCCGCTCGCGCCAGACGCGCATCCGCATCGCCACGCAAGGCGTTGCGCGCCTGACGGTGAACCGCACCAACCTTCACATCTACGCCAGCGTGATCTCCGGCGACGGCGGCAAGGTGCTGGCCTCGGCGTCCACGGCGGAAGCCGAGGTGCGTGCTGCGCTGGGTGGCTCGGGCAAGGGTGGCAACGCCGCGGCAGCCCAGCTCATCGGCAAGCGGGTGGCCGAGAAGGCCAAGGCCGCCGGTGTCGACAAGGTCGCTTTCGACCGCGCGGGTTTTGCTTACCACGGTCGCGTCAAGGCGCTGGCGGATGCCGCGCGTGAAGCGGGCTTGCAGTTCTAGTCGAATCGGAAACTATCATGGCTAAAGTACAGGCAAAGATGCAGGGCAAGGCGGAAGGTCCGGAAGACGGAATGCGCGAGAAGATGATCGCGATCAACCGCGTGACCAAGGTGGTCAAGGGTGGTCGGATTCTCGGCTTCGCAGCCCTGACGGTGGTGGGTGACGGCGACGGCCGCATCGGCATGGGCAAGGGCAAGTCCAAGGAAGTGCCGGCTGCGGTGCAGAAGGCCATGGAAGAGGCCCGCCGCAACATGATCAAGGTCTCCCTGAAGAACGGCTCGATCCACCACACGGTGATGGGTCACCATGGCGCGGCCAGCGTCATGATGGCGCCGGCCCCGAAGGGTACCGGCATCATCGCGGGTGGCCCGATGCGCGCCGTGTTCGAGGTGCTGGGGATTACCGACATCGTGGCCAAGAGCCATGGGTCGACCAACCCGTACAACATGGTTCGTGCGACGCTGGACGCGCTGTCCGTGTCGACGACCCCGTCCGAAGTGGCTGCGAAGCGCGGCAAGACGGTCGAAGAGCTGTTCGCCTGAGACCGGAGGAATCAAGATGTCCAACGAAAAACAGACGATCAAGGTCCAGCTGGTCCGCAGCCCGATCGGTTGCAAGGAGTCGCACCGCGCGACGGTCCGCGGCCTGGGTCTGCGCAAGATCCGCAGCGTGCGTGAACTTCAGGACACGCCGGAAGTGCGGGGCATGATCAACACGGTCGACTACCTGGTCAAGGTCCTTTGACGGATGGCTGCATTTTCCGCCTGTGACATGGCACGGCGGATCGGCAAGAACTGACGAAAGAAGATGATGGAACTCAATGGCATCAAACCGGCGGATGGCGCGAAGCACGCCAAGCGCCGCGTAGGTCGCGGAATCGGCTCCGGCCTGGGCAAGACCGCGGGTCGTGGTCACAAGGGTCAGAAGTCGCGCGCGGGTGGCTACCACAAGGTCGGCTTTGAAGGCGGCCAGATGCCGCTGCAGCGCCGTCTGCCGAAGCGGGGCTTCAAGTCCCAGCAGCTGCAGTTCAACGCCGAGGTGACCCTCACGACGCTCGAAGTGCTGGGTGCTGCGGAAGTGGATCTGCTGACGCTCAAGCAGGCGGGTCTGATCCCCCAGCTGGCCAAGGTCGTGAAGGTCATCAAGACCGGCACGCTGACCAAGGCGGTCAAGCTCAATGGCATCGGCGCGACGGCTGGCGCCAAGGCGGCCATCGAGGCTGCCGGCGGCAGCGTGGCCTGACGCGACAACTACCCAAGAAGACAACGTGGCAACCAACGCGGCGCAATTGGCAAAGACGGGCAAGTTCGGCGATCTCCGCCGACGCCTGATGTTTTTGCTGCTCGCACTGGTGGTGTACCGGATCGGTGCGCATATTCCAGTGCCCGGGATCGACCCTGCGCAGCTGCAGCAGTTCTTCAAGGGCCAGGAGGGCGGCATCCTGGGCATGGCCAACCTGATGTCGGGGGGGGCCCTGTCCCGTTTCACGGTCTTCGCGCTGGGGATCATGCCGTACATCTCGGCGTCGATCATCATGCAACTGCTGACCTATGTGCTGCCCGCCTTCGAGCAGCTCAAGAAGGAAGGCGAGGCCGGCCGCCGCAAGATCACGCAGTACACGCGCTACGGCACGCTGGGTCTGGCCATCTTCCAGTCGCTGGGCATTGCCGTCGCGCTGGAAAGCTCCGCGGGGCTGGTGATGGCGCCGGGCTTCGGGTTCCGCCTGACGGCCGTCACGACGCTGACCGCGGGGACGATGTTCCTGATGTGGCTGGGCGAGCAGATTACCGAGCGGGGGCTGGGCAACGGCATCTCGATCCTGATCTTCGCCGGCATCGCGGCCAACCTGCCGAACGCGATCGGGGGCCTGCTGGAGCTGGTGCGTACCGGTGCGATGAGCATCATCGTCAGCCTGCTGATCGTCGTGCTGGTTGCTGCCGTCACCTATCTGGTGGTCTTCATCGAGCGGGGCCAGCGCAAGATCCTGGTCAATTACGCCCGTCGGCAGGTCGGCAATAAGGTGTATGGCGGCCAGTCGTCGCACCTGCCGCTGAAGCTGAACATGGCTGGCGTGATCCCGCCGATCTTCGCGTCGTCGATCATCCTGCTGCCGGCCACGGTGGTCGGCTGGTTCAGCGCCGGGGAGTCGATGCGCTGGCTGAAGGACATCGCCGGTTCGCTGACCCCGGGGCAGCCGATCTATGTGATGTTCTATGCCGCGGCGATCGTGTTCTTCTGCTTTTTCTACACCGCGCTGGTGTTCAACAGCCGTGAAACCGCGGAGAACCTGAAGAAGAGCGGCGCATTCATTCCTGGCATCCGGCCGGGCGACCAGACCGCGAAGTACATCGACAAGATCCTGGTGCGGCTGACGCTGGCCGGTGCGGTGTACATCACCTTCGTGTGCCTGCTGCCCGAGTTCCTGATCCTCAAATACAACGTACCGTTCTACTTCGGTGGAACCTCGCTGCTGATCATCGTGGTGGTCACCATGGATTTCATGGCCCAGGTGCAGAACTACATGATGTCCCAGCAATACGAATCACTATTGAAGAAGGCGAGTTTCAAATCCTCCTGAAACGTGGGACCGTATGGCGAAGGACGATGTCATCCAGATGCAGGGCGAGGTGGTTGAAAACCTCCCCAATGCGACCTTCCGGGTCAAGCTGGAAAATGGACATGTGGTTCTTGGGCATATTTCCGGAAAGATGCGCATGCACTACATCCGCATCCTTCCTGGTGACAAGGTGACGGTGGAGTTGACGCCCTACGATTTGAGCAGGGCAAGGATAGTGTTCAGGGCAAAGTGACGATTGTGGTTAGAGCCGGGGTTTCGCCGTTGATTCGGATGGAATGAGGCACAGAGTCTTAGGAGAATCAAATGAAAGTTTCGGCTTCGGTCAAGAAAATTTGCCGCAACTGCAAAGTTATCCGGCGCAAGGGCATTGTGCGCGTGATCTGCACGGATCCGCGTCACAAGCAGCGCCAGGGCTGATTGCAAGAGTATTAGAGGACCAATATGGCACGTATCGCTGGCATCAACATTCCGCCGCATCAGCATTCCGAGATCGGCCTGACGGCCATCTTCGGTATCGGCCGCACCCGCGCTCGCAAGATCTGCGAAGCCTGTGGCATTGCATATTCGAAGAAGGTCAAGGACCTGACCGACGCCGAACTCGAGAAGATTCGCGACCAGGTCGGCAAGTTCACCATCGAGGGTGACCTGCGCCGCGAGACCACGATGAACATCAAGCGTCTGATGGACATCGGTTGCTACCGTGGTTTCCGTCATCGCCGCGGTCTGCCGGTGCGTGGTCAGCGCACCAAGACCAACGCTCGTACGCGCAAGGGCCCGCGCAAGGCTGCCCAGTCGCTCAAGAAATAATCGGTTGAAAGAGAAACATGGCTAAAGCTCCCAGCAGTTCGGCAGCGGCCCGCGTCCGCAAGAAGGTCCGCAAGAA
>JAEUOX010000150.1 GCA_016790475.1 Rhodoferax sp. | reverse complement strand
GGCATGCGCTACCGCGACCTGGTGCCGGACCGCCTGGGCGGCGCCTTCATCGCGTCGCACATCCGCATCCTGGAGGGCGGCCCGGTCGGTGACTATGTGCACTTCCACAAGATCCGCTTCCAGATGATCTTCTGCCGCAAGGGCTGGGTGCGCGTGGCCTACGAGGGCCAGGGCGAGCCGATCGTGATGCAGGCCGGCGACTGCGTGCTGCAGCCGCCGAAGATCCGGCACCGGGTCATGGAGAGCTCGGCCGGCGCCGAAGTGGTCGAGATCTGCGCACCCGCCGAGCACATCACGATGGCCGACCGCGCGATGACGCTGCCCAACGCCGAGCTGCAGCCCGGCCGGGACTTCGACGGTCAGAAATACATCTTCCATGTGGCGGCCCAGGCGCGCTGGCAGCCGTGGCGCGTGGCCGGCTTCGAGGTGCGCGACACCGGCATCGGCGGGGCCACCGGCGGCCTGGCCGGCGTGCGGGTCGTGCGCCCGACCGGTGCCCGGGTGCAGCGCACGCAGTCCCACAGCAGCGAGTTCTGCTTCTATTTCGTGCTGGCGGGCAGCGTCCGCCTGCAGGCCGACGGCCAGGCCTGGCGGCTGTCGGCCGATGACAGCATCACGCTGCCCGACGGCCTGCCCTACACGCTGTCCGAGGCGTCGGCCGACCTGGAGCTGATGGAAGTGAGCCTGCCGGCCGAGCTGCATCTGGCCGCCAGCTGACCGCAGGCCCGGGCGCCGGAAGCCCCTGGCGCACGGGGGCCTTGCCCGGAAAATAGAATCGGCCGGATGACCCGCCAGGCCGCTTCCGTGCTCGCCACTGCGTCGGACGCCCCTGGCAGCAGCCGCGACGCGTTCAAGCAGGGCATGCGCGCGCTGCCCGGCGGCGTGACCATCATCGCGGCACGCAGCCCGGACGGCGAGCCGCTGGCGATGACCGCGAGTTCGGTCACCTCGCTGAGCGTCGATCCCCCCTCCTTGCTGGTGTGCGTCGGCCGGACCGCGTCGATCGCGCGGGCACTGGTGCGGCTGCGGCATTTCTCGGTCAACGTGCTGGCTGCCGGGCAGGTCGAGGTGGCCCAGGCCTTCGGCGGGCAGCTGGCCGCCGTGGGTGCGGCGCGGTTCGAATACGGGCACTGGCGCGGGCTCGAAGGCCGGGCCGTGCCGGTGCTCGACGGTGCGCGGGCCTCGTTCGACTGCGAGGTGGCCCATGTGCACGACTGGGCCACCCACCATATCGTGATCGGCACCGTGCGCGCGGTGCAGCTGGCCCCCGACGCGCAGCCGTCG
>JAEUOX010000148.1 GCA_016790475.1 Rhodoferax sp. | reverse complement strand
AGCATCATGAACAACTTCATCAGCCTGTTCAAGGACACCTCGCTGGTCACGATCGTCAGCCTGTACGAATTGACCGGTGCGCTGTCGCTGGCGCTGAACTCCGACGCCAACTGGCGGCCGTTCAAGATCGAGGGCTACCTGTTCATCGCGATCATCTACTTCATCTTCTGCTTCTCGATGTCGCGCTACAGCGTCTGGATCGAGAAGCAGGTCAACAAGGGCAAGGCCCGCTGAGCCCCCGCCCCCTCCTGACACCGTCCCTCTCCTCTACACCTTCGACCCGCCATGGCTGAACCCATCATCAAATTCGACAAGCTCAACAAGTGGTACGGCAACAACTTCCATGTGCTGCGTGACATCGACCTGAACGTCGCGCCGGGCGAGCGCATCGTGATCTGCGGGCCCTCGGGCTCCGGCAAGTCGACGCTGATCCGCTGCATCAACCGGCTCGAGGAGCACCAGCAGGGTCACCTGTGGGTCGACGGCATCGAGCTGACCGACGACGTCAAGGCGATCGACGACATCCGCAAGAAGGTCGGCATGGTGTTCCAGCAGTTCAATCTCTTCCCCCACCTGACCGTGCTGGAGAACCTGACGCTGTCGCCGATGTGGGTCGGCAAGATGCCGCGCAAGGAAGCCGAGGAAAAGGCGATGGCGCAGCTCAAGCGGGTGCGCATCGCGGAGCAGGCCGGCAAGTACCCGCTGCAGCTCTCCGGCGGCCAGCAGCAGCGCGTCGCGATCGCGCGCGCGCTGTGCCTGACCCCCAAGATCATGCTGTTCGACGAGCCCACCTCGGCCCTCGACCCGGAAATGATCAAGGAGGTGCTCGACGTGATGGTCGAGATGGCCAGCCAGGGCATCACGATGCTGTGCGTCACGCACGAGATGGGCTTTGCGAAGGCGGTGGCCGACCGCGTGATCTTCATGGACCAGGGCCAGATCGTCGAGCAGAACAACCCGCACGACTTCTTCAACAACCCGCAGAACGAGCGCAGCAAGGACTTCCTGTCCAAGATCCTCGGGCACTGAGGCGTTGCCGCCCTTCCTCTTTCTGCTGGCGGCCTGCAACCTGGTCATCGGGACCAGTGCGTTCTGCCTGACAGGCATCCTGCAATCGGTGGCGCAATCGCTGGGCACCAGCGTGTCCGCCGTCGGCCAGACGATCACCATCTATGCGCTGTCCACCGCGCTGCTGGCCCCGCTGCTGCTGGTGCTGACCGGCCGCTGGCCGCGGCGCCGGGCCTTGCAGATGGCGCTGGGGCTGTTCGGCCTGGGCATGCTGATGTCCGGCCTGGCGCCCTCGCTGCCGGTGCTGCTGGCCGGGCGGGTGCTGATGGGGGCCGGCGCGGTGTTCACGCCGATCGCCGCCAGCATCGCGGTGTCGGCGGTCGAGCCGGCGCGCCAGGGCAAGGCGCTCTCGCTGGTGTTCCTGGGCATGAGCCTGAGTTACGTGATCGGCCTGCCGCTGGGCGCCTGGATCGGCCTGCAGTTCGGCTGGCGCGTGCCGGTGCTGGGCCTGGCGGCGCTCTGCGGCATGATGACGGTGCTGGCGGGCTGGCTGATGCCGGCGCAGATCCAGGCGCCCGGTGCGCGCTTTGCCGGGCTGGGTGCGCTGCTGCGCCAGGGCGAGGTGCTGCGGGTGCTCGGCCTGACGCTGGGCTACTTCAGCGCGATCTTCACGGTGTTCTCCTACATCGGTCCGGTGCTGCAGGCCCTCAATCCGATCAGCCCGACGACCCTGTCGCTGACGCTGATGGTGTTCGGCCTGGCCGGCGTGGGCGGTACGCTGACCGGCGGCTGGGCCACCGACCGCTTCGGCCCGGTGCGCACGCTGCGCACCCAGCTGGGCGTGCTGACGCTGATGATGGGCCTGCTGCCGTTCACGCAGGGGCACTACCCGTGGATGGTGCTGACCTTCGTGGTCTGGGGCCTCGCGGGTTTCGGCATGATGTCGCCGACGCAGGCGCGGCTGGCAGCAGCGGCACCGCGGCAGGCGCCGATCCTGTTCAGCCTGAACTCGTCGATGCTGTATGCCGGCACGGCGCTGGGGGCGGCGGCCGGTGGCCTGGCCAGCGCGGCGTGGGGCCATGCAACGCTGTCCTGGACGGGCGCCTGC
>JAEUOX010000139.1 GCA_016790475.1 Rhodoferax sp. | reverse complement strand
GACGACCCGGTCACCCAGAATGTGCAGGCGGTGTTCCCGCGGGAGAAGCTGGCACTGCTGCGGCATGGCCTGTCGCTCGACGGCCAGGCGCTCAAGCCGGCCCAGGTCAGCTGGCAGAACCCGGAGCAGCTGCGCGTCGTGCTGACCGAGGGCAAGAAGCGGCAGATCCGCCGGATGTGCGAGCTCGTCGGCCTCAAGGTCGTCGGCCTGAAGCGCGTCCGGATCGGCCGGGTGATGCTGGGTCACCTGCCGCTGGGGCAGTGGCGCTACCTGGCGCCGCACGAGCGGTTCTGACGTCCCGCGGGACCGCGGCGGCAGCCCCGGTCATCGACGCTGACATCCGCTATGCGACAAGCCGTCGAAGAAGTCAGGGGGTGGCTGGTGCCCACTCGAGGATGCCACCATCGGCCATCAGCGAGAGGAACAAGCGCCCATCCTTCAGCAGATAGGAGCGCACATTCCGCAGGTCCCGCAGCACCCTGGCTCCCGGAGAATCCTTCGCGCAGGCCCGGCGCGTCATGGCGACGGGCCCCAGCAGCAGCGCCCCGGAAGCGACATCCGCAGACGGTGTCGCGGCCCAGGTGGCGGAACCCCGGTTGCAGTCGAGGCGCACTCGCGCGCGCCCGTCCACGGCAAACTGCAGCGAGAAACGCTCGGGATGGGCCATTCGAAACGTGCCCTGCGCGTCGTCCATCGACCGGATCGCGATCAACTGCCAGGCAGTTCGCGCCAGGGGCCCGTCGATGCGCCCACCGGCCAGGCGACAGCGCATCTCCGGCGCCTGGTAACCCCACACGATGCTTGCCTCGCCTTGGTGCTCCCACAGCGACTCATTGCGACCGACATATCTGGAACCACTGGCGCTGGGCACCAGCGACATCAGCGAGCTCTGGTCACCACGCTCGGCGATCAGCACCGGCGGCTCGGTCCGGAAATGCGTCACGGTCACCTCGTCCGCCGGGCTGTCGCCGCAGACGAAGCGTACCGGCGCAGATGCAGACACCAGGCGATACCGGGCCTGGAGTTCGACCTTGCGACGGGCATAGGCGTCGACGACGCAGGCACGCCGGTCCTCCGCCTTCCAGCAGTCGTTGCGGCCCTTGATCCAGCCGCGCTGTTCCGCCTTCAGCATCGGCGGGCGCTCCCGGACGGCCTTCTTCAAGGCCGCCGCGTAGATGGCCGCCATCTCCCGGTCGAGTGCCATCAGCCCTTCGTCCGCGCAGACCATCACCTCGATGCTGCCCGCAGGTAGCCTGGAGCAATCGATGGACTGTGCGGCGCCCAGGACTGGAGCCATCCACAGGGCCACACAGAACAGGCGCCACGGCCGCGGGCGCAGCGGGGCGGCCCGGCGGCCCGCCCACTCGGCCCACTCTGAAATGATCGAACCCATGGTGCAACAGTATGGACCAAAGGCCCTATCGGCCAGTGCTGGCACCGCAGCCGGCTGCCAGCGCAGCGCATCCAGCACCC
>JAEUOX010000108.1 GCA_016790475.1 Rhodoferax sp. | reverse complement strand
CACGAAGGACGCGGCGACGCGGTCGAACTCCGCCTGCGTGATCGTGTGCGGGGCGCCGTCCTGCGCGACGATCTGCGCGTACTCCTCCTCGACCTCCCGCGTGAAGCGCTCGCCCTCGGCCTTGACCAGGATCTTGATCCGGGCCTTGTACAGGTTGTCGCGCCGGCCCCAGCGGTTGTAGACCCGAACGACCGCCTCCAGGTAGTTCAGGATCTGGTCCCAGGGCAGGAACTCCCGGATCACGCTGGCGATGACCGGCGTGCGGCCCATGCCGCCGCCAACCAGTACCCGGAAGCCCAGCGCACCTTGTGCGTCCTTGTGCAGATGCAGCCCGACGTCGTGCCAGTAGGTGGCGGCGCGGTCCTCGACGGCACCGGTCACCGCGATCTTGAACTTGCGCGGCAGGAAGGCGAACTCCGGGTGCAGCGTGCTCCATTGCCGCAGGATCTCGCAATAGGGGCGGGGATCGGCGATCTCGTCGATCGCGATGCCGGCACGTTCGTCGCTGGTGATGTTGCGGATGCAGTTGCCGCTGGTCTGGATTCCGTGCATGTCGACGCTGGCCAGCAGCTCCATGACGTCGGCGCTGCGATGCAGCGGAATCCAGTTGTACTGCAGGTTGTGCCGCGTCGTGAAATGCGCGTAGCCCGAGGGCAGCGAAGCCAGATCGCTCAGGCCCGGGTTCGCGCGGTCCAGGTGGTTGTCGTCCTTGCGGTCGTATTCGCGCGCGATCCGGGCCAGCACCCGCAGCTGCCGGCTGGACAGCTCGCCGTAAGGCACGGCGACCCGCAGCATTGGCGCGAAGCGCTGTACATACCAGCCGTTCTGCAGGCGCAGCGGTCGGAACTCGTCGTCGCTCAGCGTGCCAGCCAGGTTGCGTTCGAGCTGATCGCGGTACTGGGCGGCGCGCTGGCGGATGAACTGGCGGTCAAATTCGGTGTATTGGTACATGGTCGCGATCGGTGGAGCCGGTCGCGCCCAAGGCCATGCCGCGTGCCAAACCGGTCCGCGGACTGTAGATGCGGGCTGTTAGATCGCAAACTACACTTTTGTGATGTCGTTATGCCTGTGGTGGCATATGCGGCGCCGAATGCGCCGCCAACTCAGTCGTTGCGCTTGAGTTCGCGCATGCGCTCTTCGAAATAGCTGCCTACCGTGTAGCGCTCGGACAACACGATCTCGCGCCGTGGATGCAGGAACAGCGGCAGCGAGATCCGGGACTTGCGGGCGGCCTCGCCGGTCGGGTTCAGCACCCGGTGCACGGTGGACGGGTAATAGTGCCCCGACGCCTCCTGCAGCATGTCGCCGATGTTGACGATCAGCAAGCCGAAATCGCAGGGGACGTCATGCCAGCCGCCGTCCTGCCCCAGCACCTGCAGGCCCGGCTCGGTCGCCGCCGGCAGCACCGTCAGCAGGTTGATGTCGCCATGGGCAGCCGCGCGCACCGCGCCGGGCGGCTCCTGGCCGGACAGCGGCGGGTAGTGCAGGACGCGCAGCAGCGTGTCGTCGCAGCCTTCGATCATCGAGGGCAGCGGCAGGCTGTAGCGCGCGCGGACCTCCGGCGGCGAATGGGCCTCGACCCAGCCCAGCAGTTCGGCCGCCAGTCGGCTGCCTTCCCGATAGTAGCGCCGGGCCGCGTCCGAGACCTCGGCCGGATAGCGCCCCCACGGGTAGATATGGAAGAACTCCTTCAGGTCCCGCTGCGTATGGCCCTTGGCGGTCTCCGAGATCTTGGGCGAGAAGTAGCCGTCGTAGCGGACCGGGTCGAATGCATACCGGTGCTTGGCCTCCGACGCGAAGAAGCCCTGCCATTCGCTGTAGATGCCCTCGACCAGGTCCCGGTCCAGCGGGTGGTTGGCCAGCACGCCGAAGCCGGTGCGGACCAGGCTGGCGCAGAAGTCCTGGGCGGCGGTCGGGCTGCGGTAGTCGACGACGGGGAACTGCATCGGGTGGCCTCAGTCGTTGGTCAGCGGGCGGAGCCAGTCGCCCATCAGGGTTTCCTCGAACACCCGCACGCAAGCCTGGGCGTCCACCTTGAGGCAGACCTGGGTGCGCGGCTGCCCCTTGCCCCAGCCCGGGTGCGGATAGTCGATGAAATCGCGCCGGTTCATGATGGTCTGGCCTTGCGCGAAACCTTCGGTGGCGACCCGCACCGCCTTCGTCTCGATCTCGAACAGTGCCGGATGGGTCAGGAACAGGAAGGCCAGCAGGTCATGCGCGAAGCAGCCGGGTGTGGCGGCGATGTGCTGGTAGAGGCCGCTATAGAAGCGCGCGTAGAAGTCCACCGCATGGTGCAGCGCGTCGGTGGCCGGGTGCTGGTGCCGGTCGGCGATCTGGCGGAACAGCGACAGCAGCACGACCACCCGGTGGGTCACGTCCAGCCCGACCATCGTGATCTTCCAGCCGGCGGTGAAGACGCGGTCGGCGGCGTGGGGGTCGTTCCAGATGTTGGCTTCCGCGACCGGCGACACGTTCCCCGGCTCCATGACAGTGCCGCCCATGACGATCACCTCGCGCACCAGGTTGGGCAGCTGCGGCTCCATCTGCAGGGCCAGGCTCAGGTTGCCCAGCGGCCCGACGGCCACCAGCGTGATCTCGCCCGGATGGGCGCGGGCCATGTCGACGATGAACTGCGCGGAACTGCGCGGATCCAGTACCGCGTCCACCTTGCGCCGCGCGCCCAGGTTGCCCAGGCCGTCAGCGCCATGGATGTGCGCCGGGGGCGCCTCCGGGGACTTGACCCAGGGCGTGGCCACGCCGCGCGTGACTGGAATGTTCCGGCCAGCCAGCGCCGTGAGGTACAGCGCGTTGGTGGCGGCCTGCTCGACCGTCACGTTGCCGAAGGTGGTCGTGATGCCGACCAGGTCGATGGCCGGATGCGCCAGCGCGTAGTACAGCGCCATCGCGTCGTCGACACCCGGATCGGTGTCGTAGATGACTTTGTTGCGGGTCGGAGTGGACATGGGGAGCACGGGAGAGTCGGGTTGGTTCAGGCCAGGCCGCAGACCGCGCGCACGGCGGCCTGGCGCTCGGGCGTGTTCTCCTGGCTGTGGCGCAGGAGTTCGGTGATTTCGGCAGGGGTCGGGATGCTGGACTGCGCGCCGGCCCGGGTGCAGGCCAGCGCACCGGCCGCGCTGGCCTGGCGCAGTGCCTGGGCCAGCGGCTCGCCGCGGCCCAGTGCGGCCACCAGCACGCCGCAGAAGGTGTCGCCGGCGCCGGTCGTGTCCACCGGCGTGACCGGGAACGCGGCCTGCACAAGCAGGCTTTCGGCCGTACGGGCGCAGCAGCCGTGGCTGCCGAGCGTGACGACCACCGTGGGCACTGTCGACAGCCGCTCCAGGCAGGCGGCGACGGAGCCCTGGCAATCGGCCACCTGGGCCAGTTCGCCCTGGTTGACGATGAGGATGTCCAGCTGGGACAGCAGTGCGGCCGGCAGGGCCTGCGCCGGAGCCGCATTCAGCACGACGCGCACACCGGCGGCGCGTGCCTGGGCCGCGTAGGCGGTCACGGTCTCCAGCGGGGTCTCGAGCTGCATCAGCAGATGGCTGAAACCTTTCAGGGGCGGCAGGTCGGCGGGTGACAGCGCCTGGTTGGCGCCGGGCGCCACGGTGATCGCGTTCTCGGCATCATCCGACACGCAGATGAAGGCGGTGCCGGTCGCATGCTCCCGGCTGCGCACGATGTGCATCTGCACGCCGGCCTCGGTCAGCGAGGCCTCCAGCGGCTGTGCGAACGGGTCCTGGCCCAGGGCCAGCAGCATGTGCGTCGGGGCGGCCGCGGCGCGCGCGCAGGCCACCGCCTGGTTCGCCCCCTTGCCGCCGGGATAGGTCGTGAACCGGTGGCCGAGCACGGTTTCGCCTGGTGCGGGGATGTGCGGTGCGGTCACGACGAAGTCGAGATTGGCCGAGCCGGCAACAAGAATCATGGTTAAATGAAACGGGCCGATTTGACCCGTTGGTAAAAACTTCGGCGCATTATGGTCCACAAGCGCGGGTCGGCGACGATAATTTCCCGGCGTTGACGGCAACAAGGAACACTGGCAGGCATGGGCTCGACGGTATTTGTCAAGGTGGTGGGGTTTCGCGATGTGGAGCGCCATGCCCTCAACACCGTGTTCCGGCTGTCGATGGAGCGCCCGACCACCTATGCCCTGTGGACGCCGGAGTCGCCGGTGCTGCCGCACATTGCGCTGATCGACGTCGAGAGCTACGAGGCCGGCCTGGCGCTCGCCTCGCCCAACCTCAACCCGAACCTGAAACTGATCTGCGTCGGCAATGGTGCGCCGGCCCATGCCTGGCGGGCCTTCCCGCGTCCGCTGAACTGGACCGCGGTGATCCATGCGATGGACCAGCTGTTCGCCACCGCCCAGGTCGACATCGACATCGGCATGGACGGCGAACCCGACACCGTGATTCCGCCCGGTGTGCGGCGCACGCTGATCGTCGATCCGTCCCGCGACGATCGCCTCTACCTGCGCGCCCGGCTGGCGCTGGCCGGCCTGATCGAGATCGACGAGGCGGAGACTGTGACGCAGGCCACCGTGCGGGCCCGCGAGCAGCACTACGACATCGTTATCGTGAATGTCGACATGCTCGACGAGCCCTGGGGCCTGGTCGAACGGCTGGTGGCCAAGGACCCGCCGGTGGGCAGCGTCGTGGTCACGACCGGCAACACCGCCTGGGCGATGCATGAACGCGCCGAGCGTGCCGGCTGCCGGGCGGTGATCAACCGCCCGTACGACCCGAGCCACGTGTTCCGGGTGCTACAGATGGTCTGACAGCGCGGGCCGGCCGGCCGCCAGCAGGCGCGCCAGCCCGGCCTCCAGCGGCCAGGGTTCCGCGCCCAGCTGCGCGGCCAGCAACTCTGCACACAGCACGGCGTAGGTCAGGCCCCGGGAGCCCATGCCGGCGCTGATCCACAGCCCGGGCGCATCGGCCTGCAGCACAGGACCCACACCGGGAAGCCGGTCGGCCGTGGTACTGCGCTGGCCGCGCCAGGCCAGGACCCGGCCTTCGGTGAAGTCGGCGCGTAGCGCCTGTGCGGTCGCTGGCAGCAGACGCAGCAGACGCTCCAGATTCTGGGCATGGGCCTGGGCCTCGGTGAGCGCCGGCTCCGACGGCGGCTCGTAGGTGGCTCCGGCGAACCAGGCGGTCCGCTTGCCCAGTGGCACCGCGGGCAGCAGATGGCCGTCCCCGTTGACCGGCGTCGGCGGGAAGTCCTCCGCATCCCCGGCACGTCGCCAGCCCCAGGACACCTGGCCGGCGACCGGGGGCATCGGACGCAGCTGGCATGCCGGGATGGGCGCGCCGGGTGGGTCCTGCCGCAGCGTCGCGATCAGTGCCGGTGTGGCCCCGGCGGCCGCCAGCACGACCTGCGAAGCCCGGGCCAGCGGTCCGCCGTTGGCATCCAGCAACGCCCACCCGTTTCCGTCGCGGCGCAGCCGGTGGACGCCCGCGCCGGCGCGCAACCTGATGCCGGGTTGCGCAAGGCAGGCGTCCACGAAGGCCGCAAGCCGCACCCAGGCCCCGTCCGCATGCCAGCGCTCCTGCTCCAGCGGGTTTGCGCGGGACATCTGCTGCACGCCGATGGGGGCCCAGTCCCGCCCTTCGTGCAGCAGCCGCCGGCACCATTGCCGCATCAGCCGGACACCGGCGGCAGACAGGCGCGATCGTGCCCCCGCGTCGCGCGCGACCTGCGGCACCAGCAGACCGGCCGGTAGCCCGGACGCGCCGGCAGCAGGGGCCGGGGCGGTGTCCAGCACCGTGACCGACCAGCCGCGGCGCGCCAGCGCTGCGGCCACCGCGGCACCGGCCAGCCCGGCACCGACGACGACGCAGTCGGTGGGGCGGGCGGGCGGTTGGCGCCAGGGGGCGCGGCTGGTGCCCGGCGTCCAGCCGGGCGCAAAAGTCCACGCGGCGCCCGGCGCGTCGGAGGCTGGCGCGAAACCGGTCTGGCGCAGCAGCGCGGCGGGTGCGGGGAGTGGGGCCTGCGCCTCCAGCGAGGTGCCCGGGCGGCACAGCCGTGCCAGCGCCTTGAGCGTCCAGGTGTCCCAGGCCTCGGCGCCGTGCGCATGACCCAGGTACACGGCATCGGCCACGAACTGCAGACTGCGCAGCAGCGGCAGCAAGGCGCCGATGCACAGGGTCAGCAGCACGCGGCCGTCCTGCAGCTCCAGCCGGTGCATGCCGGCTTCCGATGGGCAGACAGGGGCAGGCAGGCTCGCAGTCACCAGCCCGGCTGCGCGCAGGCCGGCCCAGGCCGACGCCAGATCCGGTGCTGCCGGGAGCAGCGCGACGTGGTGCAGCAGCGGGGTGCGGTGGGGTGCGTGTTGCCAGGCCCGCCATGCGCGGATCAGGTGCGCGCCATCCTGAAAGTGGGTGTCCAGCACGCACCAGGCCGGGCGCGCGCCCCAGTCAGCCATGGGCGTGGGCAGGCGTCAGGCGCTGGGCGGCACGTAGCCCTGCGCGGCGTCGGCGCCGCCGCCGAAGAAGTGGGCCTCCATCTGGCGTGCCAGGTACTGGCGGGCGCGCAGGTCGGCCAGGTTCAGGCGGTTCTCGTTGACCAGCATCGTCTGGTGCTTGAGCCAGCCCGCCCAGGCTTCCTTGCTGACCTGGGACCAGATGCGCTTGCCGAGCTCGCCAGGGTAGGGGGGCAGATCGAGCCCTTCCGCTTCCCGGCCGAGCTTGATGCATTGAACCATACGTGCCATGGGATTCGTCCTTGTATCGGAGATGTCTGTGGGATGCCGCAAATTGTCGCCGCTTTTGGAAACCACTCCGGCATTCTGGTGTCCAATACACGGCGAAGCTTTTGTGGAGAAGTGATGGTGTCGAGCTGGAGTGTGCGCCAGATGCTGCTGGCGATCTGTGGAGCGGGTGTGGCCATGCTGGCCTTCGGCATGTACCTGCAGCATGTCGTGGGGCTGGAACCCTGCCCGATGTGCATCGTGCAGCGTTACGCGCTGGTGCTGGTGGTGCTGATCGCCGGCCTGGCGGCCGCGATGCCCGGGCGCATCGCCCACCTGGCCGGCAGCCTGCTGGTGTTGCTGGCCACCGGGTTTGGTGCGTTTGTCGCGGCGCGCCAGAGCTGGCTGCAGTGGCACCCGCCGGAGGTCGTCTCCTGCGGGCGGGACTTCTACGGCATGATCGAGAACTTCCCGCTGCAACGCGCGATCCCGATGATCTTCAAGGGCAGCGGCGACTGCTCCAAGATCGACTGGACCTTCCTCGGCGGCTCGATCGCCAACTGGTCCTTCCTGTGCTTTGTCGGCTTCGCGCTGCTGTCGCTGTGGCTGATCGCGCGCTCGGCGCGCCCGCGCTGACGCCCTACAGGATCGCGCTGCCCGGGCGCTCGCCGCGCTCGTACACCACATGCGCGCGGCCGACCAGCAGCGTGTCCAGCGCGCCGATGTTGCCCAGGTCCTTGTTGGCATAGGGCAGGCGGTGCAGCACATAGCGCATCGCATTGAGGCGTGCGCGCTTCTTGCAGTCGGACTTGATCACCGTCCAGGGTGCGTCGGCGGTGTCCGTCTCGAAGAACATCGCCTCCTTGGCCTTGGTGTAGTCGTCCCACTTGTCGAGTGAGGCCAGGTCCACCGGGCTGAGCTTCCATTGCTTCAGCGGGTGCAGCTCACGCTCCTTGAAGCGGCGGCGCTGCTCGTCGCGGCTGACCGAGAACCAGAACTTCACCAGATGCACGCCGCTGCGGACCAGCTGGCGCTCGAACTGTGGCGCCTGCCGCATGAACTCCTGGTACTCCGCGTCGGTGCAGAAGCCCATCACGCGCTCGACACCGGCCCGGTTGTACCAGGAGCGGTCGAACAGCACGATCTCGCCGGCGGTCGGCAGGTGCTGGACATAGCGCTGGAAGTACCACTGGCCGCGTTCGACCTCGCTGGGTTTCTCCAGCGCGACGACGCGCGCGCCGCGCGGATTGAGGTGCTCCATGACACGCTTGATCGTGCCGCCCTTGCCGGCGGCGTCGCGGCCCTCGAACAGGATCACCAGCCGCTGCCCGGTCTCCTTGACCCAGGCCTGCAGCTTCAGCAGTTCGACCTGCAGCGCGTACTTCTGCTTCTCGTAGCGCTTGCGCGACATCAGGTTCTTGTAGGGGTAGCCGCCGCTGCGCCAGTCGCTGGCGAGCTCGTCGTCCGCGCTGCGTCCGCCGGCCCGGGTGTCGGATTGCGGCGCGTCGGCCGCCAGATCGACGGCGAGCATCTTGCGCACGGCGGCGATGTCGTCGGGCGAACTGCCGGACAGGAAGGTCTGCAGCGCCTCGGCCCGGTTCTCGGCATGGGTCACGATGTCGGCCAGTGCGGCGGTCTGCGCGCCCTGCGCCGCAGCGACGGCCTCCCGCGCCACGACCACCCCGACGCGGCGCGAGGAGCGGGTGCCGGTGGTGTCCCCGCGCGCTGCGCGGCGGGGGCGGGGTGCGCTGGCGGAAGGGGCGGCGGGTGGGGCGGCGGGTGGGGCGGTGCGGGTGCTTGCGGGCATCGGTTGTCTCCGTGGCTGAAAAGCCCATTGTGGAGGCGCCGCAGCGTCCGCTTCTTGATGTTGGTCAAGCGCAAGGCGAGCCGGGTCAGCGCTCCCGCAGGCTCTCCGTCACGGTGCGCTGCAGCGGGCTGAGCAAGAACTCGATGACCCGGCGCTGGCCGGTCATGATCTCGGCGCTCAGGTTCATGCCGGGGCTGATACGCACCGGCTGCCCGTGGATGTCGATGCGGTCCCGCGCCAACACCAGCCGCGCCGGAAACACCGCGCCGCGCCGTTCATCCTGCACCGCGTCGGCGCTGACCATCTGCACGGTTGCCGGGACCGTGCCATGGCGCGTGAACGGAAAGGTCTCCAGCTTGATCTGCGCCGGCTGGCCGGCGTAGACGAAGCCGATGTCCTTGTTCTCGAGCTGCACCTCGGCGACCAGGGGCGTGTCCGGGCCGTCGGGCGGCACGATCAGCATCAGCGTCTGCGCTTCCGTGACGACGCCGCCGACGGTATGCACCGCCAGCTGGTGCACCGTGCCAGCCACCGGGGCGGTCAGCACGGCCAGCGTCTCGCGCCGCTCGGCCTTCGCATGCTCCAGATCAGCCAGCTGCAGGCGCAGGCGGGCCTGGTGCAGGCGGTCCATCTGCTGATGGCGGGCTTCCGCGCGGAAGGCATCGCGGCCGGTCTCGCTTTCCTGCAGTGCGGCCAGCGCCTCCTGCAGCCGCGCGCGCTGGGTCTGCAGGTCACGCTCGACCTCGATGCGCTCGCGGGTGCGGTCCTGCCCGGCGTGGCTGGTCATGAAGCCCTGGGCGGCCAGCGCCCGCACATCGTCCTCGCGCTGCTGCAGCAGCGGGAGCAGCGTCTCCAGCTTGCCCTGCACCTGGCGGGCGGTGTCGGCCTCGGCCTGGCGGCGGCGGATCTCGGCGGACAAGCGCCCGAGCCGCGCGGCGTAGTCGCTCCACTCCGCGGCCAGTTGCGCCTCGGCGGCGTGCTGCTGCTGCGCGGTCCAGGGCTGCGACGAAGCCTCCGGTGCGGGGAGCGCCGGGGCGCCCAGCTCCTGGCGCAGCGCCTGCAGCATCGCCGTGGCACGCAGCGCATCGGCCTGGGCCGCCTGCCGCTGGTGCGCCAGGCTGGCGCGGTCGGCCTCGGCGGCGCCGGCATCCAGTTCGACCAGCACCTGGCCGGCCTGCACAGACTCGCCCTCCCGGACCAGGATGCGCCGCACGACGCTGCGTTCCAGCGGCTGGACGGCCTTGGCATGGTCCCGCACGATGACGCGCCCGCTCGCGACCGCCACCACATCCACCTGGCTCGCGCAGGCCCAGGCCAGGGCGCAGCCACACAGCGCCATCAGGGCCCAGGCGGTGCGCCGCGGCAGCGGGTGCACTGGCGTGTGCTGCAGGCGCAATGCCTCCGGCAGGAAGTCGGTTTCGTCGGCGCTCAACCGGGGCGCGGCGCGCCGTGCACGCTGTCGCCAGGCGTCGCGCAGGGCCTGGCCGTAGCGCATGGTTCTCATGCCGGCTCCCGTTCCATCGGCTGCAGGCCGGCCTGCAACTGCCACAGCCGGGCGTAGTGGCCGCCGGGCTGGCCCAGCAGCGCATCATGGGTGCCGGACTCCACGATGCGCCCGCGGTCCATGACGACGATCAGCCCGGCGTGGCGCACGGCGCTCAGGCGGTGCGCGATGATGATGACGGTGCGGCCCCGGCAGATGGTGGCCATGTTCTGCTGCAGCAGGGCTTCGCTTTCATAGTCGAGCGCGCTGGTCGCCTCGTCCAGCAGCAGGATGCGCGGATCGCTGAACAGCGCCCGGGCGATCGCGATGCGCTGGCGTTGCCCGCCGCTGAGCGTGCAGCCCTGTTCGCCGACCAGCGTCTCGTAACCCTCCGGCAGTTCGCTGATGAAGCCGTGCGCGCCGGCCAGCCGCGCAACCCGGATCACAGCGTCCAGCGGCGCGGCCGGGTCGGTGATCGCGATGTTCTCGCGCACCGTGCGGTGGAACAGCTGGTTGTCCTGCAGCACGACGCCGATCTGCCGGCGCAGCGCCGCGACATCGACGACGGCGGTGTCGATGCCGTCGATCAGCACCCGGCCCTGTTCCGGCGCATGCAGCCGCTGCAGCAGCCGCGCCACGGTGCTCTTGCCGGAGCCGGAGCGCCCGACGATGCCGACGACCTGGCCGGCCCGGATGTCCAGGCTCAGCCGGTCGATCGCCGGCCGGCCTTCGGGGCGGTAGCGGAACAGCACCTGGTCCAGCGTGATCCGGCCCTGCACCGTTGCCAGGCGTGCTGCGCCGGCGGGAGCGGCCTCGGGCGGGGTGTTCAGCACGTCGCCCAGCCGGGCGACCGACAGGCCGGTCTGCTGGAAGTCCGTCCACAGCTGCGTCATGCGCAGCACCGGCTGCGCGATGCGCTGTGCGAACAGGTGGAACGCGACGAACTGCCCCAGTGTCAGCTGCTGGTCCATCACCAGATGGGCGCCCCACCACAGCGTCGCGGCGTGGGACAGCTTGCCGATCAGCTGCATGCCCTCCTGCGCCCAGGCGGCCAGCGTCTGGGTCCGGAAGCTGGCGCGGACATAGGCCGCCAGCTGCTGGTCCCAGCGCCGGCAGAACAGCGGCTCCAGCGCGCCGGCCTTCAGCGTCTGGATGTTGCCGATGCTCTCGACCAGCAGGGCCTGGTTCTCGGCGCCGCGCGCGAAGCGCTCGTCGAGGCGACGCCGCAGCGCCGGGCCGACACCCAGGCACAGCGCGGCGTACAGCGGCACGCTGGCCAGCACCACCAGCGTCAGCGGCACGCTGTACAGCAGCATGACCGCCACGAACACCACCGCGAACAGCAGGTCCAGCACCGCGGTGAGCGTCTGCCCGGTCAGGAACTGGCGGATCGTCTCCAGCTCCCGGACCCGGGCGACCGAATCGCCAACCCGCCGGGCCTGGAAGTAGGCCAGCGGCAGGCGCACCAGGTGGCGGTACAGGCGGGCCCCCAGTTCCACGTCGATGCGGCTGGTCGTGTGCCCGAGCACCTGCGCGCGCAGGCCCGACAGCAGCGCCTCGAACAGCACCACCAGCACCAGGCCGGTGACCAGCACATCCAGGGTGCTGAGGCCCCGGTGCACCAGCACCTTGTCCATGACCACCTGGAAGAACAGCGGGCCAAGCAGCGCCAGCAGTTGCAGCACCAGGCTCACCAGCAGGACCTCGCCGAACAGGCCGCGAAAGCGCACCAGGCTGGGCAGGAACCAGCTGTAGTCGAAGCGGCCCGGCAGCCCGGCCTGCCCGGCACCGCGGGTGACCAGGATCAGCTCGCCCGTCCAGCGCGTGGCGAAGCGCTCCAGCGGCTCGATCGCGGCGGCCTGCGGGTGGCCGGCTGCGACATCCTGCAGCAGCACCCGCCGGCCGTCGCACTGCGCCAGCACGACGACGCGCGGCGGGTCCTGGACGAAGGCCAGCGCTGGCAGGGGCGTGTGGACCAGGCGCTCCGTACGGGTGCGCACGCGCCGCGCCCGCAGCCCCAGATGCCGGGCTGCCAGCAGCAGCGTGTCGGGGGAGGCGGGCTCGCCGGGCGGCAGCGCCAGCTGGTGCGCCAGGCCGGCCGGATCGGCCGCGACCTGGTGCAGCCGGGCGATCAGGCACAGCGCGGCCAGCGCGCCGTGGGCGGTGGCCGGGCTGTCGGCCGGTGCACCGGCCGGGACGGGATGCGGAACGGGATGCGGGCTGCTCACTCGGGACCTCCAGGACACGCGACACAGCGGCGACAGGCTGCTGCAGTGGAGGGCATGCTAGGCAGGCCGGCCCGGGCTGTCGTCCCGCGAAGGGGGGAGGCCGCGGTACGAAACGAATCCGCTTGTCCGCGCCGCCGCGCGGTCCCCATAATGGAGGCGCAGGCCACGCGGATCCTCCGCGCGGCCCGGCCCCATCCACCATTCCGAGGAGACCCCATGCAATTCCGCTCCGTTCTTCGCTGGCTCGCGGGCCTGCTGCTCGCGCTGCCGCTGGCCGTGCTGGCCCAATACCCCCAGGGCCCGATCAAGGTGATCGTGGCGTTCCCGGCCGGGTCGGCGGTGGATGGCGTGGCCCGCACGCTGATGACCCGGCTGGCGACCAGCCTGGGTCAGCCGATCGTCGTCGACAACCGGGTCGGCGCCGGCGGCAACATCGGCTTCGAGCAGGCGGCCAAGGCGCCCAAGGACGGCTACACGCTGCTGTTCGCGCCGACGCAGCTGGCGGCCAATCCCGGGCTGGGCAAGGTCGGCTACGACCCGGTCAAGGATTTCGCACCGATCGTGCTGACCTCGCGTATCTCGGCGCTGCTGGTCGTGAGCCCGGAGCTGCCGGTCAAGAACGTGGCCGACCTGATCGCGCTGGCCCGCTCCAAGCCGGGCGCGCTGAGTTACGCGTCCGGCGGCAACGGCGGCATCGGGCATTTCAGCGGCGAACTGCTGAAGGCCAATGGCGGCAACCTGGACATCGTGCACATTCCGTACAAGAGCGCGGCGGAGCAGGTGCAGTCCGTGATGGCGAACCAGACCGCCTTCGCCTACCCGGCGATGCAGCTGGCACTGCAGCTGGTCAAGAGCGGCAAGCTGCGGGCGCTGGCGGTGACCGGCGCCAACCGCAGCCAGCTGCTGCCGGACGTGCCCACGATGAACGAGGCGATGAACCCCGGCTTCGTGCTGGATGCCTGGTATGGGCTGCTGGCCCCGGTCGGCACACCGCCGGACATCATTGCCCGGCTGAACAGCGAGATGGTCAAGATCCTGCGGGATCCGGCGGTCCGCGGCCCGCTGATCGACGGCAGCCACGAGATCGTCGGCAGCACGCCGGCGGAGTTCGCCGCGACGATCCAGCGCGACTTCACGGTCTGGGGCGACCTGGCCCGCAAGCTCAACGTCAAGGTCGACTGAGGCATGGCCCGGGTCACCAGCATCCGCACCCTCTGTTTCGAGCAGCCCGCCGTTCCGATCCATGCGCAGCGCTTTGCCGGTCGCCAGCAGATCGTCCTGACCGTCCTGCGCAGTGACAGCGGCCAGACCGGTTGCTCGATGGCCCGGGCCCACGGCGGGCAGCCGGGGCGGGGCATCGCGGATGCGATCCGGTCCAGCCTGGCGCCGCGGGTGCTCGGGCAGGACGTGCTGCACCGGGAGCGGGTCTGGCAGTCCCTGGTCGAACTGGAGCCGGCCGGTTATGTGCCGGTGTTCGCGATCAGCGCGGTGGATGTGGCACTGTGGGACCTCGCCGCGCGGGAGCTGGGCGTGTCGGTGGCCAGCCTGGTGGGCGGGCGGCGGGACCGCATCCGCGCCTATGCCAGCTCGGCGGCGATGCCGCGCATCGACGACTATGTGGCCGAGGCGCAGCAGTGCGTCGCGCGAGGCTACCGCGGCTACAAGCTGCACCCCTTCAACCAGCCGGACAAGGACATCGCGCTGTGCCGCGCGGTGCGCAACGCGGTCGGGCCGGACGTGGCGCTGATGCTGGATGTCGCGAAGACCTACGACCGGATGGCGGCGATGCGCGTCGGCCAGGTGCTGCAGGACTTGGACTTCGCCTGGTTCGAGGAACCCCTGCCGCAGCATGACGTGACCGGTTATGCCGCGCTGCGCCGCGCGCTGCGCGTGCCGCTGATCGGGGGCGAGACGGTGCCGGGCCATGGCCCGGCGGTGGCGGAGTTCCTGCGCGCGGACGCGCTGGACATGGTGCTGTGCGACGTCTACTGGAAGGCCGGCATCACCGGCATGCTGAAGACCGCCGCGCTGTGCGAGGCACTGGGCAGCCAGGTCGCCTCCCACCACGGCGCCAGCCCGCTGATGAACGCAGCCAACCTGCAGGTGTTGTGTGGTGCCACGAATGCGGAATGGATCGAGATCCTCGTGCCCGAGTCCGGCTACGACTTCGGCCTGTCGCACTACCTGGCGCCCGACGCCGACGGATGGGTCCACCTGCCGCCCGGTCCCGGCCTGGGCGCGGAACCGGACTGGGACTACATCCGGGCGAACACCGTCGAGGGGTCGGACCAGACGCTGGAGTGGGCGCGATGACGCTGGCGATCCGCTCCATCGAAGCCTTCGCGATCCGCAGCGATCTGGTGGGCGGCCCGCCGGTCACCGCGCCGCGCCGGCCGGCCTGGACGGCGGATGCCGAAGTGGCCAATCCGATGTCGCACTACCCGCGCTTCAAGCGCCTGCGCGCGAGCTGGCGGCCGACCTGGCCCAGTGTCGCTTGCCTGGTGACGGCCACCGACGGCCGCTGGGGTCTGGGCATGACGCGTTACGGCGCGCCGGTCATCAGCATCATCAACGAGCACCTGGGGCCGTTGCTCGTCGGCGAGCCCTGCCTGGCCGTCGAGCGGCTGTGGGACATGATGGTGCGCATGAGCTCTCCCTATGCCGGCGGACTGTCGCAGTACGCGATCAGCGCGATCGACCTGGCGCTGTGGGACCTCAAGGGCAAGGTCCTCGGCGAGCCGGTGTACGGCTTGCTCGGTGGCCCGGTGCGCGACGACATCCGCTGCTACGCCACCGGCAACGACACCGACTGGCACATGGAGTGCGGCTTCACCGGCACCAAGCTGGCCTGTCCGTACGGCCCGGCGGATGGCGCGCAGGCGCTGGAGCGCAACGAGGCGCTGGTCGCGGAGCGCCGCGCGCTGGTCGGCCCGCAGGTCGACCTGATGCTGGACTGCTGGATGGCCTTCGACCTGGAGTTCGCGGTGCGCATGGCCCGGCGCCTGGCGCCCTACCAGCTGCGCTGGATCGAGGACTGCCTGGCCCCGGACGACATGGACGGCCAGACCGCGCTGCGCGCCCGGCTGCCCGGCGTGACGCTGGCCAGTGGCGAGCACTGGTACACGCTGGCCCCGTTCGCGCAGGCGGCGGCACGCCACAACACCGACATCTTCCAGCCCGATATCGGCTGGTCCGGCGGCCTGACCGGCTGCCTGAAGATCGCGCACATCGCGGAAGGCGCCGGCATCGCGGTCGTGCCCCATGCCGGGGTCAACACGCCCTACGGCCAGCACTTCGGCATGGCGGTGCCCAATGCGCCGATGGGCGAATACTTCGTGGCCTCCGCGCCCGGCGTGCCGCTGCAGGAGGTGCGCCTGACGCCCGGCATGCAGGTGCCGAAGGATGGCCGGGTGCGACCGGACGACAGCCCCGGATTCGGCCTGGGCCTCACGCTGGACGGCGTGCGCGCGATGGCGGTCTGAACGCCCGGGCCGGGGGCCTCAGAGCGGGAGCGTGTCGAACACCTCGTAGACACCGCGCAGCCAGGTCTTGACGCGCTGGCGCTCCAGCATGCCCAGTGCGTCCGGGCCGCTCTTGTGGTTGATCGCGTTCCAGAAGCTGGCGTTCTGCCGGTCGATCTTGCGCATGCTGGCCTCGTGCAGCTGCGGCAGCGTGACGACACAACCGCCCATGGCCAGGGCCTTTTTCAGCGCCGAGGATTCGTCGAGCAGCGTGAAGTCGCTGCTGCGCCCGAGGTTGCGCACGACGATGTAGTTGGGGCCGGGGCTGTAGGTGTTCACGAGCCGGTTCAGCAGATCGACCGAGTCCTTGCCGGCGTCGGCCACATGCCAGAAGTTCACCGTGACGCCCATCTCGCCCATCAGCGGCAGCAGGTCGGAGTCCTTGACCCAGCGCGCCAGGGGCGCGGCCGTCTGCGCCGCCAGGTCGACGATCACGCTCTTGCGTTCCCCGACGACCGGGGTGTCCTCGAAGACGGTGGCGATCTGGTCCAGCCCTTCGTAGCTGTCGACGATGACCGGCGAGGCATAGTCGGCGTAGAAGCGCGTGAAGGAGGTGTGCGAGCGGTCGGTGTCGAAGCCGACGAAGGGGCGGCCCTTGTCGATGAAGTACTGGGCCAGCACACGCGAGACGACCGACTTGCCGACGCCGCCTTTTTCGCCACCGATGAAATTCAGGGAGCTCATGAGGGTTCCTTTGCAGCTTGTTGCAGACGATGAAAGGGCTCAGCCCAGCTTCTTGACCAGCACCTGGCTCTTGCGGTCCCAGTTGTAGACGCGCCGGCGCGCCTCGGGCAGCTGGTCCGGGTCGGCCTGCTGGAAGCCGCGCTTCAGGAACCAGTGCATCGTGCGGGTGGTCAGCACGAAGATGCTGTCCAGGCCCATCGCACGGGCCCGCTGCTCGACGCGCTTGAGCACCCGCTCGCCATCGCCCTGGCCCTGGGATTCGGGGGAGACGGTGAGGGCGGCCATTTCTGCGGTGCGGGCTTCCGGATAGGGGTACAGCGCGGCGCACGCAAAGATCACGCCATCGTGCTCCAGGATCGTGTAGTTGCCGATGTCGCGCTCGATCTCGGTGCGGCTGCGCTTGACCAGTGTGCCGTCCTGCTCGAAGGGCGCGATCAGCTGCAGGATGCCGCCGACGTCGTCCGGCGTGGCCTCGCGCAGGCTCTCGAGCTTCTCGTCGATCACCATCGTGCCGATGCCGTCGTGCACATAGATCTCCAGCAGCAGCGAGCCGTCCAGCGCGAAGGGCACGATGTGGCTGCGTTCGACGCCGGCCTTGCAGGCCTTCACGCAGTGCTGCAGATAGAACGCGGTGTCGGTTGGTTGCTGCGCCGGCGGCAGGGCGGCCAGCAGCTTCTCGGCGGCGGCCAGCGGCAGCTCGGTGTCGATCGGGTTGTCCTCGCCCTCGGGCTCCTGCGGGCGCACCCGGATGCCGGGGATCTCGGTCACGAAGATCAGCTTGTCGGCCTGCAGCGCGATGGCGACGCTGGTGGCGACCTCTTCCATCGCCAGGTTGAAGGCCTCGCCGGTCGGGGAGAAGCCGAACGGGGACAGCAGCACCATCGCGCCCATGTCGAGTGTGCGGTTGATGCCGGCGACGTCCACCTTGCGCACCAGGCCGGAGCTCTGGAAGTCGATGCCGTCCAGGATGCCCACCGGGCGCGCGGTGATGAAGTTGCCGGACAGCACCCGCACCGTGGAGCCGGCCATCGGGGTGTTCGGCAGCCCCTGGCTGAACGCCGCCTCGATCTCGTAGCGCAGCTGGCCGGCGGCCTCCTGGGCGCAGTCCAGCGCGACTTCGTCGGTGATGCGCATGCCGTGCGAGTAGCGCGCTGCGTGCCCCTTGGCGCGCAACTGCTCGTTGACCTGCGGGCGAAAGCCGTGCACCAGCACGATGCGCACCCCCATGCTCTGCACCATCGCCAGATCCTGCGCCAGATGCTGCAGCTTGCCGGCCGCGATCGCCTCGCCGCAGACACCGACGACGAAGGTCTGGTTGCGGAACTTGTGGATGTACGGTGCCACCGACCGGAACCAGGGCACGAAGGTGAAATTGAAGACGGCGGACATGGCTTGCGGGCGGGGCAGGCAGGGCAAAACCCGATTATGGGCGAAGGAGGGGGCGGCACAGGGATAATCCGCCGTGCCCGTGTCCGACCTTGCCCCACCGCCTTCGCTGCGCATTGAATTCCCCGAGTCCCTGCCCGTCTCCGCCCGGCGCGCGGAGATCATGGAGGCGATGCGCGCGCACCAGGTCATCATCGTCTGCGGCGAGACCGGCTCCGGCAAGACCACGCAGCTGCCGAAGATCGCGCTGGCGCTGGGCCGGGGTCGCTGCAATGCCCCGCCGGGCCGCGGGCAGCTGATCGGCCACACGCAGCCGCGCCGGATCGCGGCCAGCTCGGTGGCCAAGCGCATTGCCGAGGAACTGCAGACGCCGCTGGGGGAGGTGGTGGGCTACAAGGTCCGCTTCCAGGACCGCCTGTCCCGCGAGGCCTCGGTCAAGCTGATGACCGACGGCATCCTGCTGGCGGAGACGCAGACCGATCCGCTGCTGAAGGCCTACGACACGCTGATCAT